>JAKZYH010000215.1:0-6652 GCA_047514575.1 Acidobacteriota bacterium | reverse complement strand
ATCTCAAGCTGTGTGGCTTGGGAGTGTGCCGCCCTCAACAACAGTTGCCTGAAGAAGCACCCTAAGCGAAGCTTTCCAGGCCCAGCAAATCCAAGAGCCAAGTCCGTTCCCGCGAGCAGTTTCCGCTACTGCACAACCGTCGGAGGCACCGCGGACAACAGGTTCAGGTCAGGTTCCGCGACTACAGTGGGCGGAACCGCCGAAAGTAGTCGGATGCCCTCCGGTCCCAGAGCTCCGAAACGCTGCTGGGCAATGAGTGGCGCCGTGGAGCGGATGACGATATAGCCTCCGTCTTGCCCGTCCGAGTCGGGCACCAGCTCGGGAACCAGTTTCGAGAGACGGTGACCGGCCGCCAGAAACTGCTGGGACTGGCCCAGCAGCGTTCCATCCGCTGCCCGCACTTCGATCGTGATGTCCGCGTCTGCTTCGGACGCGAAAAAGGCGAGTCCCGTGAAAAAGCCGGGCACGTTGGCCACCTGGCTAAAGACCGCCTCCAGGAAGCTCTTCGTCTGCAGGGGCAGGGCCGCGGCAAACTGGAAGCTGATCGGATCGCCGAAGATGCCGTCTCCAATGACGCCGGGACCATCGGCTTGCACCTGCAGCGACCCGACGAAGTCTGTGGCCGTCCCCTGGAGTCCTGTCCCCGGTTGGGAGACAAACAGGCTGGCGGCGTCTTCCGAGAGCTGCCGTCCTGGGTTTAGCATCCGGAATGCCGGTTGGGCCAGCTGAGTGCCGTCCTCGGCAAAGGCCGTGAGCGTCAAGTTGCGAGGTTCGTCACTGGTATTGATCAGGTTGACGTTGGTGAAGAGGACTCCCGGCTGAGTGGCCAGCTGGGCCGAGAAGCATCGGCAATAGGTCTCTCTATTCTCCTGTTTCTGAACGAAAACCCCGTAGCAACCAGGGGCACCCCGACCCCCTGTCCCGTGGGTATTGCCTGGATTACTTTTCTGGTTCCGGTTTGACGAAGAAGACGTATTCGTTTGTGTCGCGGCCATCGTAGATGATGCTATATTCGACCATTAATTCGTTTGGAACATCGTCATTGTACTGATTAATGATGCAGTTGCTACTGTATCCGTCGGGCTTCTTCGCGTCTCCACTGACGATAATGCCATCCTGCCAATTGATCCCGTCATCGGATTGATAGAGAACAAAACGATGGCGACCCTCACCGTGGTGTCCTGATCTTCCGTGAAGATAATATCGTCCTCCCAAGTAGGCCAGTTCTGGGTCGCGAATCTTTTTGTCGACGTGGGCCTTCTGCTGTTTGGTCCATGTATGCCCCTGGTCCGTGCTGATGCAGTAGTAGAAGTGGTCTTCGTCCTTAGTGAGGTAAGCCCCGGCCAGCAGCCCTCCATCCTTCATGAGGGTCAGGGCCCCGTACCATGTATCGTTTTCAAGCGAGAGGGTACTCCGCTTTCTCCAGGATCGCCCATTATCGGTACTGACGTACAAGACGTGTCCTTCTCCAAAGTCATCGTACACGATGTAGTTGGTGCTCCCATCGACCGCCGTGGCAACGGGATAACCAATATAGGTGCCGTCGACAGACTCGTATGTTGTCCAGCTGACACCATGGTCAAAGCTCCTCATGAAGCCGCTCATAGTGCGGTTATCTTTTACTTCTGGTTCATTAATAAAATGAGTAATGAAAACAACCACCGTTCCCTTTTGGGTGACAAGGCCCGCCTCAACCCATGCTGGCCGATGGGGATCTCTCTGGTAGGCTTCAAATGAGTACGGGAACCTGTTGTACATCTCCCAGCTCTTGCCGCCATCCTTACTCACTGCATACTCACTCCAACCATCAATATTATGGTCACTCGTATTCGTATTGAATGCCACGATCTGACCGTTGGGATACTCCATGCATACGGGCCCACCATGGGAGTTCCTGCCAGGTGAATCATGCTCCAGATCGGAGATGAGTGTTCCGAAAACATCATCACCTAGTTTTGTTGAAGGGTCATGATCGTAGATCACGGCACCGTCAATGGATTCGTAATCCTGAGAGAAAATGGGACCCGCGGTAAACCACAAGAAACATAGAATAGCCACAGCCTGTTTGCTGATATTCACGTGTCACTCCCTTGCCTTTTTTCGATTGGAACTCGGTGTCCCAACTTTGCTTGGAGAGTATCACTCCCAGTAACAACCTGCCACTGCGAGACCACCCCCAGGGGTACCCCGACCCCGGCCCCCATGGGTGTGAAGAGCTGTACCTCAAACGGATTTTTGTTGGTTTTCGCGAACCATCGTAATCGTCACTGCAATAGATGCGGTGTGCGCACTGCGATTAGACTGCAAGTACACGATGCCACACTACCCCACCTCAGTAAGGGGGGGCTCTTATATTCTTAGGGAAGGTAAGAAAGTTATACGGTTCTACCGGCCGTGCTGCCTGATTTTCCAATCAGGTAGCCCTAGGTAGGGGCATCTTGGCAAAAGATTCAGACGAGTCAAAGAAGCTGCCGTACGGTGAGCTTGAGAAGTGTGTCCTAGGCTCTAAGCCAGAGAAGGATCCGATCTACAGAGAAATGATGATGGAGGTGGAAGCGGGACTTGAGTCCGAGTTCCAAGCTTGCATCTCTACGTCTCTTGGCAATCACTGGGAGTCTAACCTTCGAAAGTACATTGAATCCCTCTATGAGCAGGCCCGTGAGAGCTGGGTAGAAGCAGGAAGATATGTGAACGATGAATTCTACGAATGCCTCTACACCTGTGTTCTTGAAAAGCGCATCGACGAAATGGTTGAGCATAGGCTCAAGTACCTTGAGGGTGAGGATAGGAGTTTGGTTTTTTGGACATCGGGTATTGGTCAGCATTTCGGGTTTAGCGGGGAGTGAAAAATGGGGTCGAGGGAGGAGGAGGAAGAGCTTGGTCGGGGCAGAAGGAGAACAGAGGATGAAATGCCCCCGATGAAGACGTCGAGATCGAAAAAAGGGCGAGAATCGAGGCGGAAAAGGATAGACGGATCTTCAATCCGCTCGGGGGGTGAGCGGCTCAGTCTTCCCAGGTCGGGACCTCGTCCCAGAATCGCGTCGCTGGAGGCTCGAACGGTTTGAGCCTGCTGGGGCGAAAGCGAGGCCAGGAAGGTCTGGAGTCTTTGAGGGAAGAGTCGGGGTGGGGGAGCGCTTTGGGGCTGCTCACAACGATCGAGGTGTTGGAGGATCTTTCGAATCACGCGAGGGTCCTCGATGAAGGCCAGAGTCCTCATTGGATGAGCGCATCGAGGACAGATCAGCGGCTGGACTTCGTAGATTCACTGGTGGATGTGAACGTCCGCTTCTCGGGGCGAAAGCGGTCGTTCATTCGACGTTTTCAGCGGCAGAACCTGAATGTCGGCTCTTAGGTGTGAATTCAACCGATCGATGCAACACATTGGTTAAATCGTTCGGCTGGCGTTTCGAAGTCTAACGTTTTTCTCGGGCGTTCGTTTAGCTGTCTTGCCAAGGCATCCAGTTTGTTTTGGTCGAGGTTGGAGAGATCCATTCCTTTCGGGAAGTATTGTCTAAGCAGTCCGTTGGTGTTTTCGTTTGAGCCGCGCTGCCAGGGGCTTCGGGGATCGCAGAAATAAACCTTTATGTGGGTGTCCAGACTGAAGCGTTTGTGATCCGCCATTTCCTTTCCGCGGTCCCACGTCAGGGACTGGTACAGTTCTCGCGGTAACTTGCGAGCTTGTTGGGTCAAGGCCTTGATCACCGTTTCGGTGTCCTGGCTGTTGACTTTGACCAACATCACGTAGCGCGTCTGACGTTCGACCAGGGTGGCAATTTGGCTGTGCTTTGCTCCGATCAGGAGGTCCCCTTCCCAGTGACCGGGCACAGCACGCTCCTCCACTGAGGCGGGTCGCTCACGGATCGATACCGTGTCCTTGATCCGTCCGTGATCCTCCGTCTTCTGTGTATGGTGGCGCGAGCGGCGCATCCCACGGGTCCGCCTAAGATGTTGCAACAGCTCCTTCTTCAAGGCGCCGCGGGCCTGGATGAAGAGGCTTTTATAGATGGTCTCGTCTGACACCTGAAAGTCCTCCTCATCGGGATACGTCCGCTTGAGCCACCCGTCAATCTGCTCGGGCGACCAGAGCTTCTTCAGGTTCAAGGCCACGCTGTGCGCGAGTTCCCGATGCTCTACCAGTTTACAGATCTTGGGGCGGCGCGCTCGCTCCCAGGCGGCTTCATCGGCCCGGTTGGCCCGGTACTGGAGCCGGCCGCCGTTACGCTGGAGCTCGCGACTGACCGTCGAGGGGGCGCGACCTAGCCCTCTGGCAATTGAACGGATCGAGCAGCCGGCGACCACACTGCGCGAGATCTCCTCGCGTTCCGATGACGTCAACGCGAGTCGCGATCGTCGGCGCGGCTGCGGCCGGATGCCACCGGTCTGTTTCAGAATACCCTCAATGGAGGAATGGCCGCGGTCAAAGAGCCGCGCGATCGAGCTCAGGGACTCGCCTTTTTGCCAGCGGTCCCACATCAAGGCCTTCTGTGCTTCCGTGTAATAGATCCTCGTCCGATACTTCATTTGCAACATCCTCCTCTCTATCGCTAGAGATTAGAGGTGTTGCATCGACCGATTGAATTCGCACCTAGAAGCAGTCATTCAACTTCTCACCGGAAGAGTCGAATGAACCAGCGCTAACGGCCTGCGGAGATTCAGGTCGTCCACCGGAACATCGTGTCCACACAGGAGCCGACGCTCTTGGGGCGGTTGGAAAGAAGCTGTCAGTTTCCGGGGAGGCCACTTTGCTTGCAGGTAACCCAGGGTTGCGCCAGCCGCTTGAGTTCTTCGAACCAGTTTAAGACGAGTTGAAGTTGGCGTGGAACCCGTTTCTCCCGAACCATCACGAACCTCTGTCCGTCCGGCGTCACGTCATAACTAGCGGGGCTAATTGAGAGGAAGCCACTGGCGTAGGCCCCTTCAAGAAGTACCCGGGGCGTTCCCACCTGGAGGGTCGGTCTCGTCTCGATGGTAGCCACCATCATCTTGTCCCCGCTCCGGTAGTAAAAGCTCTCCACTCTCCTGGTAGTGGCTGAGGGTCTGGCCTACCAAGGCGGGCCTCCAGGCTACAGGGGGAGCCTATCTGGCAATACTAGGTCTTTGGCCCCTGGAAGAGGAATCTCACGGGCATGGCGTATTTGTGAATCCGTGCGCTGATTCTGGGAGCGAGGATCGCCAGGGTCAAAGCCACGGTGGATAGCGTCGTTTGCTCGGCGAAGAATGTTGATGAATAATCGGTGAATTGAACCCTGAATGTCCTGGTTGACCGAGGAGGGGACATGAGCGTCCGGGAGATCCATCAGACCCGGCCCTACTGCTATACCTATTCGCCATTTCACCCACCGATCGCAACGGTCGAGCCAGGGGAGACGGTTGTCATCCACACGGTCGACGCCTTCGAGAACAAGATGACGCCGCAGGTAAAGCAGTTCGCAGACGTTTGTACCTACCCGTTTCTGAATCCCCAGACTGGCCCCATCGTAATCTCAGGCGCTGAGCCGGATGATACGTTGGTGGTGAAGATCCATGAGATCACACCTACACGGGACCATGCAGTCACGGGCACGGTGCCGTACTTTGGCGGTCTGACCTCCACCACGCTGGACCCAACGCTTCAGCCGCACCTGGAAGAGCAGTGGCTTTTCCTGCCGATTGAGGAAGATGGGATCCGCTTTGACGAACAGCGGGTAATCGACTACGAGCCCTTCATGGGGACGATGGGTGTCGCGCCCAAGATTGAGGCAGTCAATGCGCTCACGCCCGGCTACTACGGCGGCAACATGGATTGTGTCGAGACTCGTCCGGAGAACGAAGTATGGTTTCCAGTCCTGGTAGCAGGGGCACACTTCTTCACCGGGGATGCACACGTTGACGGGCGTCGCCCTGGAGATCCCGGCGCGGGTGACCGTGACCTTCGACTTGAAGAAGGACTATCGCATCAACTGGCCACGAATCGTCAGTGACGAGTTCATCATGGTGGCCGGCAGCGCTCGTCCTCTGGACGCCGCGGCGCGGATCGCGTGGGTGGAGTTGATCGACTGGATGGTTTCCGACTACGGATTCGATCGCATGAAGGCCTACCACTTTCTCAGCCAGGTGGGACGGATGCGACTGGGCAACATGGTCGACCCGAAGTACACGATGGTTGCCAAGTGCCCCAGACGTTATCTGTAGGGGTCTTCCACTATCCCTTGAACATCGACTTCGTCGATCACGACCCCAAGCCTACTGGAGGCGGATGGCAGCTTTGTGCCCTGCAAAAGGCGCAACATCGAGGAGCGGCGGAAAGAGGGGCGCACCCTGCAGCCGGGCCGCATCCAGATCGTCCAGAACTGGGCATCGCAGCTGAAACGGCATTGGACTGACTGCTGATAGAGGGCGGTTTCACGCCGATGCTACAATACCGCTGGCACCGGAGTTCTGCTCCCGGACCTGACTACTGTGGACCGTACCGGTGCAGAAATGGGGGGAATCATGACAACGTTTCGTAGTGGTTGGGATCGCAGAAGATTCTTGCTGTCCGCCGGCATTGCTTCGGCCGTAGGCTCGCTGAGACCCAGCAACCTATACGCCTCGTACCTGTCGAGCCGTCACGGGGAGAGCTATCGCGCCTTGGGCGTACGACCACTCATCAACGCGGCGGGCACCTATACCA
>JAKZYH010000214.1:0-3050 GCA_047514575.1 Acidobacteriota bacterium | reverse complement strand
CCTACACCTACACAGTTCTCCTTCGCCGGGTCCTGAATCTTCTCTACCGTATCGACCCCACTGAGCCCTTTCATAGCACCGCGGGTGTCACCTATTACCTACTCGGATTCGAAAGGTATCTACTCGACCAGGACCGGATCGAAGCGGGATGGAACCGCCTCTTCGGGGCAATCCAGGGCATACATGAGATCCTATCGGAACGGGACATCCCCTTCTTGCTGTTGGTCCTGCCTTCGCGGTTCGTGTTCGAGAAGCATGCACCCCTGCATTCCCGCTTCGCCCGTGGATTGGTCCAGCGAACACTAGACTGGGCAGAGTCCCACCAGATTCCCCACCTCGACTGCACCGAGGTTCTTGCCCAGGGAGGAGGGACCAACCTTTACTTCGACTTCGCACATCTGACTGAGGAGGGAAACCGCGTACTGGGTCAAGCGCTCAACAAAGAGCTCTCGCATCGATTTCCTCAACTGGGACACTCGGCTGGGGACTAGAAGGAGATGCCGATTAGCCTGGATTCGGGATAGGGTACGATGGCCGTTGTTCACAAGTGCCTGGAATGAGAGCACGAGTGTGAGTCTTCAGCCAGTCCGACCCTGAGCATCAGACGGAGGATTTCGTGTCGCATCAACATCTTCTAAAGAGGGTCCGGCCCTGGCTTGAACGGGAACTGGGCGTCTCAATTGAAAGGCTGTCCCACTCCTCGGCTGTGGTCCTCGCCACTGAACCGCGATCCGATGGCTCCAGACGTCTGTGGGCCGTCCGAATCCAGGATCAGGGGATCGTTACAGTTCCTGCAGAATGGCGCGATCCGGTCCGCAGGGTAGTCAATTCGCTGCTACTTGATGAAGTCTTCTCCGTGTTCGGGGCATATGAGCTCGCTCGGGTGACCCTCCCTCTCGGCACGGCAGTGTTTGGTCCCACTTGGTATCTAGTGGCCGATGGCGACTCCTTTGTTCCGGTGGGTGATGCCCGGCCAGATGAATTCGAGACAAACGATTTGGCAGCAGCGGTTGACCCGACCATCTTCTGGCACTGCTCCCTACAGCATGCGGTCATCGCTCACGCCATCTTCGAAGAAAACCGCTTGGCGGCTTTGGCCACTACGCGGTTGCTCGCTGATCTGGTCTTCGAGATTGGTGTCGATGTGGCTCCAGAGGCCAAGGGGCATGGACTGGGCCGAGCGGTGGTCAGCGCCGCCGGAGAATGGATTCTAAAGCAGGGAGGCCTGATCGTGGCTGGGTCCGCTCCCTGGAACGTCCCATCCGTCCGTACAATGCGTTCACTGGGTCTCCGGCTGGTCTTTACGGACATGGACAGCCACCCGGCTCCCTTTCGGCTGCCCCCTCAGCCGCTGGGCCTTCCTCACCGCGATGCCCAGGTCTACGACTACTATCCCAGCTGGGCAATGAACTCGACGATTCGGCCCGCCGATGAAACGAAACCCCTTCGGACAGACCAAGAAGATTTGCCCTGATTCCGCGGTAATCGAGGTCGGCGGAGATGAAACCCTACAGCCTACTCACCGTGGAAGCGATCGTATCCCGCATGGTGGTCGGTGGGCAGAAGCAGGGACAGTATCCCCAGAGCAAACAGGATGGTGACCGCCAGAAAGGCGGGACTGTAGCTTCCCCAGAGGTCGTAGGAGGCGCCGGCCATCAGGGGTCCCAAGGTGTAGGGCATCACGGTCGCCACACTGATCAGGCCGGAGATACTGCCGTAGTGGCGCACCCCGAAGTACTCTTGAACGATCAGGGGCACCAGGGTTCCGTACCCTCCCATGTTGAGTCCGAACAAGGGTGCTGAAAGCCACACCAGGGGGGGATCGGAATAGGCGACCATCAGGCAGACCGACGCAATCTGGGCAGCCAGGTTCACCACCAGGCACCACCTTGCTCCCCACCGTTCTGTCAACAAGCCGTAGAGCAGCTTCCCGGCCATTCCACCGGTGGCCAGCAGACCGAGCGCCAGGGACACCGCCGCCGTGGACATGCCCTCAACCACCCAATGAGCGCCCACCATAGCCAGGATGGTGCTGTAGGTGAAGGAGGCCATCATGGTGGCGAACGTGATGCTGTAGAAAGAGCGGGTGGTCAGGGCCTCGCGTACCCCCATGCCCGGAAGTCGGGCAGCCTCATCGCTGTCCGTCGTCTCGGTGGATCCTGGTACAGGCTGGGGAGATTCGTGGATCAAGACGAACGAGAGCAGCGCGGTTGCGAAGAAGAGGAACGCGAACGTGAGATAGGCCATCTTCCAGGAGAAGGCTGACAGAGCGAAGCCGGCGATCAGTGGCAGCGTCAGACCGCCGAAGTTGTTCCCCATCATGACCAGTCCCATCATGCGTCCGCGGCGGTTGTCGAACCAGATCCCGATCAGGCGCCCCGCCGGCAGGAAGCCCATTCCGTTGAACAGCACGAACTGCAGAAAGCTCAAGGCGTACCAGTGCCAGAGCTGGGACATGAGGGGGCGCAGTAGAAAGCTAAGGCCTCCGACCAGGAGGGACACGACCATGATCTGTCGCGCCCCCAGACGGTCCATCAGGCGACCCAGTAAGGGAGACACCAGGCTGCCCACAGCGGCAAACGACAAAGAAGCACTGATGGCGGTCCGCGGCCATCCGAAGGCCTCCTCCAGGGGCTGGACGAAGAGACCAAAGGCGTAGCTGGAGGAGCCAACTGCCAGAGCGGAGGCCAGGAACAGCACTCCGACGCCCAGCCAGGAACCTCGAACCGCCGGTCTCGGTTGGATGGAGGCGAATCTCCAGGACAGGCTACTTCCCTGCTCCGGACTCCAGATCCCTGGCTGCCTGGCTGAGGGCGCTCAGGTCTCCGGTCTCGAGATTTACCGACCAGACCAGGTGGAGCTGTTGTCCATCGGAGGATTCCGAGGCGAGAAGATCAATCCAGAACACCGGGGCACTGTTCTTCACCGCTCTCCACTCCACGAACTTGTAGCGGGGATATTTGCCCTCTTTCAAGTCACGGACGACCGGCGATTTCTTGGAGAGCAGGTCATAGGCCGCGATGCTGTCCTTGGTCTTCTCCAGGATGACG
>JAKZYH010000213.1:0-8098 GCA_047514575.1 Acidobacteriota bacterium | reverse complement strand
GTGCTCCTCTGTGAGGATCGAATCGTTTCATCGCCTCGATCAAGCCGATATTCCCCTCCTGAATCAAATCCATGACATTGAAATAGACGCTACGGTAGATCATCGCAACCTTGACGACGAGTCGCAGGTTGGCGGTGACGAGACGATACGCTGCGTCCTGATCCTCATCTTCCCGGTAGCGAATCGCCAGCCGACGCTCTTCCTCGGGGCTGAGGGGCTCGAATTGGCTTATCTCCAAGAGGTAGCGCCGCAAGGGGTCCAAGCGGGAAAGCTTGGCCTGATTGTCGGCAGGGAGCTTCTCTGCTTTTTCCCCCAGAATGGTGGTGAGTTCCTGTTGTTCGCCTTCGGGGATGGACTCGTCAACTGGCTCGACCGGCATGGCATCCCATGTTATCACTTTGGGCAAAGGCTCGGGAGACGGGGCAGCCGGGCTAGTGGATGCTCCGTGCCTTCTTGGTCATGAAGTCCATGAGTAGGTAGTCACCGAGGTTGAGAGTGGAGGTGAAATAGGCCTTTCCACGGCAGATCTGTGAAACTCGCTTGACGAATTCAACCAGGTAGTAATCGCGTGCCAGCATGAACGTATTGATCAGGATTCGCGAGTTGCGGCAGTTGGCTACCTCGGCGAAGGTTTGCCGGAGAATCAATGGGTCGAGACCAAATGAATTCTTGTAGATGCGTCCGTCGCTCAAGGTAATGGCAGAGGGTTTTCCATCCGTGATCATGATGATCTGGCGCATCTCCTTCTTCTGATTCAGAAGAATTCGGCGAGAGAGGCGCAATCCTTCGCAGGTATTGGTGTGGTAGGGGCCGATTTTTACCGAGGGCAGCTTGACCAAGGGAATTTCCTGCGCCGAGTCGTGAAACAGGACGATGTGGAGCGAGTCGCCGGGGAACCGGGCACGGATCAGATGAGCGAGTGCCAGCGCTACGTTCTTTGCTGGCGTAAACCGATCCTCTCCATAGAGGATCATGCTGTGGCTGCAATCGAGCATGAGAACGGTCGCGCAAGAGCTCTGGTGATCGGTTTGGTAAACCATCAGATCGCTGTACTCGAGCGAGAGCGGAAGCTGGAGCCCCGCTCTCCGCACCGAATTCAGTAGGGTTTCGCTGATGTCCAGATTCAAGGTGTCCCCAAATTCGTAGACCTTGCTAGGTGCGTCCGCCTGTACACCTGTGGCGAACTGGTCGGTGTCATGGCTTCCGAAACTGCTGCGTCCCAGAGAGCTCATCAGCTCGCCCAAAGTCTTGTAGCCCAGAAAATCGATCCCCTTTTGCGTGAGTTCGAACTTCACGGTCGTGGCCGCATCTCCAGTACTCCCCACATCGCTTGAGGGGTGTTGTCCTGAGCCTTCATCCGCCTGGACTCGGAGGTAGCCCTCCTCGGTGAGACGTTCGAGGATACGGTCAAGAAGGTCCTGAATCTCGCGCGGGGGATCGCTAGCCGGGTCCTCGGCGAACTCCTTCAGCGACTGACGCCAGGAATCGGGCAGGAGATCGTTCTTGCTCAGGATCTCAGCTAGTGCCCTACGCAGCTCCATCGGCGAAGGGTCTCCCTGAGGATAGAATTGGGAATAGAACCCACTGTCGAAGAAGAAGTCCTTCAGCTGCTCCAGCAACTGTTCGAGATCGACCTCGTCCGCCAGACTGGGAAGGAACTTGCTGTATCGAAATCTCGCCATCTCAACCTTGGCCTAATTGAAGGTTTCCGAGCCCTTAGAGATATCTGCGAACAGTTCGCCCTCCGATTCCTCCGACTCTTTGTAGTATCCCCGCTCCTGATTTCGGCTCAACCTTCTCTGGGCACAAAGCCCCTCCAGCACAAACTCCATCGAAGAGACTGCCAGTTGTCGGTTCTTCTTGGGGGAAATACCCAGTGCCTTAAGCGCCGCCTCCAGTCCCTGGATCTGTTTGAGTCGTGCATAGTACTCTGTGGTGGACGTCTGATCACTCACCTTCAGTTCTCCGCCAAGATCGAACCACTGTACGATGTTCGCAAAGCGGGACTCAGCGAAGCGTCTTGCGTAGGCTTTGAGCACCGAGAGCTGAATCAGTTCGCCGGCGATTCTGTCCACTCCTTTGAGCTCGCCCTCGTACTCCAGCTCGAGCTTTCCCGTGATCGCGGGGATCGAGGCATAGACATCCGATATGCGCGGCACTACTCTGGACTCATTTCCCATCAAAGCCCTGCGCTCGGCGTTGCTGACGGCGACCTCCAGACAGGTAATAGGAAGGCGTTGGCTCACTCCCGAACGACGGTCGATCCGTTGATCCTTACGACCCAGGAAGGCGACTCCCTCGATGATCTCGTGGATGAAGTCGGGGATCTCCAAGGGCCTCGTGGAACCGCGATCGACCCAGCACTCCTGTTGTGTGATTCGGATTCCATCCTCCAGCCGGAGGGGATAGTGGGTACGTATCTCTGATCCAATTCGGTCCTTCAGTGGCGTGACGATTCTTCCCCTGGCGGTATAGTCTTCAGGGTTCGCCGAGAATACCAACAGCACGTCGACCGGCAGGCGAACCGGGAATCCCTTTATCTGAACATCGCCCTCCTGCATGATGTTGAAGAGACCGACTTGAATCTTGGGAGCCAGGTCTGGCAGCTCATTTACAGCGAAGATTCCCCGGTGAGCCCGAGGTAGCAGACCAAAGTGAATGTTTTCCTGGGCCGAGAGTGCCCTGCCCTGAGTGGCCGCCTTGATGGGATCCAGATCCCCAATAATGTCGGCGATGGTCACGTCGGGTGTGGCTAGTTTCTCGACAAAACGCTCGCTGCGGGGAACAAAGCGGATGGGCAGCTTGTCTCCTTCCACTCGAGCCCTCTTCCTACATTGAGCGCAAATCGGAAAGAACGGGTCGTCGCCGATCTCACAGCCCTCGACAACGGGTATCTCTTGGTCAAGGAAGTTGACGAGCGAGCGCAAAATCCGGCTCTTGGCCTGGCCTCGAAGGCCCAAAAGAACGATGTTGTGCTTGGCTAGCAGGGCGTTTACCAGCGCAGGAATCACGGAGTCTTCGTAGCCAACGATATCTGGGAACAGCGGATCCTGTTGCTTGAGTCGATCAATCAGATTGGCCCTGACCTCGTCCTTGACGGAACGAAAGGACTTGGGCGTTCCTACAAGCTGCTTTAGCTCGCCCAGCTTGCTGGGTGTGGAGTTGGCAGTCGACCGCTTAGGTATGATTTGGGTCCTTTCAAGAAAAGTGCGGGAGATTTAGTACGTTGTAACACAGATTATGACGGATTTGCCGATGAGGGTTGTGGACGATCTCTGCGTTGGTCGTCGTCGAAGATGGCCAAACATCGACTTCCTCCTCCTGCCTTGATCTCGCCTCACAAGCCCCACCGGCAAACCCGAAATAATCTGTGTTACAACGTACTAGCATCGCTACCCTACCTGAGATCGAGTAAGCGCAGGATCTCGTCCTTGTCAGGGTCAATCTCGATCGGCTTGTTGGCATGGGTGGACGTCAGCTTGCCCGTTTTCTCCACCAGCACATTCTCATAGGTTGCGTGCTCGTAAAGGTTGTCCAGATGGTAGTTGACTGTATATTCCGGATCCTTCAGTTGATGTCCGGTCAGGACTGCGACGACATCCTCGCCGGGGTCGATGGTCACCTGGGGTTGAGCCTCATGGGTCAAAGCCAGCATCCTCTTCAATCCCGCGATCGTCGTGGCCGAGGCCGGCTCACAGCCGATACCGTCCCGGCCCAGGATCGCTTTGGCGTCGGCGATTTCCTGCTCGTCGACTTTATCGCACCAACCGTCGGAGAACTGCAGCGCCCGAACTGCCTTCTTCCAGCTAATCGGCCTACCGATCTTGATGGCACTCGCAAGGGTCCAGGCGTCGGCTACAGGAACCAGCACTTCAGAACTGGTCACGAGCGTACGATAGAGGGGATCGGCTCCCTCGGCCTGGATGATCGTGATTCGGGGTACTTTGTCGATGAAACCCAGCTCCTTCAGCTCCATCAGGATTTTTCCATAGGATGAACTGTTCCCCAGATTGCCGCCGGGCACCACGATCCGGTCGGGAATCTGCCAGTCCAGCTGGTCCAGCAGCTCGACAATGGCGAGCTTCTGTCCCTCGAGCCGGAAAGGATTGATCGAATTCATCAGGTAGAGGTCCGTTTCCCGACCAAGCTCTTGAACCAACCTCATTGCGGTGTCGAAATTTCCACGAATCTGCAGCGTCAGCGCCCCATAGTCCAGAGCCTGTGCTAGTTTGCCGTAGGCGATCTGGCCCTCTGGAATAAAGACGACCGCCCGCAGATCGGTACGAGCACAGTAGGCTGCCATGGAAGCAGAGGTGTTTCCAGTAGAGGCGCAGGCGACTACCTGGGAATTGAGCTTGCTGGCCTGTGAGACGGCCACGGTCATGCCATAATCCTTGAAGGAACCGCTGGGGTTCCATCCCAGATGCTTGATTCGAAGCCGCTCCAGGCCTACGTACTCGGCGCAACGTGGCACCTCCAGTATCGGAGAATTGCCTTCTCCCAGAGTCACGACATGGCGTAGATCCTCGCCCCTGAAGGGAAGGAACTCCCGATAGCGCCAGACGCCACTCACGTCTAGCGGATCCGAGGAAGTCCTGCGCCGAGAGAAGGTAGCCTTCAGCTGATCTACATCGACCGGCTCAAAGTCGTAGGCGATATCCAGTAGATCCGAGCAGGCCGGGCATTGGTAGAGTTTTTCGTTGATGTCAAAGTCACGCTGGCAGGATTGATTGATGCAGCGGAAGAAAAAAGGTGAGTTCATTCGCCCATCAGTTGGCGAAAACCATTAACAACGTTGGGAGAGTTCCAGGAATAGATGCCTACGTGCCGCAGGGCCAGCCTGCCTTCGGGGTCAATCACAATAGTTGTAGGGAGCCCATGGACACCGAACCGGTCTGCCAGGATGCTATCACTATCCAGGAGCAGCGGGAATGGATGGTCTACATCGGTCTCTTCAAGATAGGTCTGAACCGCCATAGCGTCTTCACTGCTGACTGCCACGATCGTCAATCCCTCATCCGAGAGATTCTCATGAAGCTCAGCTAGAAACGGCATCTCGATCCGACAAGGACCACACCAGGTTGCCCAGACGTTGAGTAAGAGTGCTTTGTTTCGGAGATCCTCCAGAGCTACTTTTTCGCCCTCGAGAGTGGTCAAGAAGCCGGATAAATCCACGCTCGAGCGCTCACTCACCGGAACCCAGAGGTTTTCCTCGGTCTCAGGAGATTCGGTCTCAGGAGATGCAGAAGGGATGGAGAAGCAGCGCGAGACAATACACAAGAGCAGAACGGGTATTCCGACGACTACAACACCCGTAGGATTCATCCGAGCTCTCAGTTTCCCCAACCGCTTCAACATGAAAAACCCCTTAGCTCAAAACGCAGGATCGACACTCTGCAAATGTACAACAGGAAGAAGCTCCGAAGCAAGCGGAGGGCGCTACGGTGTAACGAGCCGGACGATGCCCAACAGATCGGGATTTGACCGCGGGATTGATTGTAAGTTAACTTGCCAGTGAACTGTTAAAAGCACTTACTTTCCGGGTGTTTTTCTTATGGGCTTCTGGGCCGGACTCTGGAACAAGGTGGTGCCATTCTTCTGGGGCAGCCTGCGGCGCAAGCTGGCTCTCCTGATCCTGCCACTTTTTCTGATTTTGATTGCAGTCTCGGTTTTTTCCTACTTCCAGGCCAAGGAGCGCATTACCGAAGATAGAACCGTTCTCTATGTAGAGCAGATCGCGCGCGACATCGCAGACATCATTCAACTCACGATCCTGGAGAAGGAAGAGGAAGTGAAGGCGATGGTGCTCTTCGGTCGCTTCGGTGCGTATCTGATGGATCGATCCGCTCGTCGGCCGCAACTGCTTCTGAACCAGTTGGTTGAGGTTCATGAGGTTTACGACCTGATCTGTCTTTTCGATCTGGAGGGAAGTCTCGTACTGACCAACAATATCGACCGCAAATTCACGAATCCGAGCCAGCCACTGGACCCGGATCGGCTGCGGCAGCTGGAGGGCGAGTCACTGCTTTCCTATACCAAGGATTCGAGTTGGTTAGAACAGGTGCGAAGGGGAGAGGTTGGTTTTCTGGATTGGCATCTTTCGCCGCTGGTCCAACCGCTCTACCAATACCAGGATGAGGATTCCGCCCGGCAGTATACCATCGGCTTTGCCTATCCGGTCCGGGACGAGTCGGGCCAGATCCTCGGTGGGCTGCTGGCACTGATGAACTGGGAATCCATTCAGGAAATTCTGGATAAGGTGGAAGAGGATCTGGAACAGCACTCCCTGCCTTCTGGCTACGCCTTCATGTGGGGCCGGGACGTGAACACGGTCATCGGACACAAGTATCGGAGCAACCGGAGTTATTTCAATCCGGAAGATGCTTCTAGCAGACACAACTACGGCTCGCGACTTATCGAAGATCACAAACTGTTTGAATTGCAGGAGGCGGTGGCAGGGGGTGCTACCCATTTTTCCTATGAATACCCTCGCGGGACACCAAAGATCAGTGGTATGGCCGCGGTCAACCACGAATTTTTTCGATGGATCTGTGGCGTGGGAATCGATGAGGAGGACATTTTTGCTCCGGTCCAGGACCTGAAGTTTGTTCTCCTCTGGTTCGTTTCTGTCGCTACCGTTCTGGTCGCTCTGCTCACCTATTCCATTGCGCGCCGAATTGCGGTTCCGCTCAAGGAACTGACCCGAAGCGCCAGGATCGTAGCCGATGGCGATCTCAACCAACGGGTCGAGGTCTCAGGAGAGGATGAGGTGGGCAACCTAGCCAAGACCTTCAACGAAATGGCTCAGTCCCTGCAGGATCGCAGTTCGGCTCTGCAGGAACTAAACCGGAGGCTAGAAGAGAAGGTTGATGAGAGGACCAGGGAGTTGCAAGAGTCCGGCGAAGAGGTTCGGCAAGCCTACCAGGAGCTGAAGGAAACGCAGGTGCAGCTGGTCCAGAGTGAGAAGATGGCATCGTTGGGACAGTTGGTTGCTGGCATCGCACACGAGATCAAGAACCCCTTGAACTTCATCTACGGAAATACCGATTTCCTGAAGAAATACGTCGGAAAGCTGCGTGGCTTGATCCAGTTTTACGAACTACAGCCGGATCTTGATGAGGGAACCAAGCAGGGCGCCGAAGCATTTCGAGAGAAGATCAACTACGCTTTCGTCACTAAGGACCTGGACCGCTTGATCGCGAACTTTGAAGAGGGAGCTGAACGGATCCATGCGATTATCGGGGATCTTCGGGCCTTCTCCAGGATGGATGTGGATCAGACCCGGATCGTCGACATTCATGAACCTCTCGACCTCGCCTTGAACCTGCTACAGAACGAATACCGGGATCGGGTCCGCGTCCACCGGGAATATGGAACACTCCCAAAGGTCGAATGTCACCCGGGTCGCCTGAGCCAGGTATTCATGAATCTGCTTTCAAATGCCTGCCAGGCGATTCCAGATGAGGGGGACCTCTGGATTCGGACTCAGAACCACGACCACAATGTTGTCATCGAGATCGAAGACAACGGCGAAGGCATTGACGAGAAGCACCTGGTCAAGGTTTTCGAGCCTTTCTTTACGACCAAACCTGTGGGGCAAGGGACGGGCCTGGGCTTAAGCATCAGCTACGGGATTGTCCAGCAGCACAACGGTAGCATCAAGGTAGAGAGTAAAAAGCAGAGAGGCACCAAATTTCGAATCGAGCTCCCTGTGAAGCCATGACGGACAAACTCAAGCTGCTCATCGTCGATGACGAAGTCGCGAACCTGGAGAAGCTCAAGCGCACCTTCGTGGATGATTTTGAGGTGTACGAGGCGAAGAGTGGCTCAGAAGCTCTGGAGTTGCTGCTACAGATACCCGTATCCGCGGTGATCACGGATCAGCGAATGCCCGGCATGACCGGTGTCGAACTACTGTGCAAGTCGCTCGAAGTCCGGGAGAACATCGTCCGCATCGTCTTGACGGGCTACACCGAGACTGACGATTTGATGGATTCCATCAATCAGGGGCACGTGCACCGCTACATCACGAAACCCTGGGATCCGACCTCGTTGCGCGAAGTGGTGCTGGGGGAGCTTGAGCGCTGGGAGCTGGAGC
>JAKZYH010000212.1:0-3718 GCA_047514575.1 Acidobacteriota bacterium | reverse complement strand
GAAGCGCCCTCCCCCGGGGGTCCGGGCTCTGGATCGGGCTGGGTCGAGCCGCTCTGTCAGCGGTCTGAGGTACAATAACTAGTTACGATTCAACACATTACAGTTCTGAAAACCCCGGTTTACGGACGGGCACTAGTTAGTGGGGCATGGCCTCAGGCGAACAAGCAGTGTGTTGATGTCAAAGAGGTTCTGGCTGAGCCTTCCAGAAGACTGAGGGGCGATTCCCTACGCCGAAGGCGTTATTGCGTGTAGCCCAGGGTTGCAATGCGAAGCGAGCTACCCTGGGTCAAGATCGTTCCAAGACTCGCTACCCTGAAAGGGTTGTTGCCGACCCGGAGACCGGAGCAGTAACGCTTGCAGCGTAAGAAAGGAGGGGAACTCCAACCCAGGGTAGCTCTCTTCGCATTGCGCCCCTGGGCTACGCGCAATAACGCCTTCGGCGTAAGTATGAGGTAGTGATTCTTCTGTTTTGCGTTCCAAACTTGATTCAAGAGTCACGAAGAATTCCAACCAAACCTTCCTGGTGGGTTACGGGTGCAGCTTGCGGTTTGAGGGTTACAGGTCGCCAGGTTGAGCCTTCCGTTGACACACGAGAACGCGGGCAAGTTCTGTAGACAGGGTCTCGGCTGGAAGGAAATCGGTGTCGGCTAGCTGCCAGGTTCGGTCAACTTGAAACCTAACACTTGTAACCTGGAACCTTTAGCAGTCCGTTTTCCTATTCTTCGCTCTTGGCTGCGCCACTGATGGTTCGCCGCGCCAACTCGGCTTCCTTGTCCTGCTTCCGCTTCATTTCCAGGGCTTCCAGTGCCAGCTTGTCTGCCTCCAGCTCCCAGTTCTGCTTCTCTTCCTCTTCAGTGGCAAGCTTGCTCTTTTCGCGGTAGAGCAGATTCAGGTACTGCATGGCCTCGGTATAGCCGGGTCTGATCTCGATGGCCTCTTTGAGGACACCGATGCCTTCGTCTACTAGCTGGGTAACCCCGGTATTTTCCTCTTCCGTCAAGTACTCTATGTTCTCGCCCGTCATGCCCGTCTTGTCGTAGGAAAGCTGCCAGTTGATGATTCCGAAGGCATAGAGTGGCTCCGGATTCGTGGGATCGGCATCCAGCTGCTTGCGATACCATATTTTGGCGTTTTCGTAGTCGCCCATACTGTTGTGGATGCCCGCGATGCTGGCCATAGAGGTGGTATTCTTGGGATCTGTCTCGAGGACCACTTCAAAGGCAGAGATGGCCTGCTTGGCCATCTGCAGGTTATCCAGGCTCTGGGACCCTGGAACGAACTGGGCGCGGTAGGAGGTTGCCAGATACAACTGGGCATCCACCAGTTCGGGATCGAGCGCCACCGAGGCCTGGAAGTGCTCGATGGCCTCATTGTATTTTTGGCTCGCGTAGTCCTTTACTCCCTCGTTGAGCTCGTTCCGTGCCTGGAGTTTGTCATAAAGGCTTAGCACGCCGCAGCCTGACGTGGCGCTAAGGAGGAATATTCCTCCGACTACAAGTATGAAGGATTTCGTCATCCGGCTCATTGGAAACTTCGTCTCCTGATTTTTTTTAGGGACCGCTCTATTCCCGGCGTGCGGGAAGTGCCTATCAGGTCTTATCCCTCCGGCGTGAGCAGGCCAATGTCGCCCACTCCCGACCCTTTGGCGATATCTATGACACGCACCACATCCTCAAAGGCCAGATCCGGATCACCCTGAATGAACAGGTTCTTGTTGGCTCGGGCGCTGTAGATGTCGAAAAGGCGACTGTTCAGCTGCGGCAGCGTCACCGGGTCGTTGTTGATCCTCAGCAGGCCGCCCGCATCGATCGAGATGACGATTGCATCCGACTTGACAATCACGTCTTCTGGGATGTCGTCAGGCGTCTTTTCGGGCACTCTAGCTCTGAGGTCGTACTGGGTCGTTGGCTGAATCACCATGAAGATGATCAGCAGAACCAATAGAATGTCGATGTAGGGAGTGATGTTGATGTTCGACATCGCCCCCCCACCACTGGTCTGCATCGCCATCTTTACAACCCTCCTTCCGCCCTGACCCGATCCACTAGCAAACCGATCCTCTCGACTCCGGTCTCCCGTGCCTTGTTAATGAGCTCTACCACCCTCCCATAGGGAGTAGCAACATCACTCTTGATAAAAAGAGGCTTGTCCGGAGCCAGCGCGACTTGCTGCTCAAGCTTTTCCAACAACACGTCGTCGGGAACGGCTACCTTATTCACATAGATGGCACCGTCCCGGGTAACCGTGACTGTGGTGGCGTCTTCGCCCTCGATCTCGGGAGCCTCCTGGGCATTTTCTGCCTTGGCCTTGTTGACGAAGACCCCCTGCTGCAGAAGGGGCGTGGTGATCATGAAGATGATCAGTAGGACCAGCATGACATCCGCCATCGGGGTGACGTTGATGTCATTGACCACACCACTGTAGCCGACGCCGCTACTGATCGCCATGCTGCTTCGCCCCCCTCCGGGCCAGGAAGAAATCGATCAACTCAGAGGATGAGTTCTCCATCTCAACCACAAAGGACTCGATCTTGCCGGTGAAGTAGTTGTACATCCACACCGCAGGAATCGCGACGAACAAACCGATAGCGGTGGCAAGCAGAGCCTCGGAGATTCCACCCGCTACTGCCGCCAAACCCGTATCTTCAGCCTGGCTCATGCCGGCGAAAGCGTTGATGATTCCGACGGTGGTGCCAAAGAGGCCTACGAAAGGAGCGGTACTTCCAATCGTCGCCAGACCTCCCAGGCCTCGCTTGAATTCCTCGATGCCGACTGCGGTGGCCCGTTGAAGGGCACGTCGAGAGGCTTCTATTTTTTCTCCAGGAATCCTGTCGGACTGCTCATGAGCCTGAAACTCTTTCAAGCCGGCGATCAGAACCTTTGCCAGATGGCTCTTCTTCTTCTCTTCCGCCAGGTCAATGGCCCCTTGAATATTGTCATTCTTCAAGGCCTCAGTCACTTCAGGAACGAACTCTTCCGACTGCTTGCGCGCGGCTCGGTACATCAGAAAGCGCTCGATCATCACGCCAATAGACCAAATTGACTGAAGCATCAAGATGACTACGACCCCTTTGGCCAACAAACCCATCTGGCTCCAGAGCTCCATTATTCCTAGTTCCATTCTCTAACCTCCCAACAGGCTGATTTACGCGACCTAGAGATCTCCTACCTAAGGACGAAATTCACGGTCACCGTGGCAATGACGGGTACCGGCTCTCCGTTGAGCAAGGTAGGAGAGTATACCCACTGCTCTACTGCACTCACGGCGGCGTCGTTCAAGAGGGGATGTCCGCGAATGATCTTGATCGAGGCTACATTCCCTGCTTCTCCGACCGTCACCTGAAGTATCACCATGCCCTTGACTCGGGCTCGCTTGGCCAGTTCCGGATAGTTCGGCTCCACGCGCTTGACTAACTTGGACGCCTGAACGTTGCCTCCAACCCGGATCGGGTCTTTCTTCTTCTTTGGAGGAGGCGGGGGCGGCGGGGCATCGGTTGGAATAGACCCAAGGACTCCACCCAAGGCTCCACCCGGCACTCCACCCACGGCTCCACCAGGGATTCCACCCGCAACACCTCCGCTGATTCCGCTCAGACTCGAAACCTCGGGAATGTCATCCATCGGCGCCGGGATCTCCTTGGGAACCTCCGTGGGCGCAACGAACTGGGACGGATCCAACTTCACGACTTGAACTTCCTGTCGCTTTACTGGAGCTGGAG
>JAKZYH010000211.1:0-17521 GCA_047514575.1 Acidobacteriota bacterium | reverse complement strand
AAGAGCTCCCTTGCACGATTTACAGCCTCTACATCGTTGCCGGCGAAGGCTGTTACCAGATGGGCCGGACGGAGTTCGTTTTTCAGGGATTCGATCATGGCAGGCCGCGCAATACCGGCGGCGCAGCCACAAACGGAATTCACAAAGATCAGAGTGCTTTGATCCTTGTCGGCTAGAGCACTGTCTACGTCTTCGGCCGTCCGAACTTCCTCGAACCCGGCCTGGGTCAGTTCATCGCGCATAGGCTGGATGAATACGGGATCATACATAGTTATTTCCTCGTTGCTTCACGTTCTCAGCAATCCTCAACGACGGACCAGTTTGACCACGCCGAACATGAGAACCATATCCCGGAATTGTACCTGGAGCGCTCTCCGAGTGCCACTCGACCTTCGGTTTGCGTCGGTACTCGGGGGTCTTATTGCATTTGCTTTGGGATACCTCATCGTGCCATACACACGAAGGTATCCTATCCTGGGTTAAGAACGACCTGTTTGCCGTAGGGAGAGTGATAAAAGTAACCCGCCAATTGATCCGGCGTCGGCGCTCCATGCCTGTTGGCTTCCTTAGTGACAAGAGAAGGCGACACACGCTAGTGTGGTTTAGCCCGAATTGGGGGTTGGGGCGTCTAAGGGGTGGTTCATCGGTGGTCGGAAAGGCAAGAAGCGAGGCGCGCTCGGCGGGTGTCAGCAAACTGCGGCGAGGCATAAGCGGCCAATCGAAGGCCTCTTAGCGTACTATATTTTCCGTTTCGTGAGCTGACCCCTTATAGTCCAACTGTGCCTGAGAAAGGCTTTCAGTTTCCTTACAAATTCCTTACTATTTCGTAGAGGGGATCTCGATGGACCAAGGCCCGGACCAATGGAAAGCTCGGCTGCAGGCTGGTTTTCGTTTGGGAGACTGGCATGTCCAGCCTACAGGGAATCGTCTGCAGCGTAATGGAAAGATTCACCAGGTCGGATCCAAGGCCATGGATCTGCTGGTGGTGCTGGCCAGTCGTTCACCTGAAACCGTCTCCAAGGATGAGATCTTCACCGGGACCAAGCTGGAAATCGGCTACGTGCGCAACCAGGGCCGCCACATCCGCGAGTGGAGCCCTTTCAACGTGGCCATGCCCGAGGGCTATGTGGCTTCTCTCCTGGGAGGGGGGACGGTGACTCTCACCAGCGACGAGATCACCGCCGGACCGCGGAGCTGGATTCCCGGAGACACCGACGACCAGTCCTGGTCGGGACAGCGGGCGCGACGCCCCTACCCCCAGTTGGCGCCCGCCTCGATCTCCCGGCCCCACGGAAACATGCACTACAACTCGCTGCAGGCCAAGCTGGAGCGCCGCTTCCAGGATGGCCTGGCCCTGAATTACAACGGGAACTGGGGAGGATCCCGCGAGTACGACCGTGGCACTCTGAAGGGGGTCATGCTCCATGATCGGACCCACACCTTCTACAATGCCACAGTCTGGCAGCTCCCCTTCTTCGAGAACTCCAGGGGATTTGCTCGTTCACTCCTGGGGGGGGTGGGAGGCCACCGCGATCGTGACCCTGACTTCAGGGTCTCCCTACCGAATCTGGTACGGCCGGGATCTCTGGAATCAGGGACCCGGAAGCCGTCTCTATCCGGACCGGCTCGGCAGTGCTAGAATGTACTTTCAGTTCCCCCAAGAAAAGACACGATCCCGGAAAAACACCAGGATTTCGTTCCATTGCTACTCGGACCCCGATTATGCCCGTGGCCCGAAAGGGGGAGTCAGGCGGTCTCGGTACCGTCGAACACTCCCATGGTCGACATCGTCGCGCGAAGGATCCCTATCGGCTTAGGGTGCGTTTTCGTTCCATTGTTCCTCGACCCCCACTACACAAGGGTTTGCAGGGGTGCGATTCGAGGGCCTCTGGAAATCCTGAAGGTGAAGAACCCCTTTTGGTGGTGGGGGATCTTCACCGGATTGTCATATCGATGAAATGAACGGTTTCACCATCGACTAGGAGGAACACATGAAACAATCGCTTATGACTCTATGCTTGGTGTGCCTCGCAGGGGTTTTGGCCTGTGTCACCTTGTCAGGCCAGGGCGGGGCGCCGAAAGGGCCACCGGCAACACAGGCCGCCTTGGACGCTGAGAGCGCAGACCGCCAGGCGGCTGACGCAGCCGAAGCAGCAGCGCGCACGACAACCGACGACGTGTTGCTTGGCCGCGTGACAGTGAATGAAGGGGACATCACGACGCTGCAGACCAACGCGTCCACCCTGGACAGCCGCATGACAACCAATGAGGGGGACATCACGGCCCTGGAGACGGGCGTGGCCGACCTGGAAGACAGGCAGTCGAATCCACTGCAGGTGGCCCTGCTGCGTTGGTATGAAGCCAGTGAGGCAGGAAATGACTTCGCCGTTGGGAATTCCCCCCACTTTGCGGCCTTCGATGGGGCCCACATCTGGGTGACAAATCACCTCAGCAACACAGTGACCAAGCTGAGGGCGGCCGACGGCGCGACGTTGGGTAACTTCCCCACGGGCGATCATCCGCTTGGGTTGGCCCTTCGATGGGGCCCACATCTGGGTGGCGAATCAGCTTGACTCCACGGTCAGCAAGCTGCGGGCCAGCGGCGGCGTGGAGGAGGCAGGAAGCCCCTTCGCCGTGGGCTCTTTCCCCTTCGCAGTGGCCTTCGATGGAGCCAGCATCTGGGTGACGAACAACTTCAGTGATGATGTGACCAAACTGCGGGCCAGTGACGGATCCTCACAAGGCACCTTTGCGGTGGGCGGCTTTCCTCTCGTGGTGGCCTTTGATGGAGCCAATGTCTGGGTGGCCAATGGCGATGACGGCACGGTGACCAAACTGCGGGCCAGTGACGGCACAACTCTAGACACTTTCACCGTGGGCGGCCGCCCTCACGGGCTGGCCTTCGATGGTGCCAATATCTGGGTGACGAACAACACTGGTAACACGGTGACTAAGCTGCGGGCCAGCGACGGGATGTCGTTAGGCACCTTCCTCGTGGGCAATGCCGGCAATGGCGTAGCCTTCGATGGAGCCAACATCTGGGTGGCGAATCTGGCTGACGATACGGTGAGCAAGCTGAGGGCCAGCGACGGGATGCTACTGGGGACCTTCCTCGTGGGCAATGCCCCTCATTCCGTAGTCTTCGACGGGGCCAACATCTGGGTTACGAATCTTTCTAGCGACACGGTGAGCAAGCGCTAGACGCAGAGACAGTTCTTTCGGCTTGACGCGCCCTGAGAACGAATTTAAGCCAATAGAATCGAGCCGCCCCCGCACAATTTTGACCGCCTCTCCAAGTCGGGAGGAGCCCAATGGCTCCCCCCGCTCTTGCTCATAAAGCCGGAGCGTACGCTTCTGCGATTTTAGACGGGACCCTAGATTGTAGGTAGAGCTGCTTTCCATTCCAGCCTCTACCTTCCAAGGCTTCGAGCCCCGATCGGGAAGGGCGGGGCTCATTTGTTTATGGCTTTTGGGAAGCTCCCCCGGCCTGTAGACAACCGCCTTGACACCCCTCGCCGCTCTGCTGGTTTGGATGCAAGATAAAATCTGCTATCTTGCGCCAGCCAATCCCCCTCTCCGTAGACATGGACAACCTCCCTTGACGCGACAGCCCCTTAATGTAGAATAAAGGATGTTATTGGGCGTTAAAGAGCGTAGCCTCTGCTCGGCAAACGCCTACCTTTGGTGATCGAATCCCGTAACCCAGAAAAGATTTCCGGTCTGCTCTAACGAGGTCGCGCAGCCGCGAACAGCCTGGATCGGCGGATCTCAAGCGGCATGATGGGGAAAACTGCGAGGTACACCTGGCGCCGGTGCGTCAGGGCTGGGAAGTGGTACTAGATTCGCTTGACTGATCGCCTGCAGACTGATCCTCCAGATTCACGGATAGCACCTGGGAAACTCCCGGCTCCTCCATCGTGACACCGTAGAGGGTTTGCGCCGTTCCGATCGTCTTCTTGTTGTGACTGATCAGAATGAACTGGGTCTCGTCGCTCATGCTGTGGACTAGATTGGTGAAGCGCGCGACGTTGGCTTCATCTAGCGCGGCATCCACTTCGTCAAGAACGCAGAACTTGCTGGGCCGGAACATGAAGAGCGCTACCAGGAGAGCGATCGAGGTGAGCGCTTTCTCACCTCCTGAAAGTAGGTTGACGTTCTGCAGCTTCTTTCCTTGAGGCTGGGCGAAGACGTCGATGCCGCTTTCGAGCACGTCTTCTTCGTCGACCAAGCGCATCCCGCACTCGCCACCCTCGAACAACTTCTGGAACACTTCTCCGAAGTGGAGATTGATCTTCTCGAAAGCGGTCTGAAACTGCTCCCGACTCCTGCGGTTGATTTCCTGAATGGCCTGAGTGGTATCGTCGATCGATTGTTCGATGTCGCTGCGTTGGCTCGTCAGAAAGTTGTAGCGTTCTTCGTTCTCCTGGTACTCCTCGAGGGCGGTCATGTTGACGGGGCCAAACTTTTCCAAACGATCCTTGAGCTCCGGGTACCTGCTCTGAACATCAGCAGGCTCCGAACCGGGCTCATCGCCGGAGTCTTCCGTAGTAGCAATAACCTCTTCCAAGGAGATCTGAAGCTGCTCCCTGCACTGCTCGGAAAGGTTCTGCAGCCGGGTTTCGAAGCGAGCCTGCTGGACCTCGACCTGGGAGCGGCTTTCGTAGAGCTCTGTCCGCTGGTCACGGAGCTCTGTCAGTCGCTCCTCGGCCAAGGCACAGGTCTTTCTCGATTTCTCGTATTCCCTCTGCTGAGCCTCCAGGGATCCTTCGATCTGACCCGACTCCTCTCGAATGGTTTGTAGCTTGGCCTCCAACTCCTTCGATTCCTGAGCGAGAAATGTCAATCGCTCTTCGGTATCGGTCCGGACAGCCGCTCCATTGACCTTGCGAGCCTCCAGCCCCTGTCGCTGCAGCTCCGCCCGCTCAATGGTCTGCGCCAACGCGCGGGTCCGCGCTTCCAGGACCCTAGACTCCGTCGATCCGAGGTGAAGGCGCTCCTGCGCTGCGGACAGCGCTTCGCGCAGTTTGCCCAATGATTCCTGGGCTTCGGCCAGGGTTTGCTCGGCCTCGGCCTGGACCGAGTTCTTGCGTGTCAGAGACTCTTCGATTTCTGCGAGCTTGTCACTGTCCTGGGTTCGCTCCTCGAGTAGACTGTCCTTGGCTTCGGCTACGGCTGCCAATGATTCTTCATGATGCCGACGGTCACGCTCCCACTGCTCCTCCTCATGGACCAGACGAATGATGTCCTTCTCCAGTCCGTGCAGGGCTTCCTGGAGTTTCAGGCAATCATTGGCCTGCTTCTCGAGATGGCCAGCGAGATCCTTCTCCTGCTTGAGCAGCGCACTGAGCTGGGCCTCATCCTGAGCCAGCTTCTCTTCCAGGCCCTTCGCTTCCCTCTTCAGCGCGAGCAGCCCTCCCGACCCCGAGGCCGAGGCACTCACGGACAGAAGTCCTCGGGGGGTGAGTGCTTCTCCCTGCATCGTGAGGTAGGTGCGATCGGGGTGGCGGTGGGCTACCTCGAAAGCTCTCTCCAGATCTGAAACAACAACCGCGGCAGCCTGATCCGGCAGAGCCCGGGCGAAGGCCTTTTCGATCTCGGGCCTCATACCAAGCAGCTCAGAGAGCGTGCCCAGGACGCCCTTCTCGTTCCGGAGCAGATCCTTCTGCTGCGGACGTCCCCGATCGAATCCGTTGGCGCTGAGGCTGAGAAAGGTACACCTACCGCCTTCCAGTGTCTTCAACTCGGAAACGCCATTGACGGCCTCCTCGAGAGAATCCACCAGGACGTACTCCAGTTCCTGGTTCAGGAACTGTTCAACCAGACGTTCGTACTCGGGACTGGCCTCGACAAAATCGGCGAGAGTGCCATTGACCCGGACGCTGCCGCTCTTCTTCAGGTGCCGCAGAAAGTTTCGTACACCTTCGCTGTACTGGGAGTGGTTCAATTCCAACTCCTGAAGGGATTGAAGCCGCTCCTGCCGTTTGATGACCCGATTCCGGGCCTCGACCGTCTCGAGTTTCAGGAGCTCCAACCGATTCTCCAGCTTCGCCCTTTCGGCCTCCGCTTCCTCTAGCTGCGCTCGTTGTTGCTCGATCGCTGCCCGAGCGTTCTGAGTTGTCTTTCGATGTTCGGTCAGCTTGGCCAGACTCCCATTCCGCTCTTCCTGGTAACCCACCTCTTCCACGGTCAGCCGCTTCAGCCTGTCCTCGCTGGCCTCCAGGCGCTGCGAGATCTGCTCTTGAAGGTTCCCCTGATTGGCAAGTTCGGCTAAGAGCTGAAGCTGTTGTGTCCGAAGAGTCTCAGTCCGAGTCTCGGCCGCCTGGACCTCCGCCTTGTAGCGCTCCGCCAGTGCCTGCTGATCGCGCATCGTGGATTCGGCCCGCTTTGCATCCTCCTCCAGAACACTCCTTTGAGCCCGAAACTGATCCAGGTCGCTATTGATCTTGCTGACTTCTTGATCGATCTCCTGCTGCTCTTTGAGCTGATTCTTCCGATAATTCTCTGTCGACTCAGCCTGTCGCTGGTTGTAGCCGATGGAATCCTGAATGCGTTCCAGCTCCAGCCGTAGCTCCGTGCGTCGCTCCCGCTGCCGGGAGAAGACAGACTCAATTCGATCGCGGCTACCCTTGCTTTGCCGATAGGCCGCTTCGCAGGCAATAAGTTTGCGGCCCAGATTGTCTTCGGTCGCAACCAACCCGTCCAACTCCCCCCGAAGAAGCTCTAGCCTCGAGGACACTTCCCGTCCTTCCAGGGCAAAACGTTCGCGCTGAATCTGGCGAAACTCATCCTTCAGGTTGCGATAGCGGCGTGCCTTGGCCGCCTGACGCTTGAGTGAACGCAGCTGGCGCTCTACCTCTGTCAGGATATCGTTGACACGGAGTAAGTTCTGACGCGCCGACTCGAGTTTCAGCTCGGCGCTTCGGCGTCTGGACTTGTAGCCACCGATGGAGGCGGCCGATTCGATAATGGCACGCCTTTCCAGAGAATTGGCATTCAGGAAATAGTCCATGCGGCCCTGGGCGATCAGGGCATAGGAAGCGAATCCCAATCCTGATTGCTCCAGCAAGTCCTGGATGTCTCGAAGGCGGCAGCGCCGCTGATTTATGCGGTAAACGCTTTCACCGGAACGGTAGAGTTTTCGTCCAATCTCGAGGCTCTCGCCCTCAAATTGGAGACCCTGGACCGGAAGCGGTCCTTCGCCACTCCGAGACAGGCTGAGGACGACCTCCACGAAACCCGAGGGTTTTCGTTTCCGGGTGCCGCCGAAGATCACGTCGTCCATTCTCTGGCCGCGTAGGCTTCGGGCACCCTGGACGCCCAGAGCCCATCCAATGGCGTCTGCCAGGTTGGACTTTCCGCAGCCGTTGGGACCGACGACGACGGTCGTCCCTTTGTCGAAGACGACCCTGGTCTTCTCAGCGAATGACTTGAAGCCGAGGAGCTCCAGAGACTCTAAATGCAGCATGTCCTTCGGTCACCTCTCCCGCAAAAAATGTGTGTTATGATGACATTCGGCACTGACAAATCCTCAACGTCTCGCTCGGCAGAAAATCAGTACAAACACCAGCGGGAGAAGAGTCGCTCAGGGTGCTATGGGCGGAGTTCCCTGGGGCCGGTAGCAAGACTCCATTTTAGAATGAATCAAAGACAAGTTCGAACCGTCGGTGATAGCACCAGATCACGCTGCAGAAACCGCTTGGCCTCTATCGCTTTGAAAGTGGCGCTAGGGGCTGTATTCACTTCGGTCCTAGCGGGACAGACTCCCGAATTCTATCCCCTGGAGGAGTTGAAGCCCGGCCAGAAGGGCTACGGTCGGACCATCTTTCAGGGCACCAAGGTCGAGAACTTCGACTTCGAAGTCCTGGGCGTGATCGAGAACTTCGGACCTAAGCAGAATCTGATCTTGATCCGGGTATCCGGGGAGAAGCTGAAACGAACCGGCATCTTTGCCGGTATGAGGGGCAGTCCTATCTATCTCGAAGAGAAACTAGTGGGAGCCGTAGCCTATGCGTTCCCTTGGGCTCGAGAAGCAATCGCCGGCGTCACGCCCATTCGAGAAATGGTCGACGTCTTCAAGGAAAGGTCCCCCTTTTCGGTGAAACCAGTGGGCAGCAGAAACGCTCAGGATCTTCTCAAGCCGGCCCACACTCAAATCTCCGCGCTTCTGCCCCGCTCACCCAGGGGTCAAGGCGGCCTCACCCTGTCTACTGCGTCGCCCCCAGTCGGGGGACAACTCAAGCCGATTGGCACTCCTTTGAACGTTTCGGGCTTTGCTCCCGGAGCAATTCAGTACTTTGAAGAGGCTTTTCGGAACATGGGTTTGGTGCCAGTGCGTGGAATCGGTACGCCTAACTCCAACCACTACGATGCGACTCCGCTGGAACCAGGGTCTACGATAAGCGTTCAGCTGGTGCGGGGGGACATCAACCTTAGTGCCAGCGGCACCGTGACCCACATCAGCGGCAAGAAGATCTACGCCTTCGGACACCCGTTCATGGGCATGGGATACACGGATATGCCGCTCAACAGCGCGGCGGTTCTGACCATCATTCCTCATCTGGACACCAGCCAGAAAGTATCGGCGACCACCGGTTTCGTGGGACGCATCCGGCAAGATCGGGCCACGGGCATCATGGGTATCAGGGGAGAAGAACCCGAGATGCTGCCGGTCCGAATGAAGCTGCGCACCAGTCGTAACGAAGAGAAGGAATTCAGGTATGAAGCGGTGATGGACACCTTCCTGACACCCTTTCTTTTGACCCTGACGGTGTATAACAGCATCCTGGCCTCCGAAAGGGCGATTGGGGATCAAACGCTGCAGGTCAAATGCACGATTTCCGTCAAGGGACAACCCGACGTCGAGTTTGAGAACAGCGTTTCGGACGTCACCAGCACCTCCGTGCTTGCCGCGGTAACGGCGGCCGCGCCCGTCCATTTCCTGCTGAACAGTGGATTCGATAATCTGAAAATGCAGGGCGTCGACATAGAAGTGATCGCGCAGGAGAAGGCGAAGAAGGCGCGTCTGGAGAAGGTCTGGCAGGACAAGTTGGAGGCCCGTCCCGGCGAGGAACTGAATCTGACCGTCTTCCTGCGCAAGCCGAACGGCGAAACCATTTCAGAGAAGTACCCGGTCAAGATACCTGAAGATATCACGCCAGGTCCTCTGAAGATCGTGGTTGGAGATGGCGTCTCCTTGACCAAGGCAGACGTAGAGGCAGACAGGGAACGCTACGTCCCCGAAAATCTGAGCCAACTCATCAAGGCGATCAACAACCTGAAGAGGAACGACCGGTTGTATATCCGAATCTTTCGTGATCGACAGGGGACGATCGTCGGTGGCGAAGGAATGCCTGATCTGCCTCCTTCCCTGATTGCGCTCTACACCTCGAAGAAGACCTCGGGCGACGTACACGCCGTCGGCGTAGCCGTCTACGTGGAGCACGAGTTGCCCGCAACAGAATACGTTCTTGAGGGTCACAAGGTCATCGAGGTAACGGTGAAGAGTTAGAGCTCCCGCAGTGAAACTCCTACTGACCCGACCCATTTCCTACTCATTCCCATGAAAAATGTGACACTGATCCCTGTTCTTTTCTGTGTCTTGGTGGCCTCGCTCTTCGCAACTCATCCACGGAGGTGGGTCGCGGCAACTCGCGCCGAGTTCCTGGAGGGGAAACTCCGGGGTGTGTCGGTCACAAGCGATGGGAGGTTGATCCTGGCACCCGCCTTCGAGGTTGTCGCGGACACCGAAGAGGCTTTCATCTATGCAGCAGTTCTGGACCGCGGAGGCAACCTCTACCTGGGAACGGGAAACGGTGGAAAGATCTTTCGGGTAAATTCCGCTGGCGAGAGTAACCAGTGGGCCAAGGTGGAACAGCCTGGTGTCTTTGCCCTGGCAATTGACTCCAGCAATCGTCTCTATGCTGGCACTGGGCCCGATGGCAAGGTCTACCGCATCGGCCAGGGAGGCGAGCCGGAGACCTTTTTCGATCCTGACGAGAAGTACATCTGGGCTCTGGCCACCGACGCTCAGGACAATGTCTTCGTCGCGACGGGACCAAGAGGCGTCATCTACAAGGTAACGCCTGAGGGCAAGGGCGACGTCTTCTACGACAGTGCCACGACGCATATTGTCAGCCTGGCCTGGGACCTGGACGGCAACCTGCTAGCCGGAACAGCTTCCCGAGCCCTGCTGTTGAGAATCTCTCCTCAAGGCTCTCCCTTCGTCCTCTACGACTCCTCCCTGGAGGAGATCAAGGCGATCGCCGTCGATCGCTACGGCAACATCTATGCGGCTGCGCTGGGAGGCCTGGGGACACATCCCGTACAAGCCACGCCTGCTGCCAGTGAAAAAAAGGGTCAGACGTCCTCTACTGAGAACGAGAGCGAGAGGAGCTCACGTCGAACGGTCAAGGTTTCCGGCACCGAAAAGGGCGGGAAGTTGGAAGTCTACCGGATCGACAAGGAGAATCTGGTCGAGACACTCTATAGCTCGAACGATGAGCTAGGTTTCGATGTCCTGGTCCGGAGCGATGGCACGCTTCTGGTCGCGACCGGCAACAAGGGTCGTATTCTATCCATCAGCCCTCGCCGCTTCGCCACCCTTCTGGTCGAGTGCGATGAGGAACAGATCACTCGTCTTCTGGAGCATCGGGGTCGACTCTACGCTGCTACCAGCAATCTGGGCAAAGTCTTCGAGCTTCAGACCACACCGGCCACCAAGGGCGTCTACGAGTCCAAGGTGCTGGATGCCTCAATGCTGGCTTCCTGGGGCATGATCGCCTGGGAGTTGCGGGAGCCCGCGACAGTTGGGGTTCGTCTGTTCAGCCGGTCGGGGAACACGGATACGGCGGATCAGACCTGGACCGAGTGGGAAGGGCCCTATGAGGAACCCAAGGGCAGCTATATCAAGAGTCCGCACGCCCGGTTTCTCCAGTGGAAAATCGAATTTCCCGAGCAAGGTCGGTCCGCCGCAGTCATCTCCAGTGTGAACGCCGTAGATCTTGTGAGCGTGAGCTACATCCAGCGAAACATGGCGCCCCAGGTGACCTCTATTACGCTGCATCCCCCAGGGGCAGCCTTCGTCCACTATCCCTCCTCCGGCAACCCCGGGAGCGCAACGCCAGGAGGCCCCGAGGGAGCACACATTCGCTCTATACCCAGGGAAATCAGGTCGCTTGGCAAACCCTCGGCGACTACTCCACCCCGGAGAGTCTACGTTCCTGGAGCACAGAGCATTTCCTGGTCGGCCCGCGACCCGAATCGAGATGACCTGGTCTTTGCCCTTTACTACCGAGGTCCCGGCGAAACCAAGTGGAAACAACTGGAGAAGGATCTGGAACAAACCTTCTACACCCTGGATGGCGTCAGTTTCCCTTATGGAACCTACGTCATCAGGGTCGTTGCCTCAGATCTTCCCAGCAACCCGACCGATCAGGCGATCGAGAACGAGCTGATCAGTAAGCCCTTCGTCATCGCCAACTCTTCGCCCGCCGTAAAATGGCAGTCCGGTTCGGGACAAGGCGTGGGCCCCGTCAGATTCGAAGCCAGTACGCGCTCAAGTTCCATCCACCAGGTGGAGTATTCGGTGAATGGCGACGAGTGGAGAATCCTCTTCCCCGAGGATGGTATCGCAGACGGCACCTCGGAACACTTCGAGCTCAAGCTGAAAGACTTGAGTTCGGGAGAGCACGTCCTAACCGTCCGCGTAGTGGATTCGGTTGGGAACGTCGGGACCGGCAAGCTGAACGTTTCGGTGCCCTAGTATCGCCTCAGCCTGGGACCGTACAGGAAAGAAACTTCTTCTCCCAACGAGAGCCCCTCCCCTACACCGAAGGTGTAAGAGATGTCCCAGATACGCCCATCCCTCACCAAATCAATGGTTTACGTCTTTCTTACCCCCAGATCTGAAAATTAAGTTTCAGGTTAGTTCCGCCCCCGCTGCGCTGCCCTATTCGAGAAAGAAACTTCGGTCGAGGATAGGCGATATCGTGCGTCACTCCGTGGGGAAGAGTTGTCCAGCTCTCTCCTCGGAGCCTGGGCTCATTCTGCTAACGGCTCAAGTCGTTCGCGGCTCTGTCGGATCGCCGAACGTGATGGTGGGCGATCGTTTGGAACTTGATGCTTGTGATTTGGAGCTTGTTTGTACCTTGTATCTTGTACCTTCGACTTTCCAAGTTTCAGTTTAGCGCCGCCCCCGCTCGCAGACCGCCGGATCGTACAGAAAAGAAACTTCGGGTCCGGTGTAGCGGTGCGCTCCAGGCCGCCGTCCGAGCCAAAGGCTCGGAAATAAGACTTCGGCCTGGAGACCGAAGCCACGCTCGCAAATGGAGTTTCAAGTTGGCGGGGTACAGGTTGCTGAGACGGGCCTCCCTGAGTCAGAAGAAGCGCTGCTTGAAGGGGGTGGTTGCTCGTATGGTGACGGAGACCTCATCGACTGAGTCCGCGCTGGGGAGCAGGAAGCAAGCAGCTATTCCCCGAGATTCGGCCCAATCTAGACCCGCTTTGGGACCCATTACATAGAGTGTCGTCGAGAGAATGTCCGCGGCTAGCGCGGTTGGATGCCACACCGTTACCGACCCGGGGAAAGAGACGGGTAGACCGCTTCTTGGGTCGAGGATGTGCCCGATTCGCTTGTCGTCAACGATCAGGTCTCTTTCCGAGCCTCCGCTGGTTGCAAGCGAGCCCTTGCTGAGCCTCAAGTTCAAGAAAGGACGGGAGCGGTTGATGGGGTGGGCCAGGTCGACACTCCAGGCACTCTGGCCCGGAGGAGAACCCAGTACCTGCAGCTGCCCTCCGAAGTCGATCAGCCCGGGTCCGTGACCCTCGCTTCGGGCGTGCCGGAAGACCCGATCCAGGGCCTCGCCCTTTCCGAAGGCACCCGGGTCCAGCCGGACCTCTCGCAGCCGCATCACCTGACAGCCCAATGGATCGAATTGCAAATGCTTCATCCCCGAAGACTCTCGAGCGTCCCGGAAAATCCCGCCGTTGGACTCCCTGCTGGCCGACAGCTCTCTGAGCTCCATCAAGGAGCCGACGGCAGGATCGAAGGCTGCCCCGGTTCTTCGGTTCCACTCAACCACCCGGCCAAAAAGGAGGCACAGAGATTCGCTCAGCTGAAAAGGCGTGTGTAGAGGATGGCGATTCAAACGACTCAGATCACTGTCATCGATCCAGGTGCTCAATTGCTGCTCCGCGTTCTCCAGGATCTGCACGTATCCCTCGAGCTGCTCGATACCAGCCTCCCGCTCCTCCGAAAAGGTGGTGAGGGCGCAGACCGTCCCCATCAGATAGACCTGACGAGTCAGCGGCGTTGGGGCGTCGAGCGGCTGGCCATTCAGCGTCCAGCCGGGAAGCGAAATCAACAAAGAGAGTAGTGAGATCCAGCTGAAGTGAAATCGGCCAGGCGGCAAAGCGGGGGCAAATCGAAACGCAGAAACGTGGCTCACCGTGGACTCAAGCTGCCAGACGGGTCACTCGTCTTTGCCGATTCTGAGCACGCAACAGCCGGAGGCTCTTCCACAGGTGGAAAGCGTAGGTGGCTGTAAACGCCAGCCCGGTGACTACATGGACAGCCAGGATCAGCTTTGAAAGGAAAGCGCTGGTGCTTACCTGGAGAAGATAGCCGGAGAGAATCATGGGGAGAAGACTCAGGAGCATGGCAAGGCCGCTGCGGCGGTTTGCTTTGGCTCCCGTTTCGAGTTTTTCGCTGATATGCGACGAGAACGTGATTCCCAGCACTAGGATCAGGAAGGGAGCGGCCAGGATGTGGATGTCGAGCATGGCCGGCTGCAGGGGATGGTTGATCAAAGCAAAGGGGTCGTCAGTCGCCATCATGTATTTCATGACGAAGAAAACGATACCCGTGACCGAGACCACAGCCGTCAGGATATGAAGGGACCAGGATTCCCAGCGGCTCACGGGGTTGCCTCCAGTGCTCGATCGATGGCCAGGACTCTGCGCACGGCTTCATTTGCCGCCCGACCTGTCAGGGTCGCTCCCGCAATCGGACGGATAGCACGCTGGAGAGTGAGATCATTGTCCAGCTTGCGCCCCTGGTACTGGGCATACCAGGCCGGAGGAGCGAGATACTCTGTGGGTTCGTGGAAAGCAGTGACTTCGATCCGTCGCAAGTCACCCCGCTCATCTAGACAGATCAATAAGCTTTCTTTCTTCGTCCGGACCAAGTGGGTGTCGACGTAGGCACGGCCCACGACTCCTCCATCCTTTCGAGCGATGTATCGAGCGATCAAAGCACTTGGAACCTTTCCTTCCGACAGCTCTGCCACCTTGGATTGCTGCTGCTTCGTCAAGAAGACCGACTCAGACTTGATCTGGGCTCCCGGAAAAATGGCGGACAGAGCTTCCTCTCGCGTCAGAAGAGGAGCCAGAAGAGTGCCAAACAAGCAGATCCATGTCACCCCAAAGACCCGGAGGATCCTGAATCTCGTCGTTCCTGCCACCAGAACTCGCAACCTGCGCTGCCCCCAGCCTCACGGCAACTGCCGACCGAGTACGTAACTTTCCGACTCTACCCCATTACCTAAAGCTTTAATGAAATTGAAATTCAATTTCATTAAAAACCAGCTGGCTTGTCAAGGAGAAAACGCATCAAGGAGAGATTTTTCTGGAGGGTGTTTTTCCGGGGTTAGCCCAGGGTTAGCCCGAGCTCGCACTAACTCTTTTCAAAGATGATCTGTCCGCCGGTTTTGAGGCGGATCGAAAATGTGACCTTGTCCGGATCATCCTTGGTGATGTCAATTCTCTGGTTGAACCCGAACTTGGGGAGACTGAGCGTATAGTTGCCCGGGATGATAGTGGCGCTACTAGTTCCCACTTTGCGCCGGAATCGAATACGCGAGGAGCGGAACTTCTCTCCCGTCTTCGAGTTTTTCAGCTGAAAGCTGAGGTTCGCCATTTTATAGATGTCGAAATTGTAGCTCGCGTCTTTGCTAACCCGTATCTCGATGTTCCGCGGACCCTGCTCCTGCTTCATCCGAACTTTGTGCCGCTCTTGTACCTGGGCCAGGCGCTCACCGACGTGTTCCGCCGTCCATTGCGTATAGAGGTCCTCACTCTGGACCTTCGCGATCGAATCATTGACAATTTTCAGCAGCTCTTCGTCCCCCTTACGCACGGCCACGGCGCATTCCACCTTACCCACGTCGCCGGGTACCAGCTCGAGCCCCTTCGAGCCTGGGACTGAATCCAGAGAATAGGCCAGCATGTAGCGGTCATCGATAAGCGCGTCGATCTCGCCTCTCCGCAGGGCAAGGACGCCATCGTCCACAGCTTTGAAGGGTGCGGTCTTGACGGCGGGAAACTTCTGCTTGACGACTTCCTCAACCACCGTTGCCTCGCGTACGCCTATAGTGACGTTCTCGAGGAGTTCGGGTCGAAGATCATTCAGCACTGGATTGATCGCCAGACCCAGCTGGGAAGTGTAGTAAGGCTTTGAGAAGGAGACCCGCTCCTTGCGGCTTTCGCTGACCCCGAAGACTCCTAGAACGAAATGCGCCTCCCCATTCTCCAAAGTTGGGATCAAAGTGGCGTAGCTGCGAGTGATGTAGCGGAGGTTGACCTCCCGGTCATCGCCCGGTTCGGAAAGGGCGGACTTGATGCTCGCAACAATCCGAGCTGCGAGTTCGGCATCAGGGCCAACCATTTCGGTTCCCTTCTGATAGAACAGGGGAGCCTCAAAGGGAACGGTTCCGATGTAGGCGGTCTTGTCCGACCTGATGGAGATCAATGCGCCAACCGTTCCACCACAGCTTCCCAACCACACGAGTAGAGCCGTCGAGCCGGCTAGTAGCAGAATGTTCCTTTTCATTTTTCTTGATACCTCAACATACCTCGGCGAAGCCGAAAGTATATATCAGAACTCCACAGAGGAAGGCAACCTTCTAACCCAGTTTCTTGTACGCCAGGCTGAAACTTCATTCGCAAACGTGGCTTTGGTCTCCAGGCCGAAGGTCCTCTTCCTTCGAGCCTATGGGCTCGATGCACGGCGGCCTGGAGACCGCCGCCACGAACGGATGGATTGCCATGACGAAGCCAGGTCCGACAGAGCCGCGAACGACCTGACTTATCAGCAAGAGGACCCCAGGTTCCCAGGAGAGAGCCGGACAACTCTTCCCCACGGAGTGACGCAAGATCTCTGCTAACCCCGCCTGAAGTTTCGTTCGCGAATGGGAAAAGCTACCTGCCAAGCCCTCTGGGGCGGGTCAAGAGGCGTAGTAGGGATTCTCTCCCTCGGCATGATCCGTGGTATCGACTACTTCCTTTATCTCGGGGATGACTTCCTTGATCCGCGCTTCGATGCCCTGCTTTAGCGTGACATCGACCATCCCGCACCCGTGGCAGCCGCCCCCAAAACTTAGGAAAGCTTTTCCATCCTTCATCCCAGAGAAATGCACTACCCCACCGTGCGCTGCTACCGAAGGATTGATTTCGGAATCGATGAGGCGCTGAACCCGTTCGGCCACAGATCCTGACAGGTCAGGTCTCGATCCATCGCCAAAGGTCGGGAGTTCGGGTGTATTCGGATTGTTGAACTTGAAGCCACTGCGCATGACCTTGTCCTCGTAGTCTACGCTCGCACCTTCAAGGTTCTCGGCACTCGTGGGGTCCACGATGACATCGAAACCACCCCCGTCGAAGATGACGTCTTCCTCCGTCTTTTCCTGGGGAGTCACCAACTTCATGCTGTAGGAAAACTCCGCTGTCCCGTTTGTCTTTGCCTCAAGGCGGAGCGAGGACTTCTCGCCCTCACTTTTCTGGAACGCTTTGGAAATGTGCTCTTTCGCGGAGTCGGTGAAAGTGATCATGACTTGCCCTCCAAGCTCTCTTCAGGTGACTGAAAAAGATACCAGCCACGGCCCTCTTCGATTGTAGCACCTTTTGGCACCCTCACCGGCGCCAGAATCACTTTTGGCAAAAAGTGCGAACTGTGCCACCCAGATGGTTCACCTGGGGTTGACCGGCAGAAGCTGAAGAACCAATACTGTGTTCTCTCTCAGCGAATTGTGCGCGGCTTGATCACAGATCCGTTTTTTGGAAAGGATATGACTCGATGCCAAATATGACGGCAACAAAGGCAGCCTGGAAGTGTGTTGATTCTGCAGTATCGTTCGGAGCCGGAGTTGGCTTCAACGTGATTCAGTTTTTCAATAATTATCGACCCAGCCCAACCTTTACCCCCAAATGGTCAGACAAGCCATTGCTCAAATCCTGGGAGAAGACCAAGCCAACTCTGGGGTGGCCGCGTCAGACCGATTCGCTTTGCCCCAAGTGTGTCGTGGAAAGTCGAGAGCGGATTATCAGTGGCGAAGAGGACCATACGGTTCTGATCAATGAGAAGGTCGGCGAGATCAAGGCGACCATTGTGGAACGTGATGGGGAGATCTGGATGATCAAGGAGTGCCCTCAGCACGGCAAGTTCGAGGACCTCATGGCCATCGACTCCAAGTTCCTGACCTGGATCGAAGCCAACTTTCCGGGACGCGACATTCGGTCGCACAATGAC
>JAKZYH010000210.1:0-3657 GCA_047514575.1 Acidobacteriota bacterium | reverse complement strand
TCGGTCATCTTCTCCCACTACTTTCTGACCCGGACCGACCATCTCCTGCCCACTTATGAAGAACACGAGATGGCTCTTTACGAGGCCGCGATAGTGGAAGCTTTCGACTTTTCGACGGACAGTCTGGTCGAGCTCCATCTGAAAGCTTGTCTGAGGTCTTATACCCGGATCCTGAGGCCCCTCCCACATTCACCTTCCAGGTTCCACATTCTCCCCGCTTCGTGCACGAGACTCGCTCAGACGGATTCCCCACCGAAAGGCCTCCTGCATACTGCGGGGATCAGCGCAACCCTGGCCCGCAATGTCGAAGGCGGTACCGTGGCAAGGTGAGGTTCGAACAACCGGGAGGCCCAGGGTTACGTTTACTGCCGAATGAAAGGCCAGCAGTTTGACCGGAATCAAGCCCTGATCGTGGTAAAGGGCAACCACACCGTCAAACTCTCCCCGAGCTGCCAGGTGAAACAGAGAGTCCGGAGGAAACGGTCCCGAAAAAGCTCGGCTTCCATTGCGATCCCGCAGCCGACGCAGTGCCGGCTCAATGATCTCTTCTTCCTCTATTCCGAATTGACCGGATTCCGAGGCATGCGGATTCAAGCCCGCCACAGCGATTCGAGGGAACTCGATGCCGCTTTCTCGCAGAGTTTCAAACAAGAGCTGCCCACACCTCTCAATCTCCTCACAGGTAAGCCGGCTAGCCACTTCTCTCAAAGGTACGTGCACAGTCACCAGGACGATCTTCAAGGGACCCGAGAAAAACCCCATGGTCGCTGAATGGCCGGGAAAGTAAGAAGCGATGAATTCGGTCTGTCCCGGATAATCGAAGCCGGCCAGGCGGGCCGCCTCTTTGTGGATCGGAGCCGTCACCAGCAGCCCCCCGTTGCGCCGCCCGATCTCCTCCAGGCCCTTCTCCAGGCAGGCCACCGCAAACTCGCCAGCCTCCCGGGAAACCACGCCCCAGGGGGGCGGATAGGGGAAGCTCCCCGGCGCGGAAAAGCGAAGCGGAGGCAACTCCCCCAAATTCAGATCATAGGAGAGGCGCGCCAGATAAGCGGGATCGCCTACCACCAGAAGACGAGCCTGCTGAGCAGCGCTTAAGGCAGGTAAGGCGCGGAGAACGACTTCAGGACCGACTCCGTTCGGATCCCCCATCGTTACTATGATTGGCGGAGTTCTCAACGTCCGGACTGACCGCGTCTCTCGTCCTGTTTGAAAAGGTACTTGATGGAGTGCTTGGGAATCAGGAGGTTCGGACCCTTGTCTCTGTTCACCTTGATACAGTCCCTGTCGTACCACTCGATGACGCCACAGATCTCTTCACCGTCCACGAGTGTGACGATCATAGGGATCCGACTTGTCATCTGCTTCAGGTAGTAATACTGCTCGGCGTTCGTCTGCTCCGGGGGGACCCTCTTCGTCTGAACAGTTGTGTAGTTGGCCGGCATCTCATCCCTCAAATCGGTTAGAGACGGTCGGATCAGCTTTCTATTAACCATGGACCTCAACCATTTTCCGTGAACTTTTTCGTAAGCCTGACGATCAATTCCAAAGACCGAGGAACTCTGTGAAGCAAGACTCAATAGTGACTGACTTGCGCTCGAAGGACTTTGGCTATTCTACCGAATAACTCCCATCTTTGACAAGGTCAGGAACTTCCACTTAGGCTGGATGGAAGGATGAGATTCAGAGCGTTAATGCTGATCGGCGCAGTCCCTTTTTTTTCGGCTGTTCTGGTGAGCCAAGATAGCCGTCCCACCGGTCCCAAGCCTGTGCTGATTCGGGACGACCGAACCTCGGACCGCGAGAGCGAAGTTGAAGTGATCTACCCCGATCCGATCGAAGCCCAACGCCACATCAGGGTCGGAGACTTCTATTTCAGGCGCAAGAACTTCGAGGCTGCAGAAGAGCGCTATCGGGAGGCTGTCAAGTACTTTCCACGACGCCCGGACTCCTACCTCAAACTGATTCGTGCTCTGGAAAAGATGGAAAAGTTTGAGGAGGCTCTGGCGGTTTGCCGGGAGTTCATAGAAGCGAATCCAGAGGCTCCCCAGGTCGAACAGTTTCAGGCGAGAATCAAGGAGTTGGCGGCAAAGGTCGACGCCGGCCGCTGAGACCAGCCGCCAGGACTAGAATTCGCTTTCGAAGTTCAGGCAACACTTCAGACGCCCGCACATACCGGAAAGCCGAGTCGGGTTCATCCCCAGTTGTTGAGCCTTGACTGTCTTCACCGTCACTGAACGAAGCTCACGCAGAAACTTCGACGAGCAGTTCTCGCCGGTCCCACATGCCCCCAACCCCCCAACCAGGCGGGCTTCATCACGGGCTCCAATCTGACGCATCTCGATCCGAGCCCTCAATTCGCGAGCCAGGTCCTGTACCAGTTGTCGGAAATCGACTCGGCGGCTGGCGGTAAAGTAGAAGACAACTCGACTACCATCGAAGATATACTCGACCTTGGAGAGCTTCATCGGCAAATTGCGAACGCGGATCCGCTTTCGACAGAAACGGTGGGCTTTCTCCTCTCTGAAGCTTTTTTTCTCGTAAAGATAGAGATCCCGCTCCGTGGCCTTGCGAAGAGCCTTGTGAATCCTCGTGGCATTCTCGAAGCTGGCCTGTTCGACGGTGCGTCCCCAGACCACGATCCCTAGTTCCACGCCACGGTCTGTGCCAACAATGCACCGATCGCCCACCCTCAAACCGGGCTGACTGGCAACAAACTCCGCGGTCCGCTTGCTATCCTTGAACCTGACGGTAACCAGTTCCAGCATCTTACTGCTCGACTTTCAGCCACAGTGTCTCGAAACACATCAGAGGATTGACATAACCCTCAATATCGGCGATGGCTTCCCGAGTATAGTAGAGAAACGACTCTATCCAGGCCAACCGTGTTCTGGCCGCCAGGCCGGTCAGGGCTTCCTTCTGGTCTATGTTCTTGAGGCGCTCCGGGGTCCCCACCTGCAGGTAATAGAGGTCCTCCGCAAGTCTCTGGAGTAGTGACAGAAGCTCGAGAGCCCTCTCGCGATTCCTCAATTCTCTCCCCAGCTCGGAGGACTCGACAGCCTGGAAGACAGTGCCGAACAGGGGATTATCAAACCAACTCTGCAGCAGGTGGAGAAGCCGGTTACGATCCCTCAACATCTGCTCCAGATCCAGAGACAGGGCGGCTCCGATACTTCCGGTGAACAGGGCAGATTTAAGTTGAGCCTGTTCTTCTCCCCGTTCTTCCAGATAGCGAGTGACCTCCTCCCGGCGAATTCTTCCGAACGTGAAAAGCTGGCATCTGGAACGAATCGTAGCGAGAAGGCTTTCCGGAAAAGGCGTCACCAGCACTATCCTGGTCGTCCGGGATGGCTCCTCGAGAGTCTTCAACAGAGAGTTGGCAGCTGCCTCGTTGAGTTTGTGAGCATCATCCACAATGAAGACCCGGACCGTTCCCTGGAAGGGTTGAAACTGAGCTTCGCGTACCAGATCTCTCATTACATCAATGGGGATCACCCTGGGGTTCGCTCGCTTGTTCTTCGACTTCAGAAAGGCCTCGATCCAGGCGAAGTCGACTACCGTCACGTCCGGATGATTTCCAGCGGCCACCTTAACGCAGGAGGAGCACTGACCGCACAGGTCATTCTCCCTTTTCGACTGACAATTGGTCAGGGCGGACAG
>JAKZYH010000209.1:0-6335 GCA_047514575.1 Acidobacteriota bacterium | reverse complement strand
AGAGGTAACCGGATCGAGTATTACGATGTGGGCAGAGGAGAGGTGCTCCTTCTCATCCATGGCGGCCGGACCGACGCCACCGACTGGCAGAACGTGCTGGCCGCGCTGGCTCGGCACTACCATCTGGTGATCGCGGACGGAATGGTGTATCCCTTCGACGCCCGGGATCTATGGTGGCTATTGGATCATCTGGGTGTCTCGAGAGTCGCCATCGTGGCTCACAGTGCTGGCACGCTGGTTGGAAAGGAGATGTACTTCATGAGGCCCGACCGGGTGTGGGCCTTCGTCAACGTGGACTCGCACCAGCTGGGGGGCAGATCCGACGGCCATGAGCTCCCCAACCAGCACTGCTCACCTCACGTCCAGGCCCTGCACCAGAAAAACGACTCGCGATTCGCCCGGCTGGAAGAAAGCCGGATCCGTGACTATCCCTCAGAGGTCAATGTGAGACGTTTGACGCTCTTCTATCGGCAGAGGGACAGTGCCGGGCTCGTGGTTGCTTGAATGCGCATGTTCTGATTTCCCCCATTTCCATCGAAGCCACTGCCCTACTCACGCTGTGACACCTCCCCCTCAGTACCGAGAGCAACGAGTCGTCGAGTCCGGGAAGACGCAAGAGCATTTATGGGTCCGTGGTCCGGCGGACGACCCGCCAGACTGATTGCCTCAAGACTATTCTCTTGAATCAGAAAAGTGAAGCCAGGAAACTCGGCTGCCGCGAGATAGGGATCACTGTAAACGTACTATAATGCCCTACGGCTCTAGGGTAGCTCCCGAAAAGTCGGTAACTCTGCACCGACCTGAGCCTCATCTTTCTATTCGCAGAGGTTTCCTGGCAGAGAGGAGACGAAATTGGGCCGTTGGGATGATCAAATAGAGCAGCTCGATGACTTCAGGAGATCTGAGAGAGACAAGGGTACGAAAACCCTCGATGACTTGAAGGATGCCCAGGAGATTCACAGGGAGACGATAGAAAGGCTTTCAGAGATTGCGGGTCCTCCCACTAGAACTCAGCCATCTTCTACTTCTCCTGAAGCCTCCGAAGTCGATCAAGACAGGTCAGAACCGAAGAACCCATCCCCCTCTTGTACTTTCTTCAAAACCCTCCTCGATGTGACCTCGACTGAGGAGGAAAAGGTTCAAGCCAGGGAAAAGCTGCTACGAGCTCCGAGCATCCATGTGGATGATGTTGCGAGAGTTATCAAGCGTCACAGGGCCACTGTATACAGGCTCATTGACTCGGGAGAGTTGGAAAAGAAATCAAAAGCAAAAATCAGTATCCCATCTCTCACTACCTACCTTAAACTCGACCAGTTCTAGGACCCACCTGTCGTATTCTGTCACACGTATGAGTGCGACAGTTTCGATACACCCCATAATACGTCTGCGACAAGATGCGACAGACCTCTTGGCCTTGTGCGACAAGATGCGACAAAATGTGAACTGTCAACAACTTAAAGGCGTTCTCAAGCTTGAACCTGACTAGCTAAGCGTTGTAGGTTGAAGGGAGAAACAAGAAGGCACCCGCCTCACTTTTCACCGAGCGGCGGATGCCTTTTTCGCAATGAAACTAACGATGAGAATAGTACCATCCACGCGATCTCCACAGCAACGCAAATCAAAGGACAGACGAGATAGTCTAGCGCGGCGACGACTGGCCTTCCGTCTACTCCCCGTATTCCTTACATTGAGTACAGGAGCCTTGCCTCCAGACTGGCGTCCGAGGGTCCCCTTCGTTGTTTGCAAAGGCTGGTGGCCCTGGCAGGGCGTGCTCATCTTCAAAAGCAGAACACTTCGTTATTCGTCGTTCCGCTCCTACCTAGAGGTTTGGCTCAATAGGGAGGCAAGAAGATGATTCCTTACCAGCGATGGTTTCCTACCGACCATTTAGCATCACCGGTCGTTAGAAACTTCACTCTTGAGGAGGAGGGTCTTTACAGGAGACTGCTGGACTTAGCGTGGTCTTACGGTCCAGGCACCCCCGAGGGGTCACCACCTCTACTTCCAAGCGATTTAGAAGAACTCTCGTGGCTCTCTGGAGTCGATCCAGCTAAGTTCGAGGAGCTGTGGAAAAAAGTGAAGAGGGAGTTCAAAGAAGTGGAGGATGGATCCAAACTCTGCAACGAACAACAGATGAAGGAGTATGAGCGGACAATAGGTCGATTAGATCACCAGCGGGAGTCGGGTAAGAGGGGTGGTCTTACCAGCCGAAGAAAGCCCAAAGCATCCCTCAAGCAAACCTCGGGTGAGACTAGAGCGACCCTAGAGCAACCCTCAAGCAACCCTCAAGCGACCCTAAGCCATTCAGATCCAGATCCAGATTCAGATTCAGAAGAAGAGAAGACTCTCTCCTATAGTCCTCTCTCATCGTCGAAAGTCGCTCAACGTCTGTGGACACGGTTTAAGGAACGAGCGAACGGAATTCCTCAGATGAGAGAGCCGAACACGGAGAAGCCGTCACCGGCGTTCAAGAAAGCCGTAAAGGAGAGGCTAGAGGAATCCTGGACGGAAGAAGACCTCGCGACGGTGATTAATAACTACGCCACCGCAGTTGGGAATCAAGAGGAGTTCTTTGTCCCGCTCGGTGGGAGGTGGACGCCTGCCGTTCTGATGAGCCGGAAGAAGGGGAAGAAGGATACGGATGAGCTATGGCTATTCGATTACGTCGGAGGGAGCTGGAAGGAGAATGCGAAGCGGATTGGCTCTAGCGGAGTCGGAAAGGAGGAGGAGCCGGAGTGGGACCCGGTGAAAGACGGGGGGTGGAATCCGGAAAGGGTTGAGGAGATCCTAAAGCGTGATCGGAGATACGACCTGAAGGAAGACAAGAAGAACCTGATGGGGATGACGGAGGCGGAGTTCGCGGAGAAGCTCCGGCTAGTGGATACAGTAAAGACGGAGGAGATGATGAAGCGGCTCGGAATCGGCGAGGACGACGATGTTTGAGGACTACTTCCGATCGCACATGGAGGCATGTGGAAAGTTAGCCGGGAATACACTCCCGTTCCGGTGTCCCTTTCCGGAGCATGACGGACCGGACCGGAACCCATCCGCCTTCGGGTTTGTTGATACCGGCTGGGTAGCGTGTTCAAGCTGCGGTGGGAAGATGTGGGTAGATCAGCTCGCAGCTCAGCTCGGTTGGGAAACTCCACCGGAGAAGAGAAGCCGGAGCTGGAGTAGTGAGTTTCGACGCTTACGGCAGAGTGGAGTGTTACAGAGAGGAGGAGAAGCCGCAGCGGTTGAACTGGAGGCGAAACACACGCATCCCCCGATAGAGGAGGTCGAGCGGAATGCAAAGGCTCTTTGGGAATCTCCTGCGGTGGATTTCCTCCGGAGAAGAGGGATTGTTCGGCCGACTGCTAAGCGGTTTCAGCTTGGGCACTTTAAGCGGACCTATGGAAGGAACTGTAAGGGCGATACGCTCACCCTTCCATTCCTCTCTGAGGGGAAGGTGTACGGGATCAAGTATCGAAAGCTGAAGCCGCGTCCTTGTCCGAACTGTAAGGGAAAGACGAACGGTGGAATCTGTGAGACTTGTTACGGCTCCGGCGAGGATAAGTCAGACCGCTTCACTCGGTATCCAGGAGATGAGTCAATCCTTTTCAACCGAGATTCTGTTCGAGGAGACTACGTGATTATCACAGAAGGAGAAATCGATGCCATCTCCGTTGCTCAGATCCTTGGAGAGGAAGCGTCGGTTGTGAGTGGGACGGCTGGCGGGAAGAAGTTCGATCAACCGGACTGGATCGCCACCGTCGATAAGGCTGATGTCATCTACCTCTGCTTCGACTCTGATGCGGCCGGGAAGGAGTTCGCGGGGCAGATCGCAAAACGGCTTAACCAAGAAGGACCCAAGTGCCGGTTGATCCTTCTTCCTGGAGTGAAGGACGTCAACGAGTGGATGGTCCGTGAGATTGGTTGGGACGGAGAAGAAGACCTCTCACTCCTGTGGGACCGGATAAAGCCGGAGATTGAGTTGAAGTTCCGGCACCTAATGCGGACGGCTCAGGTTCTGGCGATGCAGGGGATAGAGCACGGCTCCTCTCTAGTCGCGGAGATCTTTGAGACGCCTCCGAGGGAACAGAAGACAACTCCGTGGGGAAGCCTTAACAAACTCCTGACGGATGTCTCTCCGGGCTTCCTAACGACAATCACGGCAGACCCGAAGATCGGGAAGACCTCTCTGGCTCTTCAGTGGCTCGGGCACCGAGTGAACGTCTATGACGAGAGCGTCTTGATGTACTGCCTCGATATGGGGACGAAGAAGGTAGCCACACGAGTCCTCGCTCAGCAGTTCGAGAAGAATGAGCGGACCTTCCTCCTGGAACGGGCACCGGAAGGTTCTGAGAAGACCTACCTGGAACTGGCGAATAAATACTTCCGGGAGAACCCCGGCTGGTGGTTCTGCGGGAAGCGGTTTCCAGCGTTCGACGGTTACCTTCGTCTGATTGCTCAAGCGGTGAAGTACTGCGGCGTCCAGTGGGTCTGCATGGACCACTTCCACAAGTTTCTAGTCAGCTCAAACCGGAACTATATCGAAGTCCAAGAGGAAGCGGCTCGCCGTCTCCAGTCAGTGGCTCAGGACTTAGGAATCCGGATCCTTCTAGTTGTCCAGCCGAAAAAGGGGGAGGCCGAGATAAAGACCGCTGCCGATATGCTCGGATCCGGAGCCCTTCACCAGGAGGCGGATCACTGCCTAACGTTGAGCCGAGCAAAGTCTGCCTCGAAGGACACGTCGAAACCTGTATTGTCAGAGGAGACATATGTTCGACTTGACTCCTCGCGCTGGTGTGAGCCCGGAGTTGTAAAGCTGGTTTTCGACGGTCCCTGCCACTTGCTTCGCGACTCGCCAGATTCAGGAGACCACTTTTGAGCGGACAACTGAGGAATAGGCGGCGGGTAGCTGCGTTTTTTCGGCGACTTCAATGGCCTTGCGGCTTAGTAGGACTGGCTGTGAAAAACCTTGCGTCTAGCCACGCCGGGCAACGGGTATGAAACGGAGCGACGCCCACCCAGGCAAGCGACTGTACAGCATCGACGAAGCAGCAGACTACCTCGGGCGAACCCCTGGGGCGGTGCGAGAGATGATATGGGCCGGCAAGATTCCCGCCGTCAAGTTCGATCGGCGCATCCATGTCGATGCAAGGGACCTAGACAGCCTGATCGAGCAGCACAAGGTGGGTACCCATTGGTGATGGGCACAGTACGGGCACAGCAGCTTAGGATCTCCCTCTTTTCGGGACACTTACGGACCAAGCAGAGGATTAAAGATCCTATGCGTGTTCGGACTAGTATTCTTATAACATATGTATTTACAGTTACTTACAGTTATTATAGAATCGACTCTTTACTAGCTGAGGTTCAAAGATCAAATGGGCTCTCTCTATAGGCGCGGCAAAATCTGGTGGCTAAAGTATTACCAGGACGGAAGACGTTGCCGGGAAACCAGCGGTTCTATCAGTAAGCGCGAGGCTGAGAAGCTGCTCCGAAAGCGCGAGGGGGCGATCGCCTCCGGGACCTTTACCGGCATCGCTCCTGAGAAAACGACCTTGCGCGAATTAGGGCGAGACCTTTTGAATGACTACAAGATGAACGGAAAGCGGACCCTCGGGCAGGTCGAGCGTTACGTCAACCGCCTGGATCAGTACTTCGGCGCGGCCAGGGTACAGCAAATCACGACCGACACCGTTCGCTCGTATATCGTTTGGAGGCAGGCCAGTACCAACCAACGAACAGGTAAGAAGCCGTCCAATGCCTCAATTAATCGAGAGCTGTCCGCCCTGCGTCGCATGCTGAACTTGGGACGGCAAGCCGCAAAGGTCATAACTGGCCCTCACGTGCCGCTGCTCCGCGAGAACAATGTTCGCCAGGGGTTCCTTCATCACCACGACTACTTGCGGCTGATGGGGGCCGTTCCGTCCTACTTGCGGCCGGTCCTGAGCCTCGCCTACAACACGGGCCTGCGCAAGGCAGAGGTCCTCTCACTCAGATGGTCGCAGGTCGATCTAAACGAGGGCCTAATCCGCCTGGAGCCGGGGACCACAAAGAATCGTCACGGCCGCTCCATTCCGGTGACCGGTGATTTGTACGAGGAGTTGGAATCCCAGCAGCGGCTTCACCTCTCTAGCTTCCCGTCTTGTTCCCATGTGTTTTTCAACCACCGGACCGGGAGACCCATTAAGGATTTTCGATGTTGCTTCACTAGTGTCCGGTTTGATGTTGTTGATTCCAAAGGACTTAAAGCTCGCTTAACTGTAAGATTATAATCACTCTACTCCTATCCCCCTACAAACAAAGGCTTTAGCCGTCTTCCGAACAAGTTCCGCTGTCTCCACTTT
>JAKZYH010000208.1:0-2561 GCA_047514575.1 Acidobacteriota bacterium | reverse complement strand
GTGCTGGAGGCTGCGCAGCAGTTCTGCTTCATCCACAAAGCGAGCGCTTGAATCGTGCCTGGAGAGAACTTCATTCAGAATGGCGACCGAGAGATGGGTTTTCCCCACTCCGCAGGGGCCGATGAAGAGAAGACCCCGCTCCAACTCTGGGAAGGCATCGACGAACTCCATAGATCGCCGCCAAGCTTTTTCCAGCGAGGGGTAGAGGTTGGGTCTCGAAAAGGTCTCAAAACCCTGTTCGCCGTAGCGGGGAGGAATGGCGGCACTCTGGAATCGCTGATTCGATCGGGCCTGGCTCCGACAGTCGGGGCAGGCTGAGACTCTTTCCGTGTCCTCTTCCCGCACCACTACCCAACCCGTGCCCTCGCAAGTCTGGCAGGTCTTAGTCGCCGGCATCGTCGTTGTCTCTCGCCCGGGCCTCCAGTACCGTCTCAATCTTACGGGCATCGGCCTGGTGGCGGAAGAGTTCCTCTCCTTCCAGCGTGGCTACAGGGATGTCGAACTGGTAGGCTTCCAGAAGCTCAGGCGACTGGCTGATGTCCACCTGTTCGATCTCGAGATGAAACCGGCTCTCGAATGCTCTGAGGATCTGTAGGCTTTTCGTACAGAGCTGGCATCCTGGACGAGTAAAGAATTTGATTTGAACACAATCCAAGGCTGATTTAAAATCTCTTTATGTTTTCCCGTGTACAACTCTTTCTGGCCCCGCTGGCTCTGCTATTGTGCGCCTATCCAGCCTCTGTGTCTATGGCAGGAGGGGCGCTCCAGCAGCCGCTTACTGAATCCCTTGAAATCGGGGACGAAGCACCCGACTTTGAATTGACGGATCACAATGGCGAGACCGTGCGCCTGAGTCAGTTCCGGGGAAGTAAGAACGTCATTGTCGCTTTTTACGTCCTGGCCTTCACTGGTGGCTGACGGACTGAATTGACACGGTATCAGGATGATATCGAATACTTCAACGAACACGACACGGAGGTTCTGGCAATCAGCGTTGATGCTCGCCCCAGTCAGAAGAAGTTCGCTGAGGAACTGGGTGTCCAGTACCGGTTTCTGGCAGATTGGCCGGACAAGGAGGTCAGCCGCCGATACGGGGTCCTCGCCGAGCGAGGCTTTTCCCAGAGAACGACTTTCCTGATTGATAAGCAGGGCGTTATTCGTCGGAAAGACTCGGGCCGTGATGCCATGGATCTCACCGGGATCAAAGCGGCCTGCGCAGATTTGCGCTGATCGGACTACGGAGGGTCCTCCTACGAAGGGATTTCACATGATGGCGAAGTGCAGGAGCCCCTTCCATGCGGCGATCTGATCGGATCACGGAGGGTCCTCGTACGCTCCTTCCGAGCCGCCACCTGACGGCGCCCGCGGTTCTGATTTCGGTAAGAAAACTTGTTTTGAACAAGGGGGAGCCATGAGTCCAAAGTACCGGCACAAGGGTTACAAGAGCGATGAAGGAGAGCGTCCGGAGCGTTCCCGTCAGCCCAGCCGTGGTCCGCGCGTTGGCCCCCGTTCACCCAGGATGACCAGCTTTCAGACGGGTATTATCCGCTGCAAGACCTGTGGAAAGCCTCTGCCTCGCAGCTTCGACTTGATTCTGGTCGAATCCACTTGCCCCTCCTGCCAGGCTCCCCTGCACACCTGTACGAACTGTGCCTTTCTTGATCCGGCAAGTCGCTTCGAGTGCTCACGGGCGATTCCTAAGCGGGTTTCGCCCAAGGATGCGGCCAATGTGTGCCCTTACTTCGAGGCTCGATCTTCGGTCGAGAAGCAAACCACCTCCAATCCCGATCACGAAGATCCCAGGGACGCTTTTGAGAGACTGTTCAAGTCGTGAAAGTTTTCACCTGCCTGAAAGAAGTTGCGAGTCGTGAAACCCGTTTTCAGATCAATGTCGAAGAAAACTGGATCAAGTCCGGAGATCTGACCCACGAAATCAACGAGTGCGACGAGTACTCGATAGAAGAGGCGCTTCGGATCAAGGAGGCGCATGGGGGAGAAGCGGTTATTCTCAACATTGGAACAGCGGGAAATGAGAAGTCCATTCGCAAGGGATTGGCGATGGGCTGTGACCGGGCCCTTCAGGTCGTAGACCCGGAGCGACGGGCCAGCTCGCCACATGCAGCCGCGAGAGTTCTCGCCGAGGTCCTGAAACAGGAATCCTTTGATCTCATCCTGACCGGAACGCAGTCTGACGATCTGGCCTATGCCCAGACCGGTGGGATTCTGGCTGAGCTCCTGGGCCTGCCGCACGCCACAATTGTCATGGAGGTCGAGGCCCAACCCGAAAAGGGCTCGATCAAAGTCCTGCGCGAGATGGAAAGTGGAAGCTTCCAATGGGTGGAACTCCCGCTGCCGACTGTGCTCGCGATTCAAGCAGGAAGCTCCCAGAGTCGCTACCCTTCCCTGAAGGGAATCATGCAGGCAAGAAAAAAGGAGATTCGACGAGTCGAAATCGACGAGCTGAATATTTCCTGGTCCGAGCTTCCGCAGATCGAAGTCAGGCGACTGTACGTCCCGCAGGCTGCCAGCCATGCCGAGATGTTGGAAGGCGATGCAACCAC
>JAKZYH010000207.1:0-15925 GCA_047514575.1 Acidobacteriota bacterium | reverse complement strand
GTCGACGTCCCTATCCCGAGTATATAGCAGATCCGTGGGCGGTAGCACGGAAGGTGAGTCAGGGGAGTGTCGGCTTTTTGGATGCGACGAAAGGCGACAGACTACGCGAAATCCTTTAAATTAGAGGACGCTAAGGGGAGTTGAGTGGTGCCTCAGATAGCGATCCTCTCCACCTCATCCAGCGTGATCTTATCCCCAGTCGGGGCTGGGAGTAGTTGTCTTTGCGTATCGCCTGCCGGTAAAGCGGTAACCCATTCGCTCGTAGAACGCGTGGGCATCCTCTCGATGGTTGCCCGAATTCACCACGATTGCGTTCGCTCCTTGCTGACCCAAGGACTCTTCTACATATTTCATCAGAGCCGACGCAAGCCCTTTTCTCCTGTAACGAGCATCGACGATCAGCACCATGATTTGTCCATACAACCTGTCATCCTCGTAGCGTCTCCCCACACGAGTGCCAATGACGCCAGCCACTGTCTCGTTACACACCACGACGAATGTTCGGTGCTCGGGATTCTCGAGAATTGGAGCAAGTCGTGCACTCATCGTGTCCGGAGTGGTGGGGTAGCGTAGATCGGACAGCAGGGTTGCAATTGCGTGAACATCAGACAGGGTAGCTTCTCTTATCACAAAGGCAATGGGCATAACATTTCCAGGCTCAGATGGAAATCCTCTCGACTTCGTCCAGGGTAATCTGGTCACCCGCGCGGTCATACAGTTTCGTTGTCCGCGGCGACTCATGCGCGGCGATCGCTTGGGCATTCTCAATCGTGCCGCCATTCTCGAGGTAGGCGGTGATTCCGGTCGCCCGGAAGGTGTGGCAGCAGGTGGAGTAGGGGAGTCCTGCTGCCTTGGCTCTTCGTTTGATCATCCGCAGGACGTCATTGCGGCTCAAAGGATTCTCTGTGAGCTTCCGGGACTTGTTCACGGATCGGAACAGGGGAGTCTTTTTCTCGCCAGCGATCCCGGCCTCCGCCAGGTAGGCGTCCATGTACGCCTCGGCATTGTGGTGGGCGGGCACCTCGTGGCGCTTGCCGCCCTTTTCGTGCAAGCGGAAACCATCCGCGCTTGCCGTTTTCGTAGTAGTCCTCAACCCGCATGGCACCCACAGCTCCCACACGAGCGAACGTGTAGCACATCACTCCCAGGATCGCGCGATCGCGAGGGCCCACGATCGTCTTGAGGCTAATTGAGTCCAGCAGCATCCGAGCTTGCTCAGCCTTGAGCACTGGCGTCTTACCTCGCTCGACCACGTGCTTGGGCCCTCGCACCGCGGCCGCCGAATTGAAGGGCACGACCTGGCCGATGACCAAGTAATCAAAGAGCATGCGAATTGCTGCGAGGTGCTGCTCTACAGTCGGCACGGATCCAGGATGCTGTCCAATGTAGGCAGCCACCAGGATGGGCTCGACCTTGTTGAGTGCGATGTGATGATCCTCGCACCAGGCAAAGAAACGCGCTACCGCACGGAGCATAGGCAATCCGCGTAATTCGGATTTCTAATGTTGGCAACAAAGAACTCCACAAACCGAGTTCGGGCTCGATCGCCGGCTCGCGCTAATTTCTTTCGCTTGTAGGGGGTGATTTCAGTGGTCATGAGGGAGGGACAATACGCTAAGGACCCAGACAAAAGTAAATAGTTTACATAATATTTATTATACGACTTTCTCCCAATGCGCTATCCGGCCCAGGTTGGCCCTCACGACGCGGGTAGATCTTCCCCTACCTTCAGAAGGAAGCCAATTCTTGCCAGGCTGTCAGCCGGAGAGATGACCGTTGCTCTTCAGATAGGCTTCAAGTTCGGCGAGACGGTCTTTAAACTCTGAAAATCGATCTACCGCGATTGCCACACCCTTCTTGGTCGGCTTCCATTCTCCCTCATCATCTTCGTAGTAAACTCGTATATCCGCATAGTTTTTTCCGCGGAACGTGCTAAAACTAAAGATGATCTTCTCACTAAAACCCTTTTCCATCTCGGAGACTGCTTCCTGCATGATCCGCTTTCCTCTCTAAAATTATTTTGCCGTGTAGCTTCGAAATCTGGGTGGCAGCGCTGCGTCCAAGTGCCACCGAGGCCCTCGTTACCGCTGGCTATAGACCCGTCTGAAGGGACATTGCGCCAGACATCATGCGCGGCGCGAAGGGCTGAGGCAACGAAAAAGTTCTTCGGGAGTAGAGGTTGCCCCCGCGTGACAATAGGGAAATTCCTCTCAGATGCTCCAGAATCGACGAACCCAGGCGAATGAAGGTCTCAGCATAATGGCAGCGAGGCGAAAGTTGCGGCGAAACTGTCAATCCTCTATCACCGGGGAGAAACTGGAAGTAGACTGTGCAGCGGTCGGAGCAAGGGCGACACCCATGAAAAAGACGTCGGCTTATGTCACCTCCTATAAAGCACAAGCCCTGGCAACGATGGATGCAGTTCCGGAAGAGCAGATCGCGGACTTGATCGGACTTTTGGCCCGGGCTCGCCAAGAAGGTCGACAGATCTTCATCTGTGGGAATGGAGGTAGCGCTGCTTCCGCCTCACATCTGGCGAACGATCTGGGTAAGGGGGCCTCGGTTGGACGGGAGCTGAGGTTCCGCGTGCTCTCGCTCACCGACAACATTCCCTGGATAACAGCACTTGCCAATGACTCGACGTACGCGGAGATTTTTGTTGATCAACTCAGAAACTTCGCCCGGCCCGGTGATCTCCTGGTGGCCTTCAGTGGCAGTGGCAACTCGCCCAACATCGTTAAAGCCGTTGAATGGGCGGAACAGGAAGGGCTGTTGACGGTAGGTTTGACAGGAAAAACCGGTGGCAGATTGGGCCAGCTTGCCCGCTTCCCTATTCTTGTCCAGTCCTCGCACATGGGACATATCGAGGAGGCCCATTTTCTGATTCTGCATCTGGTTAGTTACTACTTTATGGAAGTCGAGGAACAAGAGAGATGAGAACGAAACTCTCCAAGCGGAGGAGACAATGAGTCGGACTGGGAGTATTGAACCTGGGTTCCTGACGAGATTTCAGAGAAATAGGTTAGGCAAGAGCCTTCTCCTTCTTATCATCGGTTGTCTTGCTTTCCTCTATTGGGGGGCGAACCACGAGCTTCAGGCCGGGCCGGCCGAGTCCGTGCGCCTGGTCCTGGTCCTGGTGATCGATCAGGCGCGCTCCGAGTACCTGGAGCGGCTGCGTCCGATTTTCAAGCGAGGCATGAAGCGACTCCTCGACGAAGGGATGCAGTTCACAGATGCTCATCAGGACCATGCCCAGACCAGTACCGGACCGGGTCATGCCTCGCTGGCAACCGGCCTTTATCCTTCACACTCTGGAATCATAGGCAACTCGTGGTTCGATCGGGAGCAGAAACGGCGGATGTATTGTGTGGGAGACGAAGCGTCTCCACTGCTTCCGACTGCAGTCGAAACCAGGCATGCAGAGTCAGACCGGGCAGCCTCAGGTCGCTCTCCCCGGAATCTGCTGGGAACCGCCCTACCCGACTGGCTGAAACAGGCGAATCCCAGCTCCAAGGCCTTCGCTGTGAGCCGGAAGGACCGTTCTGCGATTCTGCTTGGGGGCAAGCAAGCAGATGCAGCGTTCTGGTACGACCAAGGGAACGGAGATCTTATTACGAGTCGCTACTATCTGGACCAGTACCCGCAGTGGATGCAGAACTTCCTCGATCGGAAGATCCCGGACAGTTATTTTGGCCAGACCTGGAAGGCACGGCCGGTGGACACTGAGACCCTCAAGCTCCTCGCCATCGAGGAGGTGGACAAGGGTCTGTTCAAACGGGGATTTCCCTACCCTCTTGGAAGCGCCTCACTACGGCCGAACAGCAGGTTCTACGGCGACTTCGGATCCACACCCTATTTCGAGGATTATCTGCTGACGTTTGTTCGGAGTCTGATCGAAGGCGAGAGACTGGGTCAAGATGACCGCGTGGACTACCTGGGAGTGGGCTTTTCGGTCATGGATTCAGTCGGGCATCGATACGGCCCCAACAGCCATGAGGCACTCGATTACTGGATCCGGCTGGACGAGGGACTCGGAAAACTGTTCGATCACCTGGACCAGACGGTCGGTATGGGTCGGGTCCTGATTTCTCTCAGTGCCGATCATGGCGTGTTGACGCTGCCTGAGTATCTCGCGATGAAGCAGAAACCGGGAGGGCGTGGTAAGGCGGAGGATGTCGCCTGCTTCCAGAGCGCCATGAGACGATTCGAGAAGAAATTTGGCCAGGATACCTGGTGGACCTCCCAGTTCTACCTCAACTACTCGACTCTAGGCCGCCGGAACCTGCGCCGTCAGGACATCGAGAGTGAGATCGCAGCGCTGCTCGAAGCCTGCTCCACTGTGGAGAAGATCTGGACCCGCACTCAGGTCGAGGCGGCGGCGGGAAGTCAAGATCCTTTTCTGCTGCTGTTCTCCCGCAGCTTCCATCCGGAACGCAGTGGGGATCTGTTCCTCCAGGTCAAGAAGTATCACCTGTTGGCCTCCGGGGGGAGCGGGACCTCTCACGGCTCTCCCTACGACTACGACACCCACGTCCCCTTGCTGCTGCGCGTGCCCGGGATGCCTGCCAAGAAGATACCGCAACCACGAGTACGAACCGTGGATCTGGCGCCCACCTTGGCTTCCCTGCTCGGAATCTCGGCACCCAGCAAACTAGATGGCGTGGACCGCAGTTCCCTTCTTCGCTGAGTTCATTTCACAGGATAAAGCGTAGGACGATTTTTTTGATATTTGGGCTTGAAGCGACCCCCTGGTCTGTCCAGAATAGCTCGTGTCGAGAGGGGGTCCTTTCGGATTTCAAGCTTAAGTTCAGCAGAGAGACTTTTAGTAGAGTAGGAGGAGTGAGTTCATGGATGCCAGAGAAGTCATCAAGTTGATCCAAGACCGCGAGATTAAGGCTGTCGATTTGCGCTTTTGTGACCTACCGGGTCTGTGGCAGCATTTCACGCTGACACCAGGTCAGATGTCCGAGGAGAGCTTCCAGGAAGGCTTTGGATTTGATGGATCCAGCATCCGTGGGTTTCAGAAGATCCAGGAAAGCGACATGCTGCTGATCCCGGATCCGAGCTCTTGTTTCGAAGATCCCTTTACCAAAGCCAGGACACTCAACCTGATCTGTAATGTGGTGGATCCCATCACCGGCGAACCCTATTCTCGAGACCCTCGTTACATTGCCCAGAAGGGCGAGAAGTATCTGGCCTCCACCGGAATTGGGGACACCGCTTATTTTGGTCCTGAACCCGAATTCTTCGTCTTCGACGACGTGCGCTTCTCCCAGTCCTACAACCACGGCTACTACTTCGTAGACTCGGTTGAGGGGTTCTGGAACAGCGGCCGTGAGGAGAACCCAAACCTGGGTTACAAGCCCCGCTACAAAGAGGGCTACTTTCCAGTGCCGCCAATGGACACGCTCCAGGATCTTCGGACCGAGATGGTTCTCACCCTACAGCAGGTAGGAATCGAAACAGAGGTTCACCATCACGAAGTTGCGACCGCTGGCCAGTGTGAGATCGATATGCGATTCGACTCATTGACTTCGATGGGCGACAAGCTGCTCAAGTTCAAGTACATCATCAAGAACGTAGCTCGTCGCTACGACAAGACCGTGACCCTGATGCCGAAACCGATCTTCATGGACAATGGTTCGGGGATGCACACCCATCAGAGTATCTGGAAGGATGGGAAGAACGTCTTCTACGGCCCCGGGACCTATGCAGACCTGAGCGAGACAGCTGTCTACTATATTGGCGGCCTTCTCAAGCATGCGGGGGCTGTTCTGGCTTTCGGCGCTCCTACGACCAACTCCTATCGCCGACTCGTTCCCGGCTACGAGGCACCGATCAACTTGATCTACTCCATGCGCAATCGGAGTGCCTGCGTGCGGATCCCGGCTTACTCGAAGAGCGAGAAGGCCAAACGGATTGAGTTTCGCCCGCCGGATGCATCCGCTAACGGCTATCTAGCCTTCACTGCCATGCTGATGGCTGGACTGGACGGTGTCCAGAACAAGATCATGCCGCCCGACCCGATGGACAGAGACCTCTACGACCTGCCGCCAGAGGAGCTCGCGCAGGTAAAATCCACTCCCGGAAGCCTCGAGGAAGTGCTCGATGCCCTGGAGGCTGACCACGAGTTTCTTCTGAAGGGTGACGTGTTCACTCCGGATGTCATCGAGAATTGGATCGATTACAAGCGCACGAATGAGGTGGATGCTATTCGCCTGCGGCCTCATCCACACGAGTTTGCGCTCTACTTCGATATATAGAGCCCCAGTAAACCGCAGCGTTGGTCTTCAGGCTGAAGTATCTCCGTCGGGTCTCGGAGCTCGACGAGCCAGGCCCGGAGACCGCCACTGCGGCCGTCATGCCCAGGGATTTGTGCATGCTAGAATGAACTCGGATGCATGCTCGGGACCTTATCCTCTCTCCCCAGCTTTCCGCCGAGCAAGTTCATGCTTTCCTCACAGGCTACGGTTTCCAGCAACCGGATCAGAGCGATCGCCAGCTGCAGCAAATCGCAGATCGCGTGGGGGATCATGGGCTCCTGGCCGAGATAGCCGGTCCACTTCTGGAGCAGGCAGGGAGTACGGCTGATCCGGATGCGGCGTTGCTGAGATTGGAGAGGCTGGTTGAGAGAATTCCCAATCCCCTTGGTCTGCTCTCCTTTCTTCAGGCTCAGCCCCAGGCCCTCGAGATCCTGATCCAGATCCTGGGAACATCAGCCCATCTGGCCCAACTGCTTCTGCGAAATCCTGAGTATTTCTACTGGTTGTTAGGGGAGGGTCGCCTTGAGCGTGTCGAGGGGCGAGCCTATTTCGAGGATCATGCCAAGGAGGCCATCCTTCCCTTTGATTCGCCGGAATTGGCCATCGATGCCTTGCGACGTTATCAGCGGCGAGAGTCGCTCAGGATCGCCGGCCAGGACCTTCGAGAAGCCAGTAATCCTGCCGACACCGCTCTTCAGTTGTCCTATCTAGCCGAGTCGCTGCTCCAGCAACTCTTTCTGATTCTGGCCAAAGACCTGCTTCCCTTCCCTACTGGCTTTACGGTGCTGGCTTTGGGCAAGTTGGGTGGAGAAGAACTCAACTTCAGCTCGGACGTCGATCTCATCTATCTGCGGGGAGATGATACGGACGCCCAACTCATGGCCCGTTTTGCACGCACTTTCACCCAGACCCTGGGGGCCTTCACGGAAGAAGGCCGACTCTACCGCGTGGATCTGCGGCTGCGTCCCATGGGCAGCGCAGGGGAAATCATCTATTCTCTGGAAGCCTATGCAGCCTTCACTGAGACCTGGGCCGATACGCTCGATCGCCTGGCCCTCCTGAAGTGTCGATACGTGGCCGGTGACCCACAGCTGGGCCGGCGATTTCTCCAATCCATCAGCGACTTTGTTTACAAGAAGTACCTCGACGAGGGTGCCGTGGAAGAGATCCGCTGGCTCAAGAGAAAAATCGATCGTGAATTGGGGCGACGGGAAAGCAGCGAGCGGAACATCAAGTTGGGTCTGGGCGGCATCCGCGAGATCGAGTTCTTCGTCCAGACCTTCCAGTTGCTTTACGGTGGCTCCAACCCTGAGATCCGGACGCCTCAGACGCTCGAGGCCTTAGACCGGCTGCTGGAGCACGAATTCATCGAGGACAATGACCATCAAGTCCTGCGAAAGGCCTATCTCTTCCTGCGCGATCTCGAGCATAAACTCCAGCTGGTCGAAGACCTGCAAACCCATGAGCTCCCGAAACTGAATTCGGAATTGGTGCGCTGCGCCCACCGACTTGGCTTCCGAACGGAGCCCGGCAAACAAGATCCTGTCGAGCGCTTCCTCCGCCACCTGGAGGGTCACCAGCAGGGAGTTCGAAGGATTTTTGAGACCCTGTTCGAGACGGCTTCGACAAGACGAGGGCTACAGGAATTGGTCCTCAATCCGGTCCTGAGTGAGGAGGAAGGCAGCGCCATTCTGAAGACCCATGGAATTCAGGAGCCTCTTCCCATTCTGGAGGGAATTCGGATGCTGAAGGGCGCGTCTGCCTTTCCCCACTCGCCCAGTCGGCTGCGTAATCTGTTGGCCAACCTCCTCCCTCATCTGATCGTTTTTTGCCGCTCGACTCCCGAACCCAAGCTCCTCTTCAATCGACTGGATCGATTCTGCAGCAGCCTGGGCTCTCGGGCCAGCCTCTATGCCGAACTCGTCGAGAATCCAACCTTACGTGAGCCTCTCTTGACGGTCCTGAGCAGCAGTGACTTCCTTTCGGAGACCCTGATCAGGCGGCCAGAACTGCTGGATGCTATTTCGACCCCTGCCCCATCCGAGGTCGACGCAGGTGCCCTTTCGAGGCTGGAAGAGCAGGCCCAAATCAGGGGCGAGGCACTCCGGGACACTTTACGGCTGTTCAAGCGCCGCGAGGAGTTCAAGCTGGCCCTGGGAGATCTATTCGAACCCGGCCAGCGCAACACTCGAAGTGCCCTCAGCCAACTGGCAGACGTTTGCTTGAGTCACTGTTTCCAGGAACTGCTGAGGGAAACGCCTGAGTTGCGGAATGAGCGTTTCGCCCTGCTGGCTCTGGGTAAGCTGGGTGGCCAGGAACTGACCTACCATTCCGATCTCGACCTGCTATTGCTCTTCGAAAGTCCCGACTCGCCCCAGCTCGCCGAAGGGTTCGCGCAGCTGCTGAAAAAGCTTCGTCACGAAATGGAGGCCTATACGGAGTTGGGCCAGGCATACCGATTGGATTTCCGTCTCCGTCCGGAAGGTGGCCTCGGCTCGCTGGCGGTTGCCTTCGGTTCCCTGGAGGAGTACTTCGAGGAGAGGGCTCAACCCTGGGAGAGGTTGGCTTACGTGAAGCTCCGACCGATCCTGTCCTTTGGCTCGCCATTTCCCCTGCACTCGCTAATCTGGAAGAAGCCGTTCTCGCCATCGCAGCGTTCCGAACTGGACCGAATCCGACGCCGCAAGGAATTGGAGGTCGGGAAGGAGAGGATATCAGGATGTCACGACTTCAAGGTCGGAAGGGGGGGACTGATGGACATTCAGTTCGTCGTCCAATACCTGCAGATCCAGCACCAGGTGCCGGATCGGAGCACCCTGGCGGCGATCAAGACCCTGACAAAGAGAGGGCATCTGGACCGAACCAAAGGTGCCATCCTGGAGACCGCGCTCCAGTTCCTCTTCTCAGTTGAGGCCATGCAGCGACTGCTTCACGAACGCTCCACCAATACCCTTCCACAGGAACCTGCCCAGTCCGCCACCCTGGCTCGGCTTCTCGGTTTCGATTCAGCCAGCGCCCTGCTGGATCGATACCGATCGGTGACAGACTCGACTCGACAAATCTACAGACGGTTTTTCGCCCAGTAGCAGGGCACTATCGTAGCAGTCCCCGTTTTTCTGTTCGCCCCCACTCTGGATAGCTTCGAAGCTGGGTGCTATCGTAGCAAGGAATAAGGCGAGACCTGGCCGCGGGGTTTGTCGGGTTCTTGCCGCACCTGTCCGGTGGTCGCAGTTAGACGTCTGCCGGTCTCTGACCTCCGATAACCGGAAGGAATCGAGATCGACAAGGGAACGAAAATGCACAAGATTGGTGGGATCACGTCGTGTTTCGCAGCAGTGGTGGTCATGCTTTGCGGGATCGGAGATTCGGAAGCCGAGTCTTCTCAGGGACGGGTAGGAATCATCGGCATCACCCGAGGCGGCCCTGACCTCAAGGTGCCGCCGAGCCAACCCAGGGACCGCACCTGGAGGTATGGTCTGGGTTTCGCCGTTCAGGTCGCCCCCACGGAGGCGGCGCTCTTCTGCAACATTCGCCGGGAATACGGACCTGGAGTCGACTTTGAGATCGGAACCGACGTGATCTTATTCGATGACCTCTCCGACATAAGCACCGACAGAGCTACCATCGTCTCCCGTAACCACGAGGAACCCAACCCCAACTCGAAGCCACCGGGAAAGCCGTCGATCATGGTCAAGTATCCGGTCCAGCCAGGCTTCATTCCCCTGGGTGCAATCGGAGAGGACGGCTCCCCACATCCTCATGCCGGGACTGGCTTTGGAGTGGTAAGCGCGATTTCCTGGCCTGCCGCGGTCGGAGAACAGATTCGCGGTGAGGTGTGGTGGTCGACCGACCCCCGCGGGGTCAGGCCCTTCTCGGGAGAGGAGAACCACAGCTACTTCGAAGTTCAGCAGTATCAATACGATGGCAAGGAATTCAAGGTCACGGAGACCCGCCAGGTAGGGCAGACCGATCTTGTCGCTGGCTGGTATGTCCACAACCGCGGACTGGGTCCGGCCATCGTCGACGGCGAAGACCTGGTGATGGGTATGGTGGCGAGACAGTCATCGACACCGGGCAACTTCGACCAGAGACGACTCGAGGGAGAACCGGTTCACGCTGCGGTTCTGGTCCGCTGGCGGCGTCAGCAGGGAGGCTGGTCTGCCGTCGAGATCACGCCTGTTTCTCCGATCGACGGCTCCTTCGAGCCCAGCCTGGTGCGGGACCAGGACGGTTCGCTGCTTTTCTGTGTGAGGGGAGGTCGTGAGCCCCACTACAATGATGTCCGGATTTGGCGCTCCCGCGACGGTGGCCGCAGCTGGGAGAAGGTCATCCATGTTCGGGGAATTGTCGGGAGCACTCCCATCTGTCTGAATCAGGCGACCGACGGGTCCCTCTATGTCGCCTCCAACCTCTATCAGGTCCTACTACACCCGCGACCCCACACCTACACGCTGCCCCGAGATCGTCACGGGAATCCCCGCGGTGGGGGTTGGCTCCGAGAAATCCTGGCGCTGTGGCCGTTGAAGCAGGATCGAACGGGTCTGGAGACGCCTATCATTGCCCGGGACTGCCGCTCGGAGTTCGGCCTTCCTCCCGGCGGCTCCAACTGGAATGCGGACCACCCTGTCGCGACCAACCTGAGACTGCGAGATGGACGCTGGCACAACACCCTGGTCATGCGCGTCGTGGAATATGGTGAGATCGTGCGGCAGCTGGGTCCTGCTCCGGAGTCGGGCACCTACGTGGAGGAGGTCCACGCGGCAGGCAAGCCGATACCAGCCTGGAGGTTCCAGGACTAGTTTGTGGCTTGTATCCTGGAGCTTCACGGAACGTCCTTCTCGCCAGTTCGAATGTTGTAGGCTTGCTCCACGGGTAGCACGAAGACACGACCGTCTCCGATCTCCCCCGTCCTGGCGGTCTGGATGATGGTCTCGATTGTTTCTTCCACGAGTTCGTCAGGTAGAACGATTTCCACCTTCATCTTAGGCAAGAGGCTGACGCTGTACTCTTTACCCCGATAGATAGCGGTGTGTCCCTTCTGTCGGCCGTGGCCTCTCACCTCGGAAATCGTCATGCCGGTGACCTTGAGGCCGGTCAAGGCGTCCTTGATCTCCTCAACCTTGCTGGGACGGACAACGGCGATAATGATCTTCATGGCACCATCCTCATGGAATCGATAGGGCGTCGTTGATCCTTTTCCTCAATAGTTCTTGCAATTCAGGTCTGAGTTTACGTCCCTTGTGAGTCAAATAGAAGACATCCACTGCCCTGCTTCCTTCGGTGTTGATGAGCAGAAGCTCAATATTGCACTCCACACCCGAGATTTCGCGGCCAATTCGATAGAGCAGACCGATCGAATCTGGAGCAAGAATCTCCGCAATCGTATAACGATCGGAAGCATCGTTTTCAAAGTTGAGCCGTGGGGCCTGGATGGTCCCGAAGCGCCTTCGATGGACCACGCTCGTTTCCTTACCCTTCAGAAGACTCTCGACCGGGACTTCCTCTCTGATGACCTCGCGCAGCAGTCGGAGAAACCTTTCCTCCTCGCTCGGGTTGAGCGAAAAGACCTTTTTCGTATCCGAGAACCGGAATAGATCGAGTGCGGTACCCTGCCGGTTCGCGAAACCGTAGCCTCGAAGGATGTTCATGTCGAAGTAGGAAAGGACGCCCGCGATCTTGGCGAAAAGATAGGATCGATCGGGGGCGACCACGCAGAGTCTGTAGTACTTTCCGTCGCGGGTCAAAGCCACTTGAACCGGATTGTCTTGAGTTCGGGAAAGGGCCAGACGATAGTGCTGATAGACTTCCGTAGCGGGCGTCGTTTTCAGGTAGCTGAGGGGAAACCCTTCGAGAAATCGCTCGAATCCATCCGCCTCCAGATCAACGGGGAGACTTGCCAGGAGTCGCTCCTCGACATCCTCCTCCTGCACCCGCTCCTGGCCGAAGCCGTACGTCAACTTGCGGTAGGCTTCTACGTATAGCTGCCACAGCAGATCCCGCTTCCACTGATTCAGAGTACCGGGAGCGACGGCCTTGATGTCGGCGTAGGTCAGCAGGGTCAGCAGACGCAATCGTGTCGGGTCTTGTACCAGATCGGAGAATGTCTCGATGACACTCGGATCGTCCAGGTCACGCCGGAACATAACGGACGACATCACCAGGTGATTTCGGATCAAGAAGACGATGATCTCGATTTCTTCCAAACTGAAATCCAGCCGTTTGAGAGCAGTCACGGCCATGTCAGCGCTTCGAGAGGCGTGCCCTTGCTCATCACTCTTACCTACATCGTGAAGTAGCAGTGCCAGGGTCAGGAGCTCGGACTCCGGCGTCTCGCTAAGGAGTCCCCTAAAGCGCTGATCCAACCCCTCTTCATCGGTCAGTAACAGCTCGATGTGCTTGATGGCCAGAAGACTGTGTTCGTCTACGGTGAACTGGTGATAGTCGTCTCGAATGACCCGTGCCTTGACGACGCCAAACTCGGGAAACACAGATTCAAGCGTCCCTAATTCGTACATCTCCGTGAGCCCTCGGTAGAGTCCCGGACGAGGCTGGAACAGACTTTGAAGCAAATTCTTCGCCGCAGAACAGTGCAAGCTTTCCCGAAAGTCGGGAAGAGTTCGGACAATCGCACTGCGGGTGGTATCAGCCAAAGGACGCGACTCTTGAATGGATTGCAGGAAGATCCGCAACACAGCTACCGCATTGTCTCGAGACGGAATCTCGGGAACTTCGATTGCCGAAACGGACGGACCCAGCCTTCGGGTCTCCAATAGTTTGGAGCAAAAGCCATTCAGGATACGGGCATTTAGAAAATACTGCTTCATCAGGGTTTCGACATCGGGGCGGCCTCCGCTCCTGGGATCGTATAGGGCCAGTGCTAATGCCTCCTGCAACGGGTGTCTGAGTCGGTTCTGATTCCGGCCACTGGCGAAGTGCAACCAGACCCTGGTTCCTCTCATGAAGCTGACGGCCTCTTCTATCTCGTCCTGGCTCTGGGTGAAAAAGGGCCGAACGCCTCCCAGCCGCAGTAGCCATTTGCCAGTCAGGTAATCTCTGAGTCCGCCGGGCGCCTCCTTCAGATCGGGCTCCAACTGATAGATCGTGTCCCGAAAGTTGCGATGTCTCTCTTCGCTGAACGAAATAATTTTCTCTTCCAGTCGGGATCGGTTCTGGGCCAGGAGTTCTGGAAGCAGCGAATCTAGAAGGGTTCGTCCTGGCCCTCCACCGTTTGCAACTAGTCTGGCATCGAGGAGGGCCAGACCGAATTCAATTGGCTCCAGAACACCTTCCAATTCATCGATCGACCAGACCTGATGTCCCAGATCTAGCCTCAGGTCCCAAAGTTGATGGAGCATCTTTGTGACGTTGCTCTCGACAGCTTCACGCTTCGCTTCCTGAAAGAGTATGAGCAAGTCGATGTCTGAATGAGGATACATCTCGCGACGCCCGTAGCCCCCCAATGCGATCAAGCTGAAATCGCTCTGTCGCTGAAACGGCTCCGCTACCTGGATCACCAGGTCATCGACAGCTTGAGCCAGCTCATCCAAGGCTGCTGCTGAATTCTTCTGGTCCAGAAAGCGCTTCTCGATGCCGAGTCTGGTTTGGCCGTAGCTGTTCTCGAGTGCCGCTGCCGAAAGGGCGCCTTCCGTCATGATTCCATCTTAAATGAAAACGACTCTGGGCACGGCAAACGGGCTGAGCCGACGTTGACTCGGGAGGGAAGAATTCTTATCCTGACTAGGCGAAAGACGGCTCGCGGGGAGCCTGAAAGAGGAGATCGCAATGGCACAAGTACTTTCCTTGCTGGTTGAAAACAGGGCGGGAGTATTGGCGAGCGTGGTGGGGTTATTCAGCCAACGGGGTTACAACATCGAGACTCTCAACGTGGCCCCAACTCACGATCCGAGCTTGTCGGTCATTACCTTGTCCACCTCAACTGAAGCGACCGGAACAGAACAGGTGGTAAAGCAGCTGAACAAGTTGATCGATGTGATCAAGGTCGTGCCCTACGATTCGTCCACTCAGCTACTACGGGATATGGCCCTGGTCCGGGTGCGCGTCAGGGAGGGCAATCGAGCCGAAATACTCGCCCTTTCCGAGGTCTTCAATGTCCGTGTGGTCGATGCCAATCCCCGCAGTTATGTTTTCGAAATTACGGGGAAGCCGGACAAGATCGACGGCTTCCTGCAGAACATGCGGCCCTACGGTATTCGCGACCTCCATCGCACGGGCTGCCTTGCCGTGACTCGCGGCATGGTCGAACCGAAAAAGAGCCCAACGCCGTCTACTGAGGGATCGGGCGAGGTGAATCCCGGGGATGACTGGCGTGTCAATCCAGAGCTCTGACGTCATTGAAGTCAGTTCGGGAAGGTCGGGACCGCGAGTTCGAAAAGGGCACCCTACTTGCCATACCAATCGAGGACGCGCACCTCGGTGCCTGCTGTCGTGACGCCGCTCTTGAACTCCTCTAGATCCGACCCCCGATGGTGATAAGGATAGACCACTTTCGGCTCAAAGCTGTTGACGCAGCTCGCGGCTTCCTGAGGGGTCATGGTGTAAGGCAGGTTCATGCAGATAAATGCAATATCGACGTTCTTGAGTGCCCTGATCTCAGGGACGCACTCGGTATCCCCGGAAACGTAGATCCTCTCTTGACCCAGTGTCAGGAGATATCCATTTCCCCTTCCCTTGGTGTGGTGGAGCTTACCTGGGCCTGGTCCGCGTTTGAGGTTGTACATGGCAATCGCTTCGATCCGGACCCCCAGGACTTCGGTAGTCTCCCCGTTTCGTAGCACCCGGGCTTCCGTGACCGTCTTCTGCACCGCTTCGGGAGCGATAATAATGCTTCCAGGTTTCGTCACTTCCTGGATCTGCTTGGGGTCCATGTGGTCGGAGTGGATGTCGGTGATCAATACCAAATCAGCCTTGGCAATACCCTCGTAGTTTCCACGACTCCACGGGTCTACATGGATGACCTTGTCCTTGAATTTCAGCACCAGAGAGCCATGATGGATGGGCTCAATTTCCACCTCTATCCCAGTCGGAGCAGCCAACGCCAGCAGCAAAAAAAGAGTCATGAGTCACCTCCCAAAGGATCCGCTGCAGAAGCCTTCCGAATCAGAGTGCCTTCCTCAGCTTCTTGGCCATCTCACGCACGCGGTACAGATGGACCAGCATATTCTGATTTCGAATCTCATCGACCTCCACGGTATGGGTTTGAGCAAAAAAGTAAGCAAGTATCCGCTGTTCGGCCAAACCCATCTCGTCCTCGAGAAACTTCATTTCCGAGGCGAAGGCAGTCTCCTTTCCAGTCGGCCCCACCCTTGGCCGGAGATCGCCTTTTCCGTCGAAGCCTCCCAGGAAGACCCTCTCGATCATCGAACGCAGCCCGTTGGCTGCGTCCGCCAGCTGCTTCAAGGCCTTCTTCCAACGCTTTCGCTGCGCTCTGGGAAGGTCCATCTTTAGGGCAGTTGGCGTCTCGTCGATAGTCTCCCGGGCAGTGCTGTAGCCGACCTTCATTCGAAGTATTCTGACCCTTACGTTCTTGAGATAGTGATCGATCTGAGCGTCGATGTAGCGCTCCATGAAGGGGTCATCCGAACTTCGGATGACGGATTCGAAGGTCTTGGCGAATTGCCTCCGAAAGTGCCTTCGAAGAATTG
>JAKZYH010000206.1:0-4662 GCA_047514575.1 Acidobacteriota bacterium | reverse complement strand
CGTCCTAAGTCGTTTCAGTCTAATTGTTTACACCAGATAGTCTAGCAAACGACCCTGACAATTTCGGAGCTTGAAAAAGCCCTCTTTCCCCTTCCTTATCAATTACTTACGGATTTCCGGACGGGCACTAGCTAAGCTAGTCGCAGCCTGACGCGATGATCGGATCGCTTCAGTCCTCGACCAGGTCGTAGAGGCCGCCTTGCTCATACCATTTCGTGCCGGGGGCAGGGGCGGCATCCATCACCAGCGGTCGCAGAAAGTCGAATGCTTTCTTCAACCCATCGAGGACACCGATGTAGTCGACTTCCATCTCGACCGAGAGGGCACCCTCATACCCGATGAACCGCAGGTTTGTGATGAAATCCCGCCAGAACTTCCCGTCGTGACCCCAGCCAACCAGGGCGAATGTCCAGGGCCGGTCCTGTGGGTTGGCCATGGAGGCGGTTGTGTCGAGGGTCCCAAGCAGCCTGAGGTTGCGTTGATCGATACGCACGTCCTTCATATGAACATGGAACAGTGCGTCGCCCAGGAAACGGATCGTCTCCAGCAAGTCAATCTGCTGGATGAAGAGATGGGAGGGGTCAAGATTGCAGCCGATGATGGGACCGATGGCCTCGCGAAGTTTCCAGAGGGTCAGAGGAGAGTAAACGATGTTGCCGATCCAGGGTTCGATGGCCAGCTTGCAGCCATGATCCTGGGCGATCTTGGCGTACTCTCTCCAAGCGGGGATCACTCGCTCCTCCCACTGCCAGCGCAGGACGGCACGGTTGGCTCGGTTGTAGGGATCGACGACCCAGCAGGGGGTCTCGTCTCCGGGCGCACCTTCTGGCGTACCGGCGTTGAGGGTCAGCCGGTCCACTTGGATGGCCTCGGCCAGCTTGCAGACCTGGCGGAAATGCTTCAACCAGCTCTGCTCGGCTTCCCGATCGGGGGACAAGGGCGATCCATGCGCTGTCAAGGCGCTGATTTCGAGATTGTGTTTCTGGAGTGCGTCGAGCCAGCGCTGCCGCTCGTCCCCGTCGCCGACCAGCTTTTCGAGATCACAATACTTACGGCTGCGCTCCCCCAGGGTCGCAATCTCGATCATTTCCGCGCCGAGGTTCTGAGCGAACTCGAGACCCTCGTCGAAGTCGAGGGGGAGCAGAAACAGCGAGTTGATTCCAAGTTTCATAGACCCGGCCTCCAAGGAAACGAAGATCTTTCAGGAGCGAGGATATTCTACCGGCCAGGAACTTCAATTCCAAGAAGGGCGCTACCGGGAACGCCGTTGGACACCGGAATCTTCAAGCTATCTGCGCGTTTAGGGCTATGAGCACAATCTTCGAGATCACCTCCGCCGCGATCAGCGCCACGATGAACAGGACGACCGCCTTGCCGCCTTTCAAGTTGCAGGAGACACTAAACGCTTTATACATGAGGTAGATCATCCAGATCAGCGCGATCAGTATCACCCCTATGGCGATGCTGAATGCGACGACATCCGTGCCCTGCACGATCGGTTCAGTGCCTTGTTTGAGCAGTTTCCAGGCGAGGTGCTGCGTGAACCGCTGGTAGCCAGGAAGTTGGGTCGCCAGCGCGGAAAGGAGCATGGGCCAGCGCGCGAGGGCCTGTGTGCCGAAGAGGTCGATGGCGCGCCAGGAGGACCGAGCGGCGAGCATGCCCACGATGAGGAGGACGAGGGCCAGACTCAGCCAATTGACTACGCCTTCTGTCAGGAAGACCCACAGGGGGGCGGCGGTTCCGCTGTGCAGGTCAATCACGCCGTCAAAATGGGTTGTGCTCAAGGCTCCAAGCCCACCTGCAACTAGAATCGAAACAAGCCCAAGAGCCAGCGCCTGACCACCAGCGATATAGTTGAACGGGTTGAAAAGCCACTGGCTCAGACTGGGACCGGCTGAGTGAGAGTGCTGCTCCGTTGTTACCGTCATGATGACTGCTCCTCCTTTGCATCCAAATGATTGAGTGCTTCGATGATGTGGTCCAGCCGGTTGCGGACGGTCGGGTAACTCACCTTCCAGATCCTGGCCATCTCTTTGAGGCTGCCGCCGACCTTCACAAACTGAAGGACGAACTCCTGTTCTTCGCGTGGTAGGCTGGCTAGAGCTGGGAGGTCGTAGGACCCGTCCACCGTGGTCTCGCAATCGGGGCAGCTCAGCCGCCTCACTTGCAGCTGGTGCCGACAACTGGGGCACGACAAAGGTAAGGTCTTCATGTAACAATATTAATTTTCTTATTAACTTACTTCAATTATAGATTCATTTTAGAACACATTTAGGACGCAATGGAGAGGGAGGTAGTGTAATGTTCTATCGATGGTTCGTCCTGCTTTTGTTGATCCAGGTTCTCGGTGGTTGCGCCAGTGCGACTGAATCCGAAGCCGACCTGGCTGGCCAGGAGGCTCTAGAGCAGCAGTTTGAGAAGTCGATGTCAGGGGTAGTCCTGGAGGGCTTCTTCACTATCAATGACAGGGAGGGCGCCCCGAGAGAGGAACGGTATCATATCTCCAAGGTGTCGAAGCTAGCGGGTGACTATTGGGTTTTTCAGGCACGCATTCAATACGGGTCTCACGACGTCACCGTGCCCGTTCCAGTCACGGTGAAGTGGGCAGGTGACACGCCGATACTGATGTTGACGGACGTTACGATTCCAGGACTTGGCACCTTCACCGCGCGCGCAATGTTCTACGACAAGAACTATGTAGGCGTCTGGAGACACGAGGAGGTTTCCGGGCAGCATTTCGGACGAATCATTCCTCAGGCCGACGCGGACACTCCTTCAGAATAGAGGCGTTCCGGATCCGGCTCTACGTCCGAACTTCAAATCGGAGAGGGATCAATTGAGGTGGCAGGAAAGTTCCTCGGCTTGACCGAAGGCGTCAGCGATCGTTTGCTCTGCCTCTTCGAGTGGGATTCCACAGACTTCCCCCAGAGAGTCAACCACGATCTCGGTACCCGGACGCTCGTCGTCTTCGCGGAGATGTGAAACCAGGTCCACGGCTAACCCCAACTCAAACCTGGTGGTGTGGGCATGGTGTTCCTCGATGGCAGAAACCAGGTACTCGGGTAGCTGCCAGGAACACCCCAGAGCGGCGCCCAATTGGGCATGTGTCCAGCCAAAGGACTCGTTTTCCAGATCAGCGAGATTCGACTCGGGATCCGAATGCCAATGTTCTAGAACCTGGCCATAACCTGGGGCCTGTGATCGTGCCAGTAGGGGAACAGCCATGTCGAGCAGGAGACCGGCGGTAAAGCACTCCGCTTGCCTACTGGGATTGAACCTCGCCGCCAGCAGCCGCGCCAGACTGGCTCGGCGAAAGGCCGTGGTCCAGAAGCGCGCTACTTCAAAGCCAGGTGAGGAAGATTTCGGCAGGACTTCCTGAATCGCGAGAGACAGGACCAGCGACTCCAGATGGGAGCGGCCCATCAGGGAACAGGCATGCTGCATGTTGTCCACAGAACGGCGGAGGCCGTAGGCGGCCGAATTGACAGTTTTCAGAACTCGCACGACCAATCCGGGATCGGCTACGGTCTGTTGTGCCACCTTGTCCATGGAGTTGTCGGGATCGCGAATGGAATCCAGGATGGCCATCAGAGCCGACGGGAAGGTAGGGATCTCCATCTCACCCAGTACTGCCGTGAGGGCTTTGTGCGATTCCTGCTGACTTTTTCGAAAGAATCCAAGCATTGCAATATCAGTCGGCTCGGCGTGCCATCTTATTACTGAAGATGGAGAGCAACCCCCCCAGCATCACATAGCCCGTGAAGACCTCCAACATGGCCAGCACCTGGGCCGCCGGAGTTTTCGGAACTACATCTCCATAGCCTAGGGTGGTCAGGGTTACTACACTGTAGTAGAGCGGCGATAAATAGGTCGGATACGACCCGTAGTCGATTCCGACCAGGGTGTAGAGCCAGGCAAAGAACAGGACGAGAGCAGCGGTCCACAGCCCCCAACGGCTCAGACTTCGTCCACAGTCGCTGGTGACCCACCAAACCTGGTAGGCCAGTGAGGCAATCCGTCCTCGAGTTCTAAACTCTTCTAGAAAGTTCTGGTCCAGGACGAAACGGCGCATCAGGTAGGCGCCGGTAAAATGGATGTCCCGGATGTCTACTCCGATCCAATTTGCGGACTCGTAGTGGATCAAGCCGGAGAGTCGCGAGGCGCAGAGAATAGTATCGTTGAAGTCCGCTCTCTTTACGTCGGCACCTTCCAGGTTGGCGCCAGTCAGATCGGCCTGGGACAGATCGACTCGGGTCAAGTTGGATCCATGCAGTCGCGCCTGGCGCAGTTTGGCGCAGCGCAGATCGCTGTCGCTCAGGTCCGACTTGCTGAATGTAGCGTGGTCCATTTCCGCCCCGAAAAGTCGCACTCGTTGCATAGTGGTCATTCCGAAACCAGTGCCTTCGGCCTGGACTCCCTCCAGGCAGCAATCGCTCAGATCGGAACCTGCGAATTCGGCACCGCTCAAGTCGGCTCCAGTCAGATTGGCACCGCTCAATTTACAGCGCATCATCCGTGTCTTGTTAAGCTGGGCGCCGGAGAGATCGGATCCGGAGAGATCGGCTCCACTCAGATCGAGCTCGCTGAGATCCAGGCCAGCGAGCCTGAGCCAGCTCAAGTTCAAGGGGCTCTGAGACCTCTCGCCTCGGCGAAGATCCTCCA
>JAKZYH010000205.1:0-10359 GCA_047514575.1 Acidobacteriota bacterium | reverse complement strand
ATCCTGCAGCTGCTCCTGCGGGAGTCTGAGCTGCGGGTCAGCAGCGAGCGGCTCATCGAGAGTTTGAGCAAGATCCAGGAAACCCACGTCTTGTACACCAACGGGGCCGCCGAGCGAGTCCTCTCTGGGATGGATCCCCTCAAGCAGGACCTGGCCAACGTCCTGGGACTCCGGAGCCTGGCTCAAGAAATGGGTACTACACTGCTAGATTAGTCTTATTGACCTTAAATCAAGAGGTTACGGAGATCTGTCATCAAAATCTCCGTAAACTCCCGCTAGATCTAGATAGTCCCAGGAAGATCCAGGATCCTACGCGCATTCTCGGCCATGATCAGCCGATCCTCCTCTGCCGAAAGATCTGCCTCGTAGTAGATTCCCATTGCGAAAGCGGGAACAATCAGGTCGAGATCCGTGCCAAAGACAACCCGCTCCTTGCCGACGCCGTCGATGGCCCGGCGCACATCTCCGCGGTCGGGATAGGTTCCCGATAGCTCCAGATAGAAATTTTGTCTCTGCTTGGCCAGCTCGACCCCCTCTTTCCCCAGTCCATGACCGAGGATGATGGGGAGGTTCGGATGGCGGCGTCCGATCTCGAGAAACATCTCCATGTCAGCAGTGGTACCGGCACGCAGGAAGGGGGCGTAACCCGGACCCCGAGGCCAGCGTAACAGCCGAAGCTCGTCCCAGGTTCGGACCGTTGAGAAAGAGCGGGACGCCCCTCTTGGCTGCGGCCTCGAACAACAGCATATAGGGTTCGGCTCCCCCTTCTTCTCGAACCGTCTCCGGGGTGATCGTGGCATGGGGAAGCCTCGGATCCCGGGAACACCGGTCCAGCCAACGAACCGATGCTTCCAGATGAGTGGGACTGATCACCGGACTGCCCAGTAGCCGAGGACGCCCGCTGATGGCGTCAAGCATTTCCTGATTCCCTGCCTCCAGGTCCTCGTGGTAGGCCACGTAGGATGAACAGATCGAGTACTCCATGTTGAATCGCCCAGAGAATCGCTCGATGGCTTCGAGATCTCTGACGGTGGCAGAAATACCAGGTATCGTTCCCAGATGGGTATGGACATCAATAGCCGGAGTGGAGGGTACCTTCAACTCCGGAAGCGGAGCCGTAGTGGCCTGCAGCTGATCTGCTTCTTGCACGTATCCGAAGAAGCGAAGGGCATTGATCCCCAGAATTCGCCGCTTGTCCTGATCCTCGATTTCTGCATCCAAGACTGTATTGAGGGCAGGCTGGACAGGACGAAGCGGGGCGCCACTGCCGAACAGGATCCGTTGGCTGCCGGCATGACGCAGCAGCAGTTCGATGCCACCAGGGGTAGGCACCCAGGAACAATCGGCGTAGACATGCTGGTGTTCTTCCAGGACAGCCAAGAGCTCATCGAATAGGAGATAGGAGGTTCCAGCCAGCAGCAATGGGCAGTTCAGATCACGGGTAAGGGCTGCCAGTGTTGACGGTATCCCACTCTGAATCACACCACAGGCGATCAGAGGCAAGCCGGTGGCAGCCGCCCCCTTCAGGAGGTTTCGGAAGGAAAGGGAAGACAGAGACTGACCCTCGGAGACTGGAAAGGCCAAGGCTGAGGCTCTGTTTTGCAGGCAGTCGCTCAACAGAGCTCCGCTCTCGAGCATGCTCGACTGCGGTCCCAGGACTCCGACAGGGATGATCCTGGGATCCTGGTGCGCCCTTCGAAACAGATCCGCATTGCCTTTTCGTGTGTCCGCGTGAAGGGCGCGCAAGCTGATCACCGCCGCTCGGCCGACCCCTCGTTTCTGCATGGTTTCGAAGAGCGACTCGAATCCCAGGGATTCAGGCCGTAAGGTGATGCTGCCGACTAGCGTATAAGCATCGACGATCGAGGCTATTGCGGGGGGCATGATCTAGGGTCCCCATTCATGGACTACCTTGCCGTGAACGTCGTGGTGACGAAAGGCGATCGTGGGACTTCCTTGTGTCTTGAAGACGTTAACCGAGAGGAAACCACCTTTGACCCGCAGGAACTTCTGCCATTCGGGTTGGGCAGGATTGCCTCCGGCATGGATGTCGCTAGCCGGACCACAGGAGAATTCGCGGAGGTCCGATGTCGGATCGACAGACATGTATTGCCAGTGCCGGTCACCACAGACCGTGTAGAAGTTCCTGAGCTGCTGCTGTTTCGTCCACTGGCGGAAGTGGTTGCCCTCGTAGGCAAAAGCCTGGTTGGAGTGATTGTCGTTCTTACCCTCTCCGCGGTCAGGACCTACTATTGGAGTAGGGCTGATCAATATCCGAAAGTTGGCGTCGCTCTCCAGGAGGGTACGCTTCAGCCAGGCTAGCTGCTCTTTCCCCCAGATCGTCTTCTCGGGTCCATCGTCCATGGTGTTGGGGGAACGATAAAGTCGGCCCTCGACCATCCAGATCTGCAGACCCTTACCCCAGCGAATGGTGCGATAGGTCTGCTCGCCCATGGGTACCTGCTCGCGATAGATGTCGAACCCCTCTTCGAACGTAAGCGGGTTCATCCAGGGAGCATGAATCGTGGGCCAGCCGTCGTTGGCCCAGGAATCATGATCGTCCACTTCCCAGTAGCCAGGCACGTAGCGGTGAAATTCAATATGGCGGGGCAGGGAATACATCCGATGCCAGTGGTAACGAGCAAGGGCAACGGTTCGGGCTCGAGGCGCCTCGCTGTCGAGGTAGACGGTGTCGCCGGTGGGCACGATGAAGTGCGGCTTGAGACGCTGCATGGCCGGGTAGATGTTATAGCCTTCCTTGTGGTCAAGATCCCAGTAGGATTGTCCTGTCACGACGGTAAACTCCACGTCCTGCCATTGATCGGGAGAGGCCGGTGTGCTGAACCCTCCAGTGGTCGTAGCGGATGCCGGTCCGTTTCCCGACGCTCGAGCTTCTACGTACACCGAATACCTGGTTCCCGATCTCAGTCCGCCCAGTCGAAACTGATGGACGAAATCGTCCTCGGCCCCGACCGTGACCCAGTCGCTGTAGGTCACCGCCCCTCCCGCTGATGGGGCATACCTGATCCGGACCTGGCCTGGAGCCCCGACGACTTCACCCTGACGATCCATGACGTTGATCGTCGAGGGGACATATTCGTCTACGTAGGGCTGGCGCTTGGTCGGCTCACGGTGACCCTTCCAATTGCGTTCGCTGTTTTTCGTGATTCGCGTCCAGATAATGGCTGAATCCTGTCTCACCTCACCCACCCTGAAACCCATCGCCAGCTCTGCCCCGGCCGCCTCGCAGCTCAACAGTGATAAGAAGCCGAGGAGCCAGGGAACGAGAACATAGCGCTGCAACGGGAGGCTCTGCACGGGGACCGTCCTTTCCCTGGGTCTAGGTGATTCTCGGGAGGTTATCCAAGGGACTGGCGGCTGTCAATGTGTGGGGGGCCGAAGCAGGAAGGCCGAGGCTGGTTGACAGATAGAGCGTCATAGGCTCAGATAGGCAAGACTGGACACAACCCTTTAGGTGACGACATGTTGGAAACATTGTTGCGAACTCCTTCTCGTCTGGATCGCTATTCCCAGCCAGAGAGCCAGCTACCTGTGGGCGACAGCACAACCAGGCGGAACTGGGGCAGGGCGAGCCATCGTCTTCTTGGGACTCACCCTTTTCCTGTGGAACCCGCTGGCCAGGGCGGCCTCATCTCAGTTGGTGACCCATCTCTTCACCAACTGGTCCAAGGTCGATGCTGGCAATGCCATATTTTCTGTGAATCTTGACCACGTCAGTGAAAAAGACCAGCGGCTGATCGAGAAGGTCAACGACTACTACAAAGTGACAATGAAGGTAGAGAGGGGCGAGCGGTCGCCGGGACGGGTCAACACCGCAACCGGGGTGAAGATCGAGATCGAGAAAGGGCAGCTGCTGGGCCCCTGGCTGCAGTCGGAGCGGCCCTGGGAAAAGGCCGGGGTTGGCCCCTTGGGGGTGATTCAGGAGGGGAATCGGTACCGTCTCTGGTACGGCTGTTCCTGGACCGTGCGCGACCGGGCGGTGGTGGCGCCCGATGGTCGCTTGAAATTGGGCTCAGAAGGAGGGGGAAGCGGAGTCTGTTATGCCGAATCTTCCGACGGCTTCAACTGGGAAAGGGCCTCGCTGGGGATGGTGGAGTTCGAGGGAAGCCGGGACAACAATATCTTTTCCCTGAACGGATTCGACGGGATTACAGGGCACGTTTTCCTGGATCCGAACGCGCCCAAGGAGGAGCGTTACAAGGTAGCCGGACTCACCAACATCCGCACCTATCGCCCCCAGGCAAAGAGCATGGGTGGGATTATGGGCGCGGCCGTCTCGCCCGACGGCATTCGTTGGAAAAGGCTACCCGAGCCCTTCTGGGACTCCTACTTCAACAATGATGGCGGCCCCAGCATCTACTTCGACCAGAAGCTCGAGAAGTATGTGCTTTTCAACCCGACAGAACTATCCTCGCCGACGCAGCATCGCCCGAGCCGAGACGGCCGATTTCAGGCGCTGGCCTCACCCTACACTGGTGCTGACACCGGGACCTATGGAAGCGCCCTCGGACGATTTCTATAACAATACCTACGTTTCCTACCCAGGAGCTGAAAAAGCCCATCTGATGTTGACGTCCGTCTATCACCGAGACACCAGTCTCGTCGATATCCGGTTGGCTAGCAGCGTCGATGGGATCGCCTGGAACTGGGTCAGTCGAGATCCGGTGTTGGAGCTGGGCAGGCCAGGGGATTGGAACGGGGGCTCGATGTACGCCGTACCTTCGATGATAAAACTGCCAGACGGACGGGTCGCGGTTCCGATGGTCGGTTCGAGTTGGTCGCACAATGAATGGTGGCGCGTGAAGTTCGAGACCCATCAGAAGTGGCCCCGGGGCATCGGTTGGGCTACCTGGGAGGATGGTCGTCTCTCCGGCATCAAAGCGGACAAGCGGGGTGAGTTTACGACTCATCGATTTGTCTATAGGGGCAAGGAACTAGAGCTGAACCTGAGAACCGGAGGACGATCCGGCTCCGTACGACTCGAGTTGTTGGTTGAGGGTGAGCCAGAGCGGACGCCGCTCCGTTCACGGGATATCGTGGGAGATCATCTCTGGGTTCCGGTCCCCTGGGAAGGGAACCCCGAGCTGTCCGCGCTGACGGGAAAGACGGTGAGGCTTCGTTTCCAGCTCTACAATGCCAAGCTGTTCGGCTTCCGAAGTGAGGGAATGGTAGGATTGGATCCGCAATCGCCGCCTCCGGCATCGAAATGACAAGCGCTCTAGTTTCAGATCAGTCCCGCCCCCAGCTGCGCTGGCCCCATTCGAGAAAGAAACTTTGGGTCCGGCGTGGCGGTGGCCTCTAGGCCGCCGTGGGTCGAGCCAACGGCTCGAAGGGAGAAGACTTCGGCCTGGAGGCCAAAGCCACTAGGACGTCGGGGGGTGATGGCAGCATGAACCGACGGACAATGCCTCTTTACCTCTTTGTAACCCTGATGATCCTGGCGCTCCTGCCATCGCCTGCGGCAGGATCTGTCACCACCAGGGAAGCAGTGTCCCCGGAAGTGGTCGAGTTCTTCGAGAAGCAGATTCGTCCTCTTCTGGCCGACAAGTGCTACTCCTGCCATGGACCCAAGGAGCAGCTCTCTTCACTGCGCCTCGACTCCAGAGCGGCAATGCTCGAAGGGGGGACGCGAGGCCCGTCTCTCGTTCCTGGAGAACCGCAAGCAAGTCTGTTGTTTCGTGCAGTTCTCCATCAGGAGCTCAAGATGCCGCTCGGGATCAAGCTGCCCGAATCGCAAGTGGCAGATCTGGAGCGGTGGATCTCGATGGGGGCTCCCTGGCCAGACTCTGTCCCGGCGGTTGAGGGAGATAAATCGGACTTCTACGAGCGCATCTCCAAAGAGCATTGGGCCTACCAGCCGATGCGCGACAGCCCCGCACCCTCTGTCGAGCATTCCGATTGGTCCAGGAATGCCACGGATCGATTCGTCCTATCCAAGCTGAAGGAGTCTGGACTGGCACCGGCCGGCAAAGCAGACCCCCGTACGCTTGCCCGTAGACTCAGCTTCTCACTGATTGGACTTCCGCCCGATCCGGAAGCAGTCGATGAGCTCGTTGCCGATCCTTCCAGGGCGGCCTATGAAGCGTTTGTCGATCGCCTGCTGTCCTCGAGTCAGTTCGGCGAACACTGGGCACGTCACTGGATGGATGTGGTGCGCTTCGGTGAAACCTACGGCTACGAATGGAACTATGAAGTGCTTGGGGCATGGCGTTATCGCGACTATCTGACCCGGGCATTCAATCAGGACCTACCCTTCGATCGATTCATCCGGGAGCACATTGCGGGAGATCTGCTGCCGAGTCCTCGGGTCAACCAGGAGGAGGGAATCAACGAATCGCTCATTGGCGCCGCTTTTTTTCGGTTCGGGGAGATGGGACATGACGACTGCGTCAAGTTCCGGGAAATCCGGACCGACGTTGTAGACAACCAGATCGATACTTTAACCCGTGGGTTCCAAGGGCTAACGGTAGCCTGCGCGCGCTGTCACGATCACAAAATTGATCCCATTCCCACCGAAGACTACTATGCTCTATACGGAATTCTGACCAGCTCGCGTCAGGTCACCCGGACATTGGACACCGGCAAGATGCATCGTAATCTGATGGCGTCCCTGCAGCAGTTGAAACCCTTGATCCAGAAAGAGCTGGCTTCGCAGTGGAAGGCTCAGGTAGATGAGATTGCTGCCTACCTTCTGGCCGCTCAGAAGGTCCGTCTCAATAGTGCCGGCGGACCCGATCTGCGTTCGGGTCTCAAGCGCGAAAGGCTCCGTCGTTGGTGGGAGGCTCTTGAAGCAGAGAGCCTCGATCCGGAGAGTCCGCTCTTCCCTTGGGCCGTGCTCTCTTGTGAAACCGGGTTCGGAGAAGAGGGCCTGGCTGCGGCATGGAGGAGGGAAGCAGCTCGTTACCGGGATGAGATACGCTCACGGGATTCTTTCAACCGTCAGAACTACACCCCCATCGCCGCCGCAGTAGCTGACTGGCATCGCGATGGTCTGGGGCTGGAAGGACTTTCCGTCGCCGGTGATTTTGCACTGTCGACAACAGCTCGAGAACTGGTGAGGGGCGTCTACCCAGCAGGCATGTTCAGCCATTTGGTCTCCAACAGGCTCAACGGCGCTATCCGATCTCCCTACATACCGAAGGACAAGAAATTCGTGAGCCTGCGCGTCGTAGGAGGAGAGCTGGCGGCGTGGCGGGGAATCGTCGACAACTGCATGCTGGGGGAGAACTTCGCGGTTCTCGACAGCGACTCGCTCTCCTGGGTCAAAATCCCCAACAAACACGAAGAGAAAGATCTTCCCTTCTATGTGGAGTTGGTGAGTAAACACGACAATCCGCGCCTTCCGGATCGGCCTGGGAGGGTTGCGGATTTCAAACCCGAAATGCTGCAGAGCCCTGGATCCTATTTTGGGATCACCAGTGCGGTTCTACACGATGTCGAGGAGTCTCCCCGAGAGGACTTGGGGTACGTCTTGCGGCTTTTTAAAGGAGCGACTGCCAAGAACGCTGAAGAAGTGGCGCTGCGCTACGTCGAAGTCTGCCGCGAAGCTGTGAGGGCCTGGACCGAGGGTCGCGCTGACGAAGGCGATTTGCAGTGGGTCGATTGGCTGGTTCAAAAGGGACTCCTGGATAACTCCAGCGATCTGAGTCCACGCCTGGCTGACTTAGTGAGTCGCTATCGAGAGACGGAAGCGCGTCTAGCCCGACCACAAGTGATCAGTTCGATGGCCGATCTTGACCCGGGCTACGATTTTCCAGTCTTGCTGCGAGGCAGTGCCAAGAGCCCGGGGAAACCGGCTCCCCGCCGCTACCTCACGATGATCAATGGAGCGGAGGACCGATTCGACTCTTCTGGCAGCGGAAGGCGGGCTTTGGCCGAGCTGGTGGCCTCGCCGGATAATCCGCTGACGGCAAGAGTCTTGGTCAATCGGGTGTGGCACCATCTATTCGGGCGCGGCATCGTGGCTACCGTAGACGATTTTGGACGCTTTGGAGAGGCCCCCTCCCATCCACGGCTACTGGATTCGCTGGCTCTTGGATTTGTGAGGGAGGGCTGGTCCATCAAGAAACTGATCCGGTCCCTCGTGCTCACCCAGAGTTTCCAGCAGTCTAGCCAGATCTCGGCTCAGGCGGCTGAGGTGGATCCCCAGAATCTTCTGCTCCATCACTACCCGGTACGCCGTTTGACGGCGGAGACGATCCGTGACGCGATCCTGTCCACTTCGGGCCAGATCAACTTCAGCCTCTACGGACCCAGTATCCAACCCTTCCGGCCGGCGGCCAAGGACTACCGCAAACTGCTCTCGGGGCCGTTAGATGGCAACGGCAGGCGCAGCCTCTATCTCAAGGTTACTCGAATGGAGGGACCTCGATTTCTGGAGCTGTTCGACTTTCCCATTCCCTCTGTGGTTCGAGGACGGCGAGACGTAACCAATGTCCCCTCCCAGGCGCTGGCTCTGTTGAACGATCCTTTCGTTACCGAACAGGCTGCGCGCTGGGCAGATCAGCTGCTCGGTGCAGACGACTCCAGCGTGGAATCCCGGATCGACACCATGTTTCAAAAGGCCCTGGGCCGACCCGCGGAAGTCCACGAACAAGAACGGTTTGTGTCCTTGGCAGGGGAGTTGGCGAGCTTGCGCCAAATCCCAGAACGGCGTATCCTTCAGAGTACAATCGTTTGGCAAGATGTCGCTCACTGCATCTTTAATCTCAAGGAATTCATCTACTTACGATGAGATCGAAGCAAAACACCCATCGCCGCCACGGGACTGACGGCAATAGTTGTCCCGGTTGCGTTGGCGTTCCGGTTACTCGGCGAGAGCTATTGCGGCAGACCGCCAACGGCTTCGGCATCACGGCACTGTCGGCTCTGATGGCGGATTCGGCCTACGCCGGCCTTTCCGGACCCTTGAAACCGCACTTCCCACCGAAGGTCAAGAACGTCGTCCTCTGCTTCATGCCGGGCGGCGTCTCTCATATGGACACCTTCGATCCCAAGCCCAAGTTGACGGAGCTCCATGGCCAACCCTCGGGTGACGGCATCCGGACCTTTACCCGGAGTCCCTGGTCGTTCCAGAAGTATGGTGAGTCTGGAATCACCGTCAGTGAGCTGCTCCCTCACATCGCAACCTGTGTAGATGACCTGGCGGTGGTCCGATCCATGGTCTCGGAGTTCCCGCTGCATCCCAGAGGCAACATCCTGTTTCATACCGGACGAAATGTCGGAGGCTACCCGAGCCTCGGCTCCTGGATTACCTACGCCCTGGGAAGCGAGAATCGGAATCTTCCCGGCTACGTGCTGTTGCACACCGGAGCCAGCATCCCAGGAGGCCTGGAAAACTTCTCCAACGGCTTCTTGCCGGCAACACACCAGGCCTTGCCCATGAAAGCCGATGGAAAGCCGATCGAGAATATCGAGGCGGCCGACCCGGAGCGGATTCAACGAACCAAGCTGGAAGCCCTTCTGGACCAGGATAGGGAGTTTCTCGCTTCCGCAGGACAAAATGATGCGGTCGAGTCAGCAATCCAAAACTACGAGATGGCCTATCGGATGCAGTCTTTGGTACCGGATGTCCTGGACCTGGACAAGGAGAGCAAGGCGACCAAACGTCTCTACGGCCTGGAGACATCGGACGAGAACCAGCGGTTGTATAGTCTGCAGTGTCTTCGTGCCCGACGTCTGCTAGAGTCCGGGGTCCGATTCGTGGAGATTACCTGTCCCGTGCTTTTCGGTCAGAATAACGGGACCTGGGACCAGCATACCGAGCTGAAACGGGGTCATGAGGCCAACGCCAGGGTGACCGATCAGGCGGTGGCGGCCCTGATAAAAGATCTCAAGGCTCGTGGGCTCCTCGACGAGACGCTGCTGATCTGGGGGACCGAGTTCGGCCGCACTCCCGACACCGGTACCGTTGACGGCGATGGGCGCGATCACCTGGAGACCGCCTTCACCATCTGGATGGCAGGTGGTGGCATCAAAGGCGGAACCCTGTACGGAACGACCGATGAGATTGGAAAGCACGCCGTGGAGAACGTGACCACGGTACACGATCTGCACGCTACCATCCTTCACCTTCTAGGCCTGGATCACAAGCGACTGACCTACCGCTTCGGCGGACGTGACGTCAGCCTGACCGACGTCCATGGGGAAGTGATTTCCCCGATCCTGGTCTAACGGAACCTATCCGTTTGAGGCTTCTTTGAGCTACCATCAAAAGGTGTGTAAATAGCAGAGGCGGTGAGTATCCTTCCGGGTTGACCTAAACCCAGGGCCGGAAGGCCCATAAAGGAAGGAGTACACACCGCATGAAAGAGAAGAACATTGAGGGGACTGTGGAGT
>JAKZYH010000204.1:0-21410 GCA_047514575.1 Acidobacteriota bacterium | reverse complement strand
GGCTCCGAAGCGAAGGACTTGATCTAGTACCCTAGTCAACCTAGAAATTGTAGGTTCTGGACGGCCCTGGCGGCCGATCTCTGTGTTGCGCGTCCTCGACGTAGCCCGGCTATGCCTGTGGCCTCGCGCCTTGACCTCGACCACCATTGCTCGCCCATAACCCACAATCTCTAGGTTGACACGGTACTAGTGCCCAAGGAAGTTTCAGGTTATAGAACCCCCAGAATCTCGAAATCTCCCTCACCCTCCAACTGGATCCCCCGGCTTCGGGCGTGGCCCAATAGGGCGCTCAGAAAGTAGGTTCTTACCCACCTGGGCAACCAGCGGCTCCTCTTGGTTCGATCGTGTGCGTAGGGATTCTTGAGATAAAAAACCAGAATTTCCTTGAGCACTTCATCTTTCAGCTTTAGAATCTGATTGAGAGAGAGGTCCTTCAATCGCACCGGACGACCTGCTATAGGGACTGTTTTGAGATTAAGTTTCTCTTCGATGAGAGCTTGGTTTTGTTCGGCGGCTCTTGCTTTCTTGACCATCATATCGATGGCTTTTGAGTAGGTCGTGTTCTTTTCGGCGACGTTGATCGCTAGAGTGCGGCAAAGAAGATAGTCGGGATAGTACGAGAAAAGCTCTTGCGTGAGTTCGGGAACGGGATTCTTTGCTGATTCCATCCTGGATGACTCGGTTTCCGGGGGCGGGAGATTCGGGAATACCTGAGTACCATTTCTGAAGTCGGTGCCGTGGCCGACTTCAGAGGCTTCCAGATCTTGACTTAAACAGGAGGTCAGTTATAGTAATGAACATCACTATAGGGAGTTTATCATGTGGAAAAAGGACGAACAATCTGAACCAATGCCGGATTCACCTAGACCTGCGGTCAGAAATCCGGTCGAACGAATTAAGGAGAGAGCATTGATTGGCGGATCAATTTCTATCAACGGAGACCTGAGCGGCGAGGAGGACCTGGTCGTACAGGGACAGGTTTCAGGGACAATTTCCTTTTCAGATCACAGCGTGACGATCGGAAAGCAGGGTCGCGCCCAGGCTGATGTCTATGGCAAGATCATCAGCGTAGAGGGCGAGGTAGAGGGAAATCTCTTCGGCGAAGAAAGGATTGTCATCCGTCAGGCGGGTAATGTGCGCGGTGATCTCCATGCACCTCAGGTAATTTTGGAAGAGGGTTGCAAGTTCAAGGGCAGCATCGATATGGACTCCCCAGCCAGCTCTTCCAAGCCTCGTCAAGCGAAGTCTGAACCCAAATTGGAAAATACAGTGCAGGCTGAGTCCAAGAAAGATGGGGCTGAGAGCCCGCCAAAGGTTGACGTTGGGCTGAAGATGGGTTCGGTCTCCTCCGGGACGTGATGCGTTGGTTCCGCCGAGCTGGAACTAAAGCCACAACCAAAGTAGCCACTGAAGCCCTTCCAATCACGCCCACGAAGCATATCTCCCTGGTCTTGAATGTTGTGTATCATCAGTTCCAGCCGGGGCGGAAATACCACATCTTGGATCTTGGATCGGCATTCGGTGCCAACGTAGACTTCTTCTCGCAGTTCCCCTGCAAGATTCATATTGAGGATCTTTACCAGACCCTCTCTTCCTTCGATTTCCTCTCACCCGAAGACGGTTTTTCCTATGATGTAGTCTATGACTATCTCTTGCCTTACGGTAGGAATACCAACTTCGACCTCATCTTTGTCTGGGATTTGTTCAACTATATGGAGGAAGACGAGTTCCTCCACCTGGTTCTCTATCTTGGAAAGTTCTGTCGAACCGGTACGCTCCTTTTTGCTTTGATTTCGACCCTGAAACACATCCCAGAGAGGCCAACGAAGTTCAGGATTCTCGACCAGGAGCATCTCCAATACGAGGTTTCCTCACCAGTGCTCAGACCCTGCCCTCGCTATCAACAGTCCGACCTCAAGCGTCTGATGCCGCACTTCAGGGTGTGTAATTCCTTCCTGTTGAGAAACGGTTACAAGGAATACCTTTTCAGCTATGAAAACTGAGGTCTGTCGAGGTAGGCGGGTGGAGGCCTTCATGAGGGTCCTACTCCCCTTGCTCCTGGGCGTGGTTGTGTGCAGCCTGCGCTTACCGTCCCAGCTGGCCGAGAACGCCGTAGCCAGCGACGTTGACACGATCCTCCGGCATGCTCATATCGGGGTCGCCTTGATGGAGCAGCTGAAGTTCGAAGATGCGAGTGCCAGGTTCGCAAAGATTCTGGATCTCGATCCCAACTTCGTTCCAGCCCATGTCAACCTCGGTATAGCCCAGTTCAACCTACAGCGATATGACGAAGCCAGTCTTCGCTTCGGCAAGGCGCTGGAACTGGACCCAGAACAGATCCATTCTCACTACATGATGGGGTTGATCTATCGGAATCAGGATCAAGTGGATCGGTCGATGGAGGAATTCCGAGAAGTAATCCGACAGGATCCAGCCGATCCCTCTGCTCATTACTATCTGGGGCTGCTCTACTCCAGACGCAAACAGTACGATCAAGCCATAGAACACTTACTCGAGGTTGTTTCAGCGGAGCCGTACAACGCATCAGCTTATTACAATCTGGCTATTGCCTTGACTCGTAGTGGAAACCGCGAAAGAGGCGAGGAAGAGATGGAGCGCTTCAAGAAACTACAGGGCAGGTTCGGCACAACCACGTTGGGCCTGAGGTATCTTGAGCAGGGTCGATACTCGATCGCGATCGAGGCTACTCAGGAACACCTGCCCGACTCTGAAAACGCTTTGCCCAGAGCAATCCGAGTGACGTTTGAGGAGGTAGGGAGCTCTTCTGGGCTCAAATTTCAGCACGCGGGGCCGGGGCAGCTTGGCAGCTTTGCCGTGGACTCGAAATCGGCGTTCGACCAGGGGATCGTTCCCTTCCTGGGTTCGGGCACTTCCTTCGGCGACTACGATGGAGACGGAAAGATGGACCTCCTTCTCTCCAACACGGGAGCGAAGGATGGTCAGAGTGCGCTTTTCCACAACCAGGGTGACGGCAGCTTCCGCGAAACTGGTCGTGCCCTGGGACTGGACTCTTCGGCAAAGACGATGAGCGCTCTCTGGGGAGACTACGACAACGACGGCTATCTCGACGTCTACCTCATAAACTACGGTACCAACCTGCTGTATCGAAACCAGGAGAACAAGGCCTTTCTCAACGTGACAGAAACGGCGGCCGTCGGGGATCCCTCATGGGGAGTAGGTGGCGCATTTGTCGACTACGACCATGATGGGGACCTCGACCTCTTCGTCGCAAACTTCTTGGAGACCAGCCCTTTCCCTGAGTCTGGCTCACGATTTCCCGATGATTTTCGGGGAGCCAACAATGTCCTCTACAGGAACAACGGCGATGGCTCTTTCACCGATGTCTCCGACGTCTCCGGGCTCTCCGGAGACCAAAGGAAGACCGTATCCGTGATCTGTACCGACTTCGACGACCGCAGAGACATCGACTTCTATCTGGTTAATCTGGGTCAGCCCAACCAGCTGTTCAGCAACCAACGCGATGGCAGCTTCGTTGACGTGGCGCCCGAACTGGGAATCTCGGACACCGGATCAGGTACAGGTATAGGGATTGGCTATCTGGGCCCAGAGGGTCTCCCCGATCTTGCACTGCCCGCCCTGGACGGAACCAATCTTAGCCTCTGGGAACAGCAGAACCACCGCTACAGGCCCAGGGCCATGTGGCCACCGTCTGCTTCGCCGGTTCCGGATCAGGTCCACAGCAGTCAGCTGCTCGACTTCGACAACGACGGCGATCTGGATGTACTACTGGTGTCCGCACCCTTATTCGCGAAGTGGGATCAACCCCGGCGAAACTTCTTCCTGCTCGAGAACCGCAATGGGGCCTTCCACGACGTGACCGGGGACGTGGGCTTGGACCACTTCCAGGGTCTTGCAGTTCGAGGAGTGAGCGTTGCGGACTACGATGGAGACGGCGACCTGGACTTCGCCGCGAATGTGAATGGCGGCTCCCCCTTGCTATTCAGAAACCAGGGCGGGAATCAGAACAACTGGATCTCGGTGGGAACTCGGGGCACCAACAGTAACAAACTGGGTGTTGGCGCGAAGGTGGAAATCAAGAGTGGCCGTCTTTACCAGAAAGCAGAAGTCTATGGAGGCCACGGATTCCTCAGTCAGAATCCCCCTGTAACTCATTTTGGCCTGGGAAAGCAGAACGGGCTCGATACCCTCCGCATCCTCTGGCCCGGTGGAGTCCTTCAGTCAGAGATCGATCAGCCCATCAATCAGGTCCTTCCAGTCCAGGAGCTGGATCGTAAGGGGACAAGCTGCCCCCTTCTCTACGCCTGGGACGGGCAGTCGTACCGCTTCGTAACCGACTTCTTGGGAGGTAGTGCCTACGGCTACCTGCTTGCCCCAGGCGTCTACAACTATCCCGACACGAATGAATACGTGAAGCTGGATCGTGACCGAACCCGCCTGAAAGACGGTCGGCTTGCCATCACTCTGAACAACCAGCTTGAAGAAGTGATCCTTTTCGATCAGCTGGAACTCGTAGCGGTAGACCATCCGGCTGAATACGAAATCTATCCCGACGAAAAGCTACTGCCAGGTCCCCCCTATCTGGACTTCCGGCTTCTGACCGCCTCAGGAGCTCGTCCCCCGGTAGCTGCGATCGACGGAGGTGGGAACAACATTCTCCCTCAGATCAGCTCGATCGATCGGGTCTATCCGACCGACTTCGAAAAGCTCCCCTTCAAGGGCTACTCCCGATCGCATGAAATCGTCCTCGATCTCGGGACCACCGCAGCAGACAGAACCGTGCTTCTGATGCATGCCTGGATCGACTACGCGGACAGCACCAGCAATCTGGCAGCATCCCAGGCAGGGGAATCGCTGATTCCTCCCTACCTACAGGTCCAAAATGACCAGGGAAAGTGGGTCACTGTGTTGGAACGTATGGGGTTCCCAGCTGGTTTACCAAAGACCATGACTGTGGACCTCTCGGATAAGTTCCTTTCAGCGAGCCGCCAGATCCGCATCGTCACGAATATGTGCATCTACTGGGACCAGGTGCTCGTCGAAACCGGGTCTCCCCACCGGGACTTCAAAGTGCACAGGTTGAAGCCGGAGCAGACCGATCTCCACTTTCTCGGCTTTCCCGAGTTCCGTAGCCCGGACGGGCGAAGCCCGAAAACCTATGACTACGATCAAGCTTCTCCGACCGCTCAGTGGAAGGTCCATGTCGGCGGCTATACCCGCTACGGTGATGTCCGACCACTGCTTCAAGAGCGGGACGACATGTTCGTCATCACCCGATCCGGGGACGAGATCGAGGCCTTCTTCGATGTCAGCGTCCTCCCCGTACTTGCCCCTGGCTGGGTGAGGGACTACCTGGTTTATGTGGACGGGTTTGGCAAAGACATGGACGTGAATTCCGCCGAACCCGATTCCGTAGGGCCGCTTCCTTTTCATCGGATGTCCGCCTACCCGTATCCCCCAGAAGAGCGCTATCCCGATGATGAGGCCCATCAGAAATACCTTCGGGAATGGAATACTCGACTCGAGGAACGCTGGTACGCCCAGGCAAGATGATCAGACTGGATGGCGGATCTTCATCACGCGGACGTATAATATTCGCCCATGGTACCTGTGCTCGCAACCCTTGCTTGTTTCGGTCTCTACCTGCTCGGCTACCACCTCTACGCCAAATACCTCGGTAGCCAAGTCTTCAAGCTGGACCCCAACGCCGTCACTCCTGCCCACGAGCTGAACGACGGCGTCGACTACGTCCCCTGTAATCGATACGTGCTCTTCGGGCACCACTATGCCTCGATCGCCGGACTCTCTCCGATGTTGGGACCCGCCATTGCGGTAATCTGGGGATGGGTTCCTGCGATGCTGTGGGTGGTCCTGGGAACTCTCTTCATCGGAGCCGTACACGATTTCGGAGCGCTGGTCATTTCCATGCGTGCCCGAGGGGTATCCGTCGGAAAGGTAGCCGAGGACATCGTCGGGCCCCGAGCCAAGTCCTTGTTCCATATCATCATCTTCTTCCTGATCGCCCTTGCCATGGGCGTTTTCGTGAACGTATGCGCCACGCTCCTCACCGCCGACCACAGTCCCGAAGCCGTCTATCCAAGTGCAACCATCATGATTGTCGCCCTGGTGGTGGGATGGATGGTTTACAAGCGAGGAGCTTCGATTGGAAGGAGCACTCTGATTGCCTTCATCATAACTCTGCTGAGTGTTTGGGCCGGTCTCAGACTACCTGTATTGAGTCTCTCCCTGGGGCAGTGGAGCATCATTCTACTGATCTACGCCTTTACCGCTTCGGTTCTGCCGGTTTGGCTGCTGCTTCAGCCTCGGGACTACCTGAACTCACTTCTCCTCTACCTGGGCCTCGCTTTGATCTACGGCGGCTTTTTCTACTTGAGCCCCGACTTTGCAGCACCGGCTATTCAGGCTAATCCACCAGGCGCCCCTCCCTTGTTTCCCTTTGTGTTCATTGTCATAGCCTGTGGAGCCGTTTCGGGATTTCACGGCCTGGTCTCCTCAGGCACGACAGCGAAACAGATCAGTAAAGAAACCGATGCTTCCTTGATCGGATACGGTGGGATGATCGGAGAGTCCCTGCTGGGTCTGGTGTCCGTCCTTGCCTGTACGGCCGGATTTGTGACGCGTGACCTATGGCTCCAGCACTATCAATCCTGGGATCTAGCCCAGGGGTTGGGCTTGAAGATGAAGGCCTTTATCGATGGGGCAGCTCTGTTCATGAGCCAACTGGGTATACCACTGGATCTCTCCAAAGCCTTTGTCGCCCTGGTGGCCATCTCCTTTGGCCTGACGACGCTGGACTCCGGCACCAGGCTGTTGCGCTTCAACATCAGCGAAATCAGCGAGACTCTCAGGATCCGAAGTCTCTCCAACCGCTATATCGCCTCGGTGCTCGCCATAATCACGATCGGCTTTTTCGCCTTCTACGAAGTGGAAGGTAAGGCGGCGGGCCTTGCTCTGTGGCAACTCTTCGGCACCACCAACCAGGTGCTCGGAGGGCTTACCCTGCTGACCATCACGCTCTACTTGATCCATCGAAAACGTCCCTTCTGGTACACAGCAGTTCCCATGGTCTTTATGCTAGCGACTACCCTGGTAGCTATGTTCCTGAAGATACGAGACTTCTGGGCCTCTGAGGCTTACCTTCTCCTCGCCATTGGGATAGGCATTCTCGCCCTGGCCATCTGGCTCGCGATCGAAGCGACGATAAAGCTGACAACCAGCCGCGGCAGGGACAGCGTATCCACCGAGTAGGAATCCCAGGCATCGGTTTCCTGGCCGTTCCAAGCTGTAACTTCATTCGCTAATTTGGATCAAGAAAGCACGTACGCCACTGATCTAGCCTTGGATCGGGCGCATCTCAGACGGTTGTTCAACCCCACACTTAAGTGAAATTCGAATGCAGCTACACGTTCCTGAGAGCAAGTCCTTACGCCAAAGGCGTTAATGCGGGTAGCCCAAGGTTGGCGATGCGGAGCGGAGCGAGCTACCCTGGGTCAAGTTCGTTCAGGAAAATGCGCTACCCCGAAGGGGTTGTTGCCGACCGGAAACGCTTTGGCAATAACGCTTTCAGCGTAGAAGAGGCAGGCGACTTGAACCCAGGGTAGCTCGCTTCGCATTGCAACCCTGGGCTACGCGCATTAACGCCTTCGGCGTAGGCGATCTCCGTTGAACCACAGAACATCGAGCAAGCGAATTCCGAAGGAGAACCTGTTGCCGTTTGTTCACGCCCAGAAGTAGCAAGAAGTTCATTCCTGCATGACGCAAGACTACATGTTCTTGTAGTCGGGTCCCCCTCCCCCTTCAGGCGGTGTCCAGACGATGATCTGGTAGGGATCCATGATGTCGCAGGTCTTGCAGTGGACGCAGTTGGTGAAGTTCAAATGTAGCTGGGCTCCTGCATCCTGATGAGCAATTTCGTAGACTCCGGCCGGGCAGAAATGCTGACACGGGTTGGCGTATTCCTGGACGCACCGATTGTGACAGATATCGAAATCGAGGATCTTCAGGTGGCAGGGCTGATCTTCGTCATGGGAGGTGTCTGAGAAGTAGACATCCGTCAGCTTGTCGAAGGTGTATTTCCCATCGAAATCCGTCTTTAATGGCTTCTCGGGAGGAGCGCCTTCCTGGTTCCGCCGCTGCATGTACTGATGGCCGGAAAGGGTCGGCAGGCGCCCACCTGATCCCCGTCCTCCGGTGAGAACTTGCCATCCACTGCGCAGCATTCCCGACCAGAAACCCCTCTGAAACGCCTGCCGGAAGTTGCGCGCCCGCCACAGCTCTTCCCTGGCCCAGCTCCTCTCAAAATCTCCCTCGTATCGCTTCAACATCTCTGCCGAGTAGTCGCGCTTCAAGAGGGATTGGAAAATCGTCTCGGCCGCCAGCATCCCTGACTTCACAGCCAGATGGATCCCCTTCAGACGCTGGGGATTCAGGAAGCCAGCCGAATCTCCTACCAGAAGCAGACCATCGGCGTAAAGCCGGGGCATCGAGTAGTATCCTCCCTCGGGAATCGCCTTGGCACCGTAAGAGACAACCTTCCCTCCCTTGAGCATCGACTCTATGAGGGGATGCTTCTTGAAACGCTGCAGCAGTTCATGCCCGTCGGTCTCCGGGTCCTTGTAGTCGAGACCAACGACAAATCCCACGCTCAAGAGATCGCCCATCCCGTAGACAAATCCGCCGCCTAATTCCTCCGTCCCCAAGGGATAGCCCAGAGTATGAATCACCCGTCCCGACGCTGTATCGTCTGCAAGCTGCCAGACCTCCTTTACACCCAAAGCGTAGATCTGTGGATCCTGTCCCCGATTCAGACCGAACCTGTGTTCTGCCTGGCGGGAAAGCGTTCCCCTGGGTCCTTCTCCTAGAACCGTGATCTTGGAGACGATATCGATTCCCGGTTCGAAATTGGCCTTCGCGGAACCGTCGGCACTGCGCCCCTGGTCTCCAATCCGCACACCGGCAACCCGTTCTCCTTCGAAGAGGAGTTGGGAGGCAGGAAAACCAGGATAAACCTCGATTCCGTTCCGTTCGCACAGATCTGCCAACCACTTCACCAGACTCCCAAGTGAACCGATGGAGTAGCCCTTGTTCTTGAGAGGCGGCGGAGTGAGAGGAGATCGGTAGGAACCTTTCCGGGTCAGGAACTGGAGGGAATCCTGCTCGACCTCACTTTGGTAGGGAGGTTCCTCGCCTGGAAATCCCTGGAGTAGTTCGTCGAAACCCCGAGGGTCTACGACCGCTCCGCTGAGCGCATGGGAGCCTATCTCCCTCCCCTTCTCGACTACCAGAATGGTCAGATCCTGAAGGGATTTGCCCTCCCCAGCCGCCGTGCCCAGACCCTCATTATGCTCCCGAACCAGCCGTGACAGATGGAGAGCTCCACTCAAACTGGCAGGTCCGGCGCCTACGAAAACGACATCGGCGCATATTTCATCTCGCTGCATCGTTCCTCCTGAAGAAGGGACGTAGAAAATATCACCCTGGAGCCGCTCCCGGACAGGGCTGCTGGAAGAAAGCACAGGACCGACAATGCTCCTGATCGGTCGTCCTGGGGAACTCCGAGGACTCGACTGTCCGTGGAAGTCTGTCGATCAAGCTTTGGCAGCGGTCGGAGACGGCGGCATCGAACTGGATCGGGATCGCATGTCCACTCTGAGTCAACAACAGGAACCCGTTCAGTTGGTCGGTCGAGAAAATCTGGGAGGCCGCCCACAGATAGAGCTCCACCTGTAAATCGTAGCCGAGGCGCCGGGCTTCCTCGGTCGAATCAGGAGTATCCATCTGTCCGGTCTTGAAGTCCACTACCGCCCAGCCCCCATCGTCATCCTGAAACAACTTGTCGATAACTCCCGTGATCAGAAGTCCTCGCCGATTTAGATGAAATCGCCTCTCACTGTAGACCCTCTTGGAATGTGAGATCCGCTGGAAGAGAGAGTGTGCTGTCACCCTCTGCACGCTCTCTTGGATTCGCTCTCGCAACGAGCCTACGTCTGAGGCAGCGAACAGAGGGGCATACCTCTGCTCCCAACGATTCAACAGATTCCGCAGCTTTTCCGGGCTCTCGGCGACCCCCGGATTCTCAAGAATCTCATGGACCGCAGAGCCTACCAGGGAGTGACGGGATTGAATCCGGTCCCAGCCCATAGGAGCCCCCTCGGGAGTACCTAGAATGTAGCTGAGATAGTAACGATAAGGGCACTTGGAAAAAACAACGATCTCGGTAGGAGTCCAGGTTCGCCTCTTTGTTGATAGCCTTGGTAAGCAGGCCGCCGCTGCCGGGATCTCCTCGCCGGAAGCTGGAGGCACCGGTTCGGCGTTCGATGATAGGTCACCTGTACTTGGTTCGAGGGAGGGGATAGACCGCGTTCGAGCTAGCTCTGGGAGGGAGGGAATCGGGATGCTCTCGCTGATGGACTCGGCACCCGCCGCGATCAACCAAGTCGAATAGGATTCTTCTTCACTCTTGCGGCCGATGAGCAGTAGACGATCCTGAGCCCGCGTCGTAGCCACATAGAGAAGTCGCTTCTCCTCGGCGAGCTGTCGGTAGGTTTCCAGACGACGCAACATTCTGTAAGCCGGAGGCTCCCATTCCTGGTAGCGATCATCTGGATTACGGATCCTCATCCCAAAGAAGGTCTTCTGCTCACGCCCGACAGCGAAACTCTCGCAGTAAAAACGGCTGCGGTGCTGGGTGGGTAGGGGGCTACCGAGGTCGGGCAGGACCACAGCTGGGAACTCGAGTCCTTTGGCCCCGTGTATGGTGTAGATCCGAACCGCATCTGTCGAGCTCTCCTCGCTGGTGGGGCCACCCTCTGCAGGATCCACCGAACGGAGAGCGTCGAGGAACCGAAGAAGGGGTCTCAGAGCGGGACCGTGATCAAGCTCGAAGCTCCTGACCAGATCCAGGAACTTCTCGAGGTTGGCTCGAGCCTGAAGTCTCCTCCGGGAGACAGATATGATCTCCCGATAGCCCGTCTCGTCCAGCGCACCTGCAAGGAAGCCAGCCAGCGTCTCGAACGGATACCGAGTCTGCCACTCCTGCAATTTTCTGATTGCGAATAGCCAGTGGGACGGCTTCCGCGGAACCGAAGATGGGAGAGGATCTTCGCTTCTGAGCTTTGCCCAGAATCCCTCTCCTGGTATTCGCGAAAGCAGAAAGAGATCCTCGTCAGAAAAATTGAAGAACGGACTCCGTAGAACTCCGAGAAGCGCAATGTCGAAGGATGGGTCAGCCAGAAAGGCGAGCAGATTGGTCAGATCCAGCACCTCTGGCTCATCGTACAGACTCCCTCCAGCCAAGGTAAGAAAGGGCACCTGGCTTTGAGACAGGGCCCGTTCAAAATCTTTGAGTCGGGTGCGCGACCGCAGTAGGATCGCGATCTCACCAAGCCGGAATCCCTCCTTGAGCAATTGCTCTATGGCCTCGACCGTAAGATCTGGTTCCGTGGAAAATCCATCCGGCAAAGTATCGTAGAAAAAGCTCCTCACACCCGAGGTAGCGCCGGCCTCTGTCGGCTGTGGCATCGGTCTACACGGGTTCATTTTCTGGTAAACGGCTTCATAGTCGAGTCGCAATCGAAACAGATTTCGAAAAACCCGGTTGCTGAACTCCACCAGCTGAGGCGTGGCTCGATAGTTCTCGCGCAATTCCAGCAGACGGCCCCTTCTTTCAACCCATCTCTGGACTTTGCGGAAGACCGAGACATCGGCATCTCGGAACCGATAGATCGACTGCTTGGTATCGCCCACGGCAAAGAAATTGCTCTCGGGCCCAATCAGACAGAGTAGTATCTGCCACTGAAGATGGTTGGTGTCCTGGAATTCGTCAACCAGAAGAAAGGGGTAGCGTCGTCTCAAGACATTCCGGACACGGCCAATTTGAAGCAGGCGATGAGCAAATTCCAGCAGGTCGTCGAAGTCTACGACTGAATCCTTCGCTTTCTCCTCTTGATACCGCGCTAGAACTTCTTGATAGAGTCCCCGCACCAGTGCCAGAGTTCGATCGTAGTGGCCCCCTGATCGTTCTACCCGATCGCCGCGGTTGGGCCTCAATTGGAGCGGGAAGCGCTTGTACTCCTCTCTGACTCCATCCCAATGACTTCTTAGTTCGGAATAGAGTGACCAGTTCGACCATCTCTTTGAGGGCTGCGCCCTGGTCTTGAGAGTTGCCTGGAAGCGAAGAACAAACTCATCCTCCGGCAACTTGGCGCGACTCGCAAGCAGATCTATCTGGGCGGCGCAGCGCTTGGCGTAGGAGTCCCCCGCAGCCAAGAGGTCTGACGGCACCTGGTCAAGAAACCGTTCCAGACCCACCCATACGAGGGAGTGGTAGAGCCGATGAGAATTCTCCCCGAAGTAGATCTCCGACAGCAACTGCTGGGAAGACTCCAAGGCCTCGAACTGGCGATGATTTCGTCTCTGAATCAAATCGACCAGCAGGAACTGGAGCTCGTTGGGGGCGATGTAGTTCAAAATCTCCCTGAGACCTGGATGAAAAAGTTCTGAATACACTCGCAGGGAACTGCGCACACAATTCTGAACCCTGAACTTCTGCTCGCCTGCAGAGATGATCTTGAAATCGGGGTCCAGCCCCACCTCGGCAGGATATTCCTTCAAGAGAGAAAGACAGAAACCGTGAAGGGTTGTGATCTTGGCGTAAGAAAGCGCGTCGAGGAGAGATTGCCAGGAATTCTCTGCTTCTTCCGAGGACGCTGCTTGACTCCTGGCCAGAATGGCCTCCCGGACACGGTGCTTTATTTGCGCCGCGGCGTCTTCGGTGAAGGTTATCGCAACCAATTGCTCGGGTTTGAATTCATTCTTCTCGAGGATCTCGACAACTCGATTTACCAGGACCGTCGTCTTTCCGGAACCCGCAGATGCAGTAAGCACGCAGTGGCTGGAGAGATCCAAAGCCTCCTTTTGCGCTTGGTTCAGCTGCCGGGTTTCGATTGTCCGCCCCACACCTGACTGGAGTGCTGTAGGAGTGAAAGACGTCCCCCCGCTCATTCGGAAGGCCTCAGGCTTCGGCCGGCTAAAGAAGGAGAGAGGATCGAGGTCGGAAAAATGGAGTCTGCGTCTCGTGCCCTTTCCATTTTGGCCCTGTCGACTCGGCACATCCTGGAATAGGGACAGCTTCGACAGCCCGCGGCTCGTTCTCCCAGGATCGTCACGGGAAAGTGTCCCTGATAAAGTTGTTGGGCAACGGCGACAGTCTTCTGGCTGTATTCCTGGGTCACGTTGGTCAGGCTGGTTGCGTGCGAATCCCTCTCTAGAAAAGTCGCCAGCGACTTCAATTCAAGCCTGAGCGGGAGCGAGACAAGGTAGAAAGCTGCACCAAGAACCTGCTCGTCCAGTATCGACTTCGCTGCCAACAGATAGAGCGGTAGCTGAAAACCCCATCCCCCTTGGAGCTTCTTCAAGGAACTAGTCCCTCCAGTCTTGTAATCGAGAACACGGTAGCCGCTCTCCGTTGAATCAATGCGGTCGATCACGCCGGTCAAACGGACTGGGACATCCGGATCCAGATGTCCCAGAACCAGTGAAATCGGCTGCTCAACAAAACGCACCTCCGAGTCGGGAGGCCTCTGCCAATGCCGCTCCACAAGACTCGCCAGCAGGCCCGTCCCATCGTCATTCAGACCTTGGAGTAGCTTCCCTAACTGGTCTTGCCAGATCAAATCTCGGGTCCGCTGGTAGCGCACGCCCAACTCCTTCAGTTCCTCTGACGCGATCCTCAGCATCAGGCCCTTCGCCTCCTCAAGACTGAGACTTCGCTCCTTATCTCTGATCTCAATCGTCTTTAGAAAAAAACGATACAAGATTCGGTGGACGATCCGCCCCATCTCTCTCGAGGGCACACCTTCGTCGGAGGACTCCGGTGCTACTACCCCAAGCAGCCTGCGAACATAGTAGCGAAAGCCGCATTCGACGTAGTCTTCCAGCCGACTCGGCGAGACGCTGATACCCTTGGAGAAGTACGTCTCTCTCAACTCAGAGATCACCCGGTCGGTCGTAAACACACCTTCGTAGTGTGAAAGGCGCGTGGACTCTCGCCGCGCCTGAACCTGAACACCAAGACGAAGGTTGGCCAGAACTTCTGATTCCTGGACCGACTCAGGATTTGTCCAGAGCGGCAACCGTGAGGCAGCGGGCACTTCTATTCTAGTAGCCTCTAGATGTCGTAAGAATGGGCTAGGGTGAGACCGGGCATTCCCTATTCGCTTTGGGTTGGAAAAATAGACGGCGTCGCTCGCTCTGAAGCGCACCCCATGAAACAGGTGGGCCTCCTCTTTGATGCCCTGGGCTAGACCCGGAGTACTCTGGTCACCCTCCTGCTGTCGGACAAGGTTGAGATTCCGCGGCGGACCTGGGAACTGTCCCTCGCGGAATCCCAACCAGTAGATTACCCGAAACTCACACTGCTGGAGGTCCCGACTTGTTCCCACAGCTACCCCATCCTGGTGGAGCTCGGGGAGAAAGCGTGGCCGCGAGACCAATTGGGAGAGCACGAATCGTGCCCGGGCCAGGGTTAGAGGCCGAGTCTCCCAGGCGAGAACTAGATCCCTCAAGCTATCCTGGTACGCCTTCAGGGAGAGATTCTCTCGGCGGAGCCAGCTCGGAGAACCGTCCAGATGCTTGCTGAACGGCGCGATCTTCTGGCTCAAGTCTTGCAGCCAATGGGCCAGGGTTTTGGTTGAGCCGGTATCGATACTCAGTGCCTCGACAAAGTCCCGAAAAGGGACACGACTCGTCTCCAAAGTCGACGCCTCTGCGGCATTCCCTTCTTGCCTCAGCTGTTGCACGTAGTGTGTGATCCCACCAGAAAAGTCGATAGTCCACTGTCGAAGGCCCTGAACGATGCCTACTTGAAGAGCGGCCTTCTCGAGTAACCGGATCTCCGCCTTGCCAAGTCCCTCTACTTCAATCCAGGGTGAGGAAAGAAGATCAAAGAGCTGATCACGATGGAAGTCCCCCTGCAGCAGGCGCACGTATTCCAGTAACAAACGAGCGGCGTGGGTGCCTGGAGCCGAAGTGGCCGGAAACCAAACCAGGGGGATGTTCTGAGCAGAGAAAACCTCACGTATGTAGGTCTCATAGGAACCGCTTCTGGAGCAGATCACTGCAGTCTCTGAGAACCGGAGATCTGGCTGTTCAAGTTTGGCACGGCAGATCTGGCCAGCCAGGATCCGGACCTCAGCTTCCTGGGTGTCCGGCTCCGAGAAATAGACCCGAGGTGGGTTGGAGCGACCTGGGTAGAATCGCCAGGTCGCCTCGAGGTCCTGCCACAGATCGAGGGTATCCTCAAGAGCGCCGGAGAAGCGGTCCAGATTTCGCTCGGGTGAATCCCAGTCAACCGAGAAGTGCATTTCCTCCAATTCGCTTGCCAGCATGCGAAGAATGCCAAGCTGAACAGGGGTAAAGTGGTAGTAGCCCTCAAAGGTGAGAACCCTTAGGCCAGGTACGGCCGACTTTGGGACGATGGCGCCGGTGAGAAGACTTTCGTACAAACGAACGGAGGCGCCAGCGTCGTCCTCGACCCCTCTGACCTGGAGCAGCCGCTGGTAGCGCGAATAGCACTCGAAAAGAGTATCTTCTTCAGAGCCAATCAACCCTTCCCAGCGCTCGTATCGCAGCCGGAGCTGCTGCTCGTCCAAAAGATAGTGCTGCTGTGCGAAGTTGACGATTCGGTTCAAGCGGGCTAGCCGAGAGCCGATCTGCTGTCGAGATTGCTCTGCACTGCTACTTGAGTCCTGGAGAATCCCTTCGAGCAAACAGAGTTTTTCAGGCTCGGATATCCGGCGGCGCTTCGCCCCAGCTGCTGCCAACAGATCCTGCACCAGTTTCGGAAAGGTCAGTATCGGAATTTCGAAGACTTGAGGGAAACGGGACAGGAACTGCTCTTGTAGTTGCCGTTGTCGAGAGCGGGTTGCAACCACGTAGAGAAAGGGTGTGCCGCTGGAGTCCCAGGAGCGGAGGCAGTACTCGAACAGGCTTCGATTACGCTCGACCGAAGGCGGACCGTAATGAACAATGGTTTGGTGTACCTCACCCACGCACACAATCTACCGCCAGGGACTGACTGATCCTGTTTCTTCCCTTTGCCTTTGCCCTCCAATCCTCCCGCGTTTTCTCTGGTCTGTAACGTTCTTATTAGTACCGCCCCCAGCGGCGGTGGCCCCGTTCGAGAAAGAAACTTCTTCGTCGAGGACCGGGTAGATTTGCTGTTGTCCAGCTCTTTCCTCGGAACTTGGCCTAATCGTGCTAACAGCTCAAGTCGTTCGCGGCTCTGTTGAATCGGTCGTGCCTGGGCGAAGATAGCAGGTTGCTTGGAATTTGGTGCTTGGGACCAATACAAGGGGTTTTCAGCTCATTTCAGCTGAGTTTACCTGAGTACCTATCAGCTTGAAGAATTGGCAATTAGCCTCTGCCCTGATCTTTATCTCATTTTCTCTCAGTTCGCTCTTTTTGGCTGGTCTTGTTAGAAAGTATTAGCTGCTAGCTCGCGCATTCTGAGAATCTTGCTCTCACATTTCCCTGGTCGCGTCGGTTCGGTGGGGACCAGGCTTCCGAAGGTTCACGAACGGGTCCAGTGGGCCAAAAGACAGTTCCCGTTCGGCTCGGGCGGCGTGGCCCCCTGGGGTAGGTTGAGGGGTCGCCTTTAAGGAGGCCGCTTTAGCGGTCTGGCGCGAAGCGTAATAGACCGGTCCTTCAGGGCCGGGTGGGCGGGCAAGCAGCTGCGGGAGCCTGCTTCAGCGGGCTTCTCGGGTAAAGGCTTCAGCCAGGCTCCGGGTCTACGAGGGCTAAAGCCGCCGCTCGAGAAGGACCGTAAACGGCCCTCAGGGGAGGGAGGAGAAGCGGCTGACCCCGGCGTAAACACCGGGTCTAGTACGCTTCGCGCCAGGCCGCTGAAGCGGCCTCCTGGAAAGGGCCACATTGCAACGATCGTTAGTGTCCAATCCCTAAGAATCAAAACTTCAAATATTTTTGGCTAGAATTAGAAAACAACTGGTCTGTCTTCAAGTCGAGAGGAGGCAAGTTGGACTCCTCGACAGCGGGCGCTCGACAGCATCGTTGGGTTATGAGTTCAAGCCCCTCCCGGGGTGAGTACTTCATCCCTTGCTTTGGCCGTGGAGTCAGGAACATTGTCCGGCCCATGCTGCAGATCGTGGCCTATCGGGAAGAGGTCCCCCTTCGTATAGGCCCTCGCAGCACAGTATACCCGGAGCGGGTTAACGGAGAATCCCCATCACTCCGCCCGCTTGACCAGCACCGCGGCTACTGCAATACCTCGAGGCCGGGGGCGGCGTCTAGGTCGGGAGATCCCTTACCGATTCTGACCGTTTGCTCTGCCCAGTCAGCTTCACCAGAAGCGGTTCCAAATGTAGACTCCAAGCGGAATCAAGGAGTCATTAAGCCGCGCTATCCTTGCTGAATGGCGAGTGGGAGACCGGTGTCCATCAGTGACGCTCCACCGTCCGCGTAGATGAGCTGGCCAGTGATCCAGCCTGCTTCTTCTGAGCAAAGAAGCCTTACAACCTTGCCGATGTCCGCTGGGGTTCCCATCCGTCCCATCGGTGTCCACCCGCCCTTGTGCCAGTCTCTAATGAGGTCCTGTGCCTCTGGCGGAAGACTGTTCAAAACACTGTCTTCGGTAAACCCAGGACTAAGGGCATTCACGGTGATGCCACGTTTAGCCAGCGCCACCGCGAAATAGCGAACCAGCGATTCCACCGCAGCCTTGGCAGATCCCATGGCGACCCAGGGTTGCCAGCTTCCTGTGCGAGAACCTGGAGCGAAAGTGATGGCGATCATTCTGCCTGCCTCACCCATGAGGGGACTCGCCTGTTGGGCACCCAGCAGGAATGCCCTGGCCTGGGAATCGAAGGCATTGTTCCAGCTATCCAGGGTGACGTCCAAGGGGGGCTGATAGAACTCTGGTATCTCAGGCCGAGCATTGCTCACAAAGATGTCCGGACTGCCAAACTCGGCCCTTACTGTGTTGAACATTCGGCTCATATCCTCGGAACGTGAGACGTCGGCTTGGATGATAAGGCCATCCGAACCCATCTCCTGGATCTTGGTAAGGGTCTCCTTCGCTGCGGCCTCATTGCCTCGATAGTTGATGGCTACGTTGACGCCATGCTCGGCCAGCTCTAGGGCAATGCCTCTGCCAATACCCCGCGAGCTTCCAGTGATCAGGGCACGTTTCCCACTAAGTGACATACAACCTCCTTAAACCTCCTGCTTAGACCTGATTCGGGACAAACCAACATTCCTCAACCCCAGATCTGAGGTCGCCCGGCTTGTTCGTGAAGGATGATCAAAGCCTATCAGCTCTGCAACCTAAATGCCCGTTCGGACAGCGGGTGTTCTTGCTGTCGTTCATCAAGCCTTCTCCTTACCCCCCCCGATGCACCGGTCAGAACGCTACTGCATACCCTCGAGGCCGGAGGCGTCGCCTAGGGTGCGGAGATCAACTCAGATGTGATAGCACAGATCTGACCGTACGAACAGTGTCAGAGTAGATCGCCCCTGAGCGGCGGCTTTCGCACCTAGCAGCAGACATTCAAATTTCCCGCGGAAAACGTCGAATGGGCTGCGCTGAGATTGCAGAAAACCAGAGGCGCCTTCCGCTCTGGCCCCAGGCACTTCTCCGGTAACACGCGATCCTTGTCCGCACTTCCGATAGAGATCTAGCGATACAGCCTTAGGTGATCAAAGCCACACACCAGACCTCGATCGAGTCTGTCTAGCAGCGACGTGAGACCTGACGAAGACTATCGAGGACTCATAGGAAGAGATGCCCATTTGCCTTCGCCAGTTATTTCTCGTTAACTCATTTAGCTTCATTACGATACAGAATTCTATTGTAGGTAGGATGGTTGGAACCATTCTTCGGATAAATATATACGTTGTGCCTCTGCGACATCGATCGCCTCGCTCAAGGCACTCCCAGCCTTAACCTGTTCAGCGGCAATCTTGACTAAGTTGAAGTCGAACATCGAGCGCCACTCGCAATCCAAGCTGCGTCGTGACCCACTTGCTTTTAGACTACCTCTACGCCCGGAAATGGCGATGTAGTCATTGCTGGATTGAAAGAAGGTCTGCAGAAAACGACGTCTGTCCTGAAAGTCGATCTCCTCGGCCATTTGCTCAAGAAAGCTCCCCAAGCCCTCCTCCTTGAGCTCCTGCAACTTCCTCCAAGCCCGGACCTGATGCACCTTGCCCCTTTCGATTCCTTCCTTCTCCAGCTCCGTGCTTTCCAGTGCTTTGGCTACCTTGCTCAGCTCTTTCTTGATCTTCAGCGATTTACGATCCAGGGTCACCCGGTCGAATTGGCCATCCGCATACAGATCAATGAGACGATCGAGCCGTCCCTCGTGTCGCGTGTGTTCCGACTCCAAGTGCTCCTTGCTCACTTTCAACTCTGTGAGTCGCTTTCCCAAGTGGTCTTCCGAGAAGACCTGCTCTAGCAGTAGGTCCGGTTCTCGAAAGATGCGAGCCGTATATCGGAAAATGAAGTCGTCGAGTTGATCACTACGGATGTAAGGCAGTCGACATCGTTTCCGACCCTCTGTACTTCGTTTGTGCTTTGCTGCTCTCCGGTTGTGGCAGCAGTAGTAGTGATCCTCCGGCCGTGCCCCGTGCTGGCCATACAACTTGGAGCCGCAATGACCACAGCGAAGGATGCCTTTCAGAAGGAGCTGATTCTCGGCCACCGGACGACCTGCACTCCTGTTCGCATCCAGTTGCCCCTGCACCTGGGTCCATCTTTCCGTGGAGATTATGGGTGGGATGTCGATTTTGATCCATTCCTCGTTTGGCTTGGTTCCAAGACGCTTGGATTTGCCGGCGATCGGGTCATATTCATACTCATATTTGTTACCGTAGAGCTCCCCTTTGTAAGCCGGATTGCGAAGCATGTAGTTGAGTGTGGCGTGGGCCCAGTCTTTCCCATGTTTGCCTTTTACGCCTCTCCTTTGCAGATGGGCGCAGATCTGGCTCAGTGACCATTTCTCTACCAGAAACCTTTCGATCATCCACAAGTAAAGCTTGTGTTCTTCTGCTTGAAAGTCCCATCTGTTGGTCGTTTTGTCGTACTGGTATCCGAAAGGGGGTCGACGTACCGTCCATTTCCCCTTCCTCATTCCTTCTCTCTTACCTCGCTTCATTTTCCGGGCAATTTCCCTTTTCTCTTCCTTCGCAATCCACATCTTGATCCAAGCCACCAGCTCATCCGGCGGCCGTTTCAGATCCAAGACCCCTTCAGGCGGCGAAATGATCCGGATGTTGTTCTCCATGAGAATCCTTTGAATCTTGCCAACTTCCTCGGGGTTCTCAGAGCGTGTGATTCGATTGTGCTCCACAACCAGGATGGCTTCGAACTTGCCTCTGCCACAATCGATGAGAAGTTGCTTGAACGCGGGCCTTCCTTCAATCGTCGAGCCAGAGAATCCATCATCCTGGTAGATTCGATAAACCTCGTAAGCATAGCGCTCGGCGTAGGACTTCAACGTGGAGACCTGGCTCTCAATCGTTCTTTTCTCCCTTTGAACGTCGCTTGACACTCGGCAGTAGACAGCGACTTTCCGTATGTTGTCTTTGATTCGATTCATGGTCAGTCCTCCCTACAAGCAGTCATGTCCCCTTCGCTTCGCCCAGTTCAGAGGTAATCTCTCATGAGCGACGGCTTGGACCAATCAGAGGGCCACCCGACAACTGTGCTGATTCAGTCCCTTGTGTCGACAGAGTTCATTGCGATGCTAGCAGTGATTGTGACACCCCACAATCATGGACAGCCGGGTTCAGAGAGTCATCCAACAGATACCCTTTCTCAGCAATTCCAAGGTGGACGGGGCTATCTGATCGGATAGGCTCGCTATCCCAAAGGATAGAGTTCCGGTCTCTGCTGCGTCTTGGTGTCTTTCCATGCACCCGAGGACTTCTCTTTTTGCCTGAACAAGTTAACAGCCAATCTGTAGTCTGGTGGATCAGACTCCCGGACTTTGGCACGACTGTTGCTATCGTTTCTGTGGGAAGAGTTCTATTGAGCAGGTTTCGTCAAGGGGGAAAGTGGACAAAGGTTGCTCAAACGTTTAGTATTTGCCACAAGAGTCACCTCGAAGATGCGGATCAGTCCCACCCCGCTACTCGCACCCGGGAGCGATTGGACGCTTCTAGACATGGAACGGAGGGTTTGATGAGTGGATGTTGTCTCCGGTCAGAGGAACGGCTGCAGCCACTGCGCAGCCTGACTTTAATGAACGCTTGCAGACACTCTCCCGTAGGCCGGAGGGCTCTGCGCGAGACGAGAAGCCCGTTGCTGTGGATAGCGCCCGCCTGTGTTTGGGTATTTGTCCTTTTCCTGGCAGTTGAGCCCATAGCCTATGCCC
>JAKZYH010000203.1:0-2906 GCA_047514575.1 Acidobacteriota bacterium | reverse complement strand
ATTGAGGAGCGGCCGAAGATGGTGTGAAGATGAGATGCCAAAATGCCAAGTTATTCTTGCGCAGACCTTAAGTTGAAGCAACACTCCCTCGGGGCGAAGACCCTGATGAAGTCGCGTGCTGGGCGCCAGTTCCGAATCCTGAACGGCAATCAAGAGGGTATCTCGGACTCATCCAGCTGCAGATCGAATTCCTCGTCGCATTCTCGACAATCTTGATAGGTGGTGAAGTGGGTCACTATGGAGGTCGCTACCAGGCGCCGGTCGTATTTTTTGCGGAGAATAGTTTGTAGGACGTACCGGTAGGCTCTACGTTCGGACCAGTGCCCGCAGAAATCGATCACAATCCCAAGGGTTTCCAATTCATCAACCAGTGTGTCCAGTAATTTTTCTGCTTTCTCCTCGGTCTCGACCCGATCAGGAGCTGGAAGGGAATCTGTTGAACTCAGCAATTCTGAAATCGGCACTCCCGCGTTCTCGTGGTCGACTCTCTCCATCAAGTCTAGCTCTTCGACTATTCTCGGAACTTTCATGGCTAACACTCCTTTCATTTATTAAAACGAGCTTTGCTGCAGTAACTGCGAGAATATATTTGAGCGGATCAGATTCGCATTCGCCCAAACGGCAGTGGTGAGTAAATCGTGCCCTAATAGGTCTTTACCAACATTTGGAAGGAAAGCATGACTCCGGACTGGATTCGAATCACCGAAAAGGCAGGATGGCAGGCCCGAGATTCCTCTGGAGAATTGGTTTTCAGGAATCAGATGTGGATCTTGGGTGGTTGGTTCAGTTCCTTTGAGCCGTGTCCACGGGATGTCTGGAGCTCGCCTGACGGAAGGAACTGGACGGAGGTCCAGCGGGCGGCACCCTGGAAGCATAGCGACCTGCCGATGACACTGGTCTTCGGTGATCGAATGTGGCTGATGGGAGGATGGTTCAACGGTCTGTTGCCTGGCTGTTCGGCAAGCAGCGAAGTCTGGTCGTCTAGCGACGGTCTCTCCTGGAAACAGGCTACGGCGCGCGCGAGTTGGTCTCCCCGTCTGGCGGCGGGAGCCATCGTCTTTAAGGACAAGATGTGGATCTTGGGTGGGATCGAGAACTACTTTCTTGGTGACGACACCAGCCTTCGAAATGATGTCTGGTGCTCATCCGACGGCGAGAAATGGGAATTGGCGACGGAGCGGGCGCCCTGGTCCCCTCGCGCCTTTCATCAGGCCGTTGTGTTGGATGGGAAGATGTGGGTGCTTGGAGGCGGGAACTACGTTCCCAGCCATTTCGCGCTGAACGATGTCTGGTGCTCGGAAGATGGGGTTGAGTGGACGCTGGTGACAGAGAATGCGCCGTGGGAGCCCCGGCTCTGGTTTTCATCGTTGGTCTACCGGAATCGGATCTGGGTTCTCGGTGGATGGTCGCAAGAGGAGGGAAATATGGGGGATGTGTGGTGCTCAGCGGACGGTGAGCACTGGACGTCCCTGAAGTCGGAAGTTCTCTGGAGGCCTCGTCACGAGCACTCCGCTTTCGTGTTCCAGGACAGAATCTGGGTCGCCGGAGGACACGCCGCTCCGCTTAGCAGCGAGGTTTGGTCGCTGCACCTACCGGTTGGCTGGCGCCAGGATGAAGGATCCACTATCTCTCAGAGCAATAGGAGGGTCGGTGTGGAATAATTACCCTCCAGATTGGAGAGAAAATCATGAAGCTGACCTGGGAACTCACGGATCTGGATCGGGAATTCTTCGAACGAGAGCTCGAAAGCTTCGTGCCCGAGAGGATTTTCGACGTCCATGCGCACCTCTACGAGCTCTGGCAATGGAAGAAGCCGACCATCCTGCAGGGCGGTCCCGAGAAATTGCCTCTGGAGCGATATCAGAAGGAAATCCAGTGGATTACTCCGGGCCGGGAGACTCACGCCCTTTTTTTCGGAGGAGGACTACATCCTGAGACCTACCGCGTTTCCAACGAGTATGTCGCTGTGCAGGTTTCCAAAGATCCGGACTCCCGGTCTCTTCTGATCGTTTCTCCTCACATGGATCCTGAGGAGGTGCGGCAGGAAGTTCGCCGGCTTTCCATGGTGGGCCTGAAGGTGTATCAGCACTTCGCCCCCGGTGTGGAGACCTGGGAGGCAGAGATCGAGCAGTTCCTGGCCGAGGAACACGTACGAGTCGCACACGAAGAAGAACTGGTTATCCTGCTCCACATGGTCAAGAGTCGCGCTCTGGCGGACCCTGCTAACCAGCAGAAGATTCGTTATTACTGTGAGACCTACCCGGGCATGCGCCTGATCCTGGCTCATGCCGGTACGGCGTTCAATCCTCATCACACAGCAGAAGGAATCCATTCCCTCGAGGGACTGACCAACGTCTGGTTCGATATGTCGGCCATCACCGGCAATGGAGCCCTGGAGCCAATCGTTCGAACCTTTGGTCACGAGCGGCTGATGTGGGGTTCCGACTACCCAATCAGCCACCTGCGAGGGCGCTGCGTTTCCATCGGAGACGACCACTTGTGGCTTTATGAAGATACCCTCGATTGGAGCAAGGTCTCCCACCGCGAGGTGAAACCACTCTTCATGGGTCTCGAGTCGCTGCGGGTCTTGAAGGTGGCTTTGCGGAATCTCGGACTTTCGGATCGCCAGGTCGAGGATGTGTTCTGGACCAACGCCCGCAAAGTGCTGCGCCTCGAGTGAATGGGGGAAATGGACGGTCGGGGAGCGCGGCTCAAGGGGCAGTTAGTGTTCCCATCGGGGATGGTGGAAACCCCTCGCCTTCAGGCGAAGCGAAGGTCCCCGAAGTCCCCAAAGGGGGGACGATAGGGGAAGTTCCAAGTGAAGGGAGATGCGCCACATTCAGTCTGTGACGTGGGTTTGGTCTCCAGGCCGAAGTAAGGCGGTCGAGCCTAGCTCGACCCACGGC
>JAKZYH010000202.1:0-3670 GCA_047514575.1 Acidobacteriota bacterium | reverse complement strand
GTCTAACATGGTTTGACTTAGTTCGAGCCACTGCGGCTCATCGCACCCTTTCAGGGTAGGGTAAGAGAGGGGACGCTGGTGACCCAGGGTTCGGAAACCCTGGGCTGGAATCCGGAATCCCTTCAGGATTCAAATCCTCTCAGTCCTTGAACCAGTTCAAGGTGTAAGTGCACACCCAGACGGCTTCAGTAGCCTCTGGCAGGCGTCGCTCGGAGGTGAAAGCGAGACGTGTTCACTCAGCATCGTGGACTCTGATGTTGCCTTTTACGACACTCCCTCACGGTCACGGCTCTGTCAGAAGCAGTAACGACGATCACGGCAGAGGTAAGCAAAGTTTCTTCTTTCGAATGGGGTCCCCGCGGCTGGGGGCGCGACCAAGCTACTCGATCACGCTGGGCTGCACCGATGAGAAATAGGTTAGCTCGTTGTCTCCAAAGATCTGCCTGACTACGAGTGGCTCCGAGGAGGAGACCACCAGGTAGCCTCCGACCTGTGCCGCAGTCGAGGGGATGAGCTCTGTCACGGTGCGGGCCAGACTGGCTCCAGCCTTCAAGGTCAGGCTTTGCTTGCCAGCCGACTTGCCGCTGCTGGTGAAGGCCTCCAGCGTCACCTCGGCAATACTCTTGCCCGGGTTGAACAGCGCTACGCCGCTGAAGAGGCCCAGTGCATTCGCAATCTGGCAGGAAACAGTCTTTCTTGCCTTCTGCGTCTGCAGCGGTGCAGCCGTAGCGAACTCGGAGGTTTCCGATTCCCTGATCAGAACATCTCCGATGATTCCCGGCCCGTCGGCCTGAACCGTCAGGGATCCAGTGACAACCTCTTCTCCAGCCAGATCGAAGAGGTCCCTCACCAGCTGGGAGCCAGGAGCCAGGTCGACCGTGACAGAACCGCCAACCTTGGAACCATCCGCTGACAAGACCGTCAAGGTGGCCCGACGAGAGGCAGTCCCCACGTTGATCAGGTTGATGCTGGTAGTCAGGCCGGGTGTCCTGGCTACCTGAGCCGAATGGAGGCTCTCGAGGCTATTCCCTTCCCAGGGACTCAACCCGATCAGGGAGCGGCCCTCCGAGAACTCGACCAGTTGAAAGCCCACCACGCCTGCTCCCGCCAAGACCTCAACTTCAACATAGCCGTTTGGAATCGGACCCGCATCGCGAAAAAGATCTACGACTCGCTCGTAGAGGATGCCCTTGGCAGGCAAGATCCTCTCGGTCTCGGCACTCTGGATCGTCTTCGACGCGTCGGATGTGGAGTAGAGCGTCAGCTTCAGCTTGACCGGTCCTAAACTCGGGTTGGCAATGCTGAGGGAAGTCGTAGCCCGTTCTGACACATCTCCCTCGGCTTTGCTCTCTACTCGCGTGAAGTAGAGTTTCCTGGCTGTCTTGGTCGCCGCTCCGGAGCCGTCCAGATAATCGAGGTTGCCCAACAAGGAACATGCGGCCAGAGCCGGATTGTCGGTGGTAGCCCGGACCCAGGCCAGACGATTGGGCTGAGGCGGACCGGAGAAGATCTCTCTACCTAGTTTCGCCAGCTGAACTCCTGGTTCCAAGGTGATCGGATCGGGCTTCTCCAAACTCGAGAAGCCGAGGTGTTGTTGGCCGAAGAGCTCGAAGTTCACGACAGCCTGACTGGTCGAGCTGTTGGCCAGTGCGAATCCCATGAAAAGATCGTCGTCCGAAGGATAGATCGGGAAGTAGAAAATCAGGGGGGAAATGACGATCTCCCGACCTTCACCAGTCCAGGTGGTGGTTCCTTCCGAGGTCGTGAGCGAGAGGCTGAAACTACCTGGCGGCAGCCGGGGGATGGTCAGGAGTAGGGTGTTGTCGTCGAGGATTTCGTAGCTCTCTACCTCAACCTCCCCAAATTTGAGTAGCGGACCGCCGGCAAGGAAACCGCTTCCTCTGATGATCAGCTGCTGACCTGGGGGTAGCGTTTGAGAAGAGACGGACTCAATCTTGGGTCCGCGTGACTCCACTTCGAGGGCTTGCTGGAGATCATAGGCTTGAATCGAAGCATCGTAGTACTCGTAGGCCGTCGAGATGGCGGCTTCAGCCCGGACCGGAAACAAGGCGACGATTTGGAAGGTGAAGGAGTGGGAGTCTTCCTGGTTCAGACCATCGATGTAGAAAATGACCTTGCGTCCTGCCAGCTCTGCCCGCTGAATGAGCTCCGAATCCGTCAGTTTCTGCAGTGAGGACACGACGGCGCCGAAGCCGGTTGGGATGCCGATATCGACGATCACCATTCCCGTCCGTGCCTTCGTCCCGTTGTATTGCAGGTCAACGACCACATCTACGACATCGTCGACCTCGATGTGCTCGGCCCGGTAGGAGACCTTCAGGGTCATGTTCCGGGAGGGAGGTAGAAGCTCCCCCGGGAGGTTAAATCGCTGTGCCAGCTGAAAACCGACGCTTCCTGTCCCTGACGAGCGCAGCTCGAAGAGGGTCCCGTCGGCGGGCAGTTGAAACTGCTGCAGGAGGTCGAAGTTGGTCTCATTGACGCTAAAACGGGTAAGTTCCTCTTCTCCCTGGAAGAGAGAAAGTTCGACGTCCAGGTCGCGGTGAATTTTCCTGACGGCCTGGAATAGGGCCCGCAGGGCCACAACCGTGTCCTGAGTCGACTGGCCGTAACCTCCCAGAGAGTTGCGTTGCGTGGAAAGCCACTCGACCGCCGCTTGCGCTTCAGGTCTTCCGGCACCGTTTGAGGCCATCAGGAGGGCTATGGTTGCATATCCAGTGGTCTCGACTGGATAGGGCTCCCAGTGAAGACCGACTCCCTCTGCGATGGCCATTTCCAGGAGTCGATCCAAGACTCCTTCAGCTGTCGCTTCTAAGCCGTCGATCTTGAACAGGGCGACTGCCGCGATCGAGAGGGAATAGGGATCGTCCCAGACTCGGGAGACGGAATCTTGAAGATAGTTGGCCGCCCGGTTGAGGGAATCTATTACGCTGTCGCCACCATAGTCGGCCAGGGCGTTGGCCACGTATGCCGACATGGCAACCAGGTTCTCGAGTCCTCCGTCCATCTCCTGGTGGATCAGAAAGTCGTCGGTTTGAAAGGAGCCATCTTCGAGCTGGCGCGATACCAGCATGGCGGCTGCCCGGTCCAGCACCGACTCATCGATGTCGCGGACCTCGCGGGCTCCAGAAAAGGTGGAGAGGACGAAGGCGGTCAGCCAAAGGGCGCCTTCCTCGCCACCGAAGGCCGCAAAGCCTCCATCCGTGGTCTGAAAGGTGAGCTGACGCTGGTAGCCCACGTTGACGAAGAACTCAGCCTCGGCCTGGACCTCCGGAGCCAGCTCTCCAATTTCCCCCAGGTACTTGAGGATCTCGATATCCGGGGCCAGGAAGATCATGTTCTGCTCGCCACAGCCGTAAGGCATCTCCAGGAGGTCGGCGACGCCGTTCATCGACTGAGCCACCGGGCTGGGACTGAGATAGAGGAAGGCCGTGTGTGAGTCCGCTACGGCTTCCAAGGGTGGCAGCGCTTCCAGACTCACCGCCTCACCGGCCGCGATGACACCGTTTCTGATCTGCTGGCTGGTTACGCCTTCCGGGATGACCTTTAGCTCCCGGAGGACCGCGTCGGCCGCCGAATCGGCGATGGCCGTGATCTTGAGGGGGAAGGTTCCGATCCCAGTAGGGACGATCTCGAACGAGACTGGAATTGC
>JAKZYH010000201.1:0-10687 GCA_047514575.1 Acidobacteriota bacterium | reverse complement strand
GGAAACGAATTGCAACAACGCTTGCAGCGTAGAAGAAGCGGCGACTTGAACCCAGGGTAGCTCGCTTCGCATTGCAACCCTGGGCTACCCGCAATAACGCCTTCGGCGTAGGTGATCCCTCCCGAGATCAGGTAGAGTTTCTTTCTCGAATGGGGCAGCGCAGCGGGGGGGCCACTGACCTGAAACCTCGTTTGATCGGAGGACCAAAGAACCGCTCGTAACAGAGCCGTAGCTGCACTGGAGCGGACTCACCACGACTGAAGTTACGCGCTACTACTGATAATACTGAACGTCCGAGTATACTTACGATTTGGGCTCGAAGCTTCCTCACTGGAGAACAACCAATGGCTGGGAATCGACGTGACTTTCTAAAGGAAACCGCGGCTGCCGTGGCCGCTGCTTCCGGTTTGGGGATACATCAAGCAGCGAGCGCAAAGGAGCTTACCTCCCAAGCGGCCGGTGAGGCTCGCGGGATTCCGCCGCATCTTCCGATGCGAGTTTCGGGCGTCCACGCGTATGCGGAAAAGAGTGTCGCCGCTGGTGATGCCGTCCATTTTCGGGTCAGCAGCACCGTGCACTATGAGCTGTCGGTCTGTCGTCTGGGAAATCAAATCGATGATCTCGAGAGTGACCAGATCCTACACTCTTTTCCCAAGGTCGAGCCCAGGTTGCAGGAGATTCATCCCGGCTCCTACGTGCACGTGGAGAACGAGTTCCGGGCAGATCGGGTCTTCGAGGAAATCACACTCGAGTGCTGGGTTTGTCCCTGGCGACTGGACGCTGAGCAGGGCCTGATCAGCAGCTATGATCCCTCCGCTGACTGCGGATTCGCGGTTCTCATAGATCACAGGGGGTATCTACGTATCTACCTTGGAGACGGGGGAGAGTTTCGCGACAGTTGGCTCCAGCCGGGGCCAAAACTCGAGCCACGACAGTGGCACCATGTTGCGGTCACCTGGGATGGCGAGCTGGCTACGCTCTATCTGGACGGCAAGTTCGACAGCGGCTGGGCTTTTGAGGGGCCATTGAAACCCGGCCGCACGCCGCTTCGTCTGGCTGCTGCCGGTCAGGAAGGTCAGGCGGACAATTTTCTCGACGGGGAACTATCCATGCCCGTGATCTACGATCGGGCGCTTTCGGCGAGGGAAGTGGAGCAGCGATTCCAGGAAATAGGGCTGCAGCGGCCGCTAGGCGAAGGGGTGGTCGCTTGCTGGCCCCTTGACGAAGAAGTGGGCGATGAGGTGGCTGACGTCAGTGGACATGGCCACCACGGCAAGATCATCAATAGAGCGACCTGGATGGTCGGCGGTCCCTCGTTCGACAGTGGAGCCATCCCGCGCTACGGGGACTATGATCCCACGACTGACCTCAGCCGGGGGCATGCGATTCGCTTTGCCTCTGACGATCTCTACGATTGCCGCTGGGAGGTCACGCACCGGTACCGGCTGCCGAAAGAGACTCAATCAGGCATCTACGTGGGCCGCTTCCGCTTCCAGATCGACGGCAAGTCCCTCAAGTATCATGTGACGTTCATCGTGCGTAAGGCGCTTGACCGACCGAAGGCGCCGATCCTGGTCCTCTGCTCGAGCAATACCTGGCTCGCCTACAGCGCGACTCCCTTTGCCGCCAATGCGCCGGACCGCCAACTCTGGAGTACCACGGGCCTGCCCAACGTGGTCGCGGAGGCGCCCTCATACTCCTGCTACCGTAACCACCATCAGGGCCAACCCTCCTACCAATTCGGCATGAACATGCCTTGGCCAGTGGCGGGTCCCGACGTGTTGTTCAGCAGAAGCGAGGTCGGCTACAGCCACCTGATGCGAGTCGAGCGCTTCGCCCACAGCTGGCTGAGCGAAGCCGGCTATGACTATGACGTAGTTACCGACTACGACCTCCACTCCGACCCCTCTATGCTCAAGGACTACAAGGTCTTGGTAATCAATGGTCACAGTGAATATTGGTCGGTCGAGGCCTACGAGGGCGTCGACAAGTTTCTTCAGCGGGGTGGCAACGTGGTTGCTATGTCAGGGAATACCATGTTCTGGCGAGTGACCTATGATGACGATGGCGGCGTGATGGAGTGTCGAAAACTGGTCCCGCGGATCGGCGGGCGCGAATCGGCGACCGTCGGTGAGCTCTACCACAGCCATGACAAGAAGCGGGGCAGCTTGATGCGCTATTGCGGCTATCCAGCCTGGAAGGTTCTGGGACTGGAGTGCATCGGTTGGTGGGGACATCAGGAGAGGGAAAGCTTCGGAGTGTACCAAGTGGAGCAAGCCAACCACTTTCTTTTCCAGCAACCCGAAAAGGTAAATCTTGGCAAGGGCGAGACCTTCGGTCATGGGCCCGATGGTTGGCCGCGCGTGGGTGGGCATGAGTGCGACGTGCGGCTCCCCTGGATCCAAAAGATCACGCAACACTTTCCGAAAGGCGCGTCTTTTCCGGAGGAGCCGTCAGGTATTACGACGCTGGCTCGAGTCATCGAGAAGGGCCGCCGCGGAATCGACTACTATGCCCATTGGATGCCTCTCGAGCATGGGGTGGTGGCTGAAATGATCTACTGGGAGCGTCCCCAGGGAGGCCGGGTCTTCCACGGTGGCTGCATCGCTACCGGCGCTGGCTTATCGGCTGATTCCAGATTCGATACTCTGATGCGCAACGTGCTGCACCACTTCGGAGTCGAGACGAAGCGGGCCTGACCAGGCTGGCCCCAGGCCTGATCGGTCACCCGAAATTGAGAACTCCATCCAAACCTACAAGGTATCTCCCTTCCGATGAGGGTATCCTTGCCCGGAGGACAATCGCGCGCGGCTGTCCACTATTCAAGTCTCGAGTCCTTTGGCTACTTATCGGATGATTCGGAAGACCTCCAGAGCCAGCGTAGCGATTCTGGCAGAATTGCACCGCCATGGTTGCCATCGTGAGCGCCTTCGCCAAACACGAATTTCATGTCGTATTTCATGAACGAAAGGGCTGCGTCCATTTGCTGGTTGGCCAGCGGCCAATGACCATGTTCATTGTCCAGGTCGTAGCGGCCACCTTGTAAGAAGACCCGGATGGGTCTAGGGGCCGTCTTGCGGATCAGCGCCGGATAGTTGTGTCCTCCGCGGATGTTCGTAAAACTGCCCACGTGGCTGAGCACCTTGCGAAACTGATCGGGTCGCTCCCAAGCCACGGTAAAGGCACAGATCCCACCGCTGCTGATTCCACAGATCGCTCGCTGCTCAGGGTCCTTGGAAATCGCATACGACTTCTCGATCTGGGGCAGGATTTCCGTCAATAGAAACTGGGAGTAGGTATCGCTGAGCGTGTCGTATTCCACACTGCGGTTTTCGGGACGTGGCCGCCAGCCGGGTTCGGGCGGCAACGCAGTCCAGCGACCGGGATCGATGAAGACTCCGATCGTTATGGGCATGTCGCCTTTGTGGATGAGATTGTCAAACACTATCGGGACCCGGAAGTCACCGGATTCCGAGACGTAGGCGTGTCCGTCCTGGAACACCATCAGCGCCGCTGGCTTCGAAGCGTCATATTGCTTCGGGACGTAGACCCAGTATCGTCGAGCGGTGCCAGCATAGACCCTGTCAGCTCTCCAGACGTGCATCGTCAGGTCGCCGCGTGGCACACCATCCTGTCTTTGCGAGTCGACCGTCAGTTCGTATCGTTTTGGTTCGACCTGGGCGATCGCCGCGACTGGGACGAGCAAGGTGAGGGTCACTAGCGTCAAACGCATGATGGATGTCCTTGTCTGGAGTTTGAGACCCGGTGGCAGGCCATTCTGCCAAGCCCGAGCGTCAAAGCAGGCGTGTTATCATCTTAACTGTGAGTTATGGTTCCAAACCCTACGTTACCATGGGTCCCAATCTAACGACCATGGTGAAGTACCTGGTCATTGCCTGTGCGGTGACCTTCGTACTTCAGTTTGGGGCTGGCGCGGAGATGACGCTCATCTTCGGTCTCACCCCCTTCGCGGTCCTGGAAAAGCTTTTCGTCTGGCAACTTTTCACCTATCTTTTCCTTCACGGAGACTTCTGGCATCTGTTCTGGAACATGTTCGCCCTCTGGATGTTCGGCTGCGAGCTGGAACGCTATTGGGGTAGCCGTGAGTTCCTGCGCTTCTTTCTCGTCACAGGAGTCGGCGCCGGAGTGTTGTCGATCTTGTTTGATCCTTATGGACAGGCGCCAACTATCGGAGCCAGCGGATCCATCTACGGTATTCTCATGGCGTATGGAATGCTGTTTCCAGACCGGCAGGTTTATCTCTACTTCCTGTTTCCGGTCAAGGTCAAATACTTCGTAGCCTTCCTCGGAGCGATTGCCTTCTTCTCCGCTCTGGGCTCTCCCGGCAGCACTATTGCCCACGTCGCGCATCTGGGGGGCATGGTCTTCGCTTTCTTGTATTTGAAGGGGTGGTTGTCCTGGTCAGCTATGCGCCAGAGCTATCACCGTTGGAGAATCAAGCGGATGAGAGAGCGCTTCAAGGTGTATGAGAAGAAGCCCCCGAGCAGAGAAGACGATTTCTGGATCCACTAACCTTTCCTTTCCCCCGGGCTATGGATTCCCCCAGGTCGTTCGGTGAGAAAGCCGGCCGAGAATCGGTTTCGGACCGCCAGCAGTTCAGCCAAGAAGCTAACCGCGATCTCCTGTGGTCCTTCCGCGCCGATATCCAGGCCCATGGGGTTACGGAGGCGAGCCAGTTGTCGGGGGTTGGCCTGAAAGCCTTCCTTCCCAAGGCCATCAAGCAGCTTGCGGCAGCGCAAGCGAGGGCCCAACACGCCTATGTAGGAGGCATCGCTCTGGAGAGCGAGAAGCAGGGCAGCCTGGTCCCGTTCCAGTTGATGATTCATGATCGCGACGTAGCTGCGCAGGCCGAGTCGTACCTTTTCAGGATACTCCGATGGATGGGCCAGGATGATTTGGGAATCTGGAAAACGCTCCGCACTGGCGAGATTGGGACGCGGGTCTACTACGCTGACAGCCAATCCCAGTTTGACGGCTAGCTCGGCTACCGGAATCGCGTCGTGGCCCGCTCCGAAGAGCACGATCTCGGTTGGCGGGAGATTCACGTCGAGAAGGACTTCCAATCCTTCGATGAGTTGAGTCTGTGAAGTGGGATGTTCCGAAGTCAGAATCGTCTCTGCGGCGGCGACCAGGGTTGCTGAGAGATCACCTTCGATAGTTCCAACGGCAGCGGAGCTCCCGGTCAAGAGTATCCAGCTTCCCATTGGCAGCGAGGTCTCAGAGCAACCACACACCACGGCCCTCACTGAGAGTTCTCCGACCGATAAGGAGTGCAGCCAGGGGTCCCATGCCGGGTGCCCGTCTATCAGTTCGATCAGGACGTCGACAGTGCCACCGCACCCCATCCCAAGTCCCCACAGAGCATCGTCTTCAAGGTCAAAGCGGCGAAGCTCGGGCTCGCCATTCCGAAGGACACGGGCGGCTGTATTTGCTACCTCCGGTTCCAGACAGCCTCCGGAAATCATTCCGGTGGTGGTGCCAGTTTCGTCGATCGCAACCTTGGCGCCTTCTCGCCGGTACGCCGAGCCGCTGACTCGCACCACCGTCGCCAGTGCAGTCCGTAGACCCGACTTCCGATTTGCCGATATTGCCGCGGCAAGAGCCGCTTCTTCACGCATGGCTATCGGCTTCAAGTCTACAGGTTGCAGGTTACAGGTTACAGCTTGAACGTCTCGCCGCTCCTTGCTGAAAAAGCTATTGATGGACGTCCACAGCAGAACAGAGCCGCGAACAACTTGACTTGTCTGCAATAGGGGCCCAAGTTCCGAGGAGAGAGCTGGCCAACAGCGAGATTTAACAATCCAGGGCAGCTGGGGGCCGAACACCTGACACCGAAAAGTGTTTGACAGTCAATCTCACGACTTGAAGAATAGAACGAGGCTGAGTGATGCAGATTGCCGGGACTCATTCTCTTCATATGTCTCCTAATCGGGCCTGGCAGTTACTCAACGATCCAGAGGTATTGGCTCGTATAACTCCCGGGGTCAAGAAACTTGAGCCGGATGGTCCCGATCGTTTCAAGGCAGAGCTCGAGCTGGCCGTAGGACCTGTCCGAGGTAGTTTCGAGGGGCACGTGGAGGTGCGGGACAAACAGGAACCCAGCCAACTGACCCTGCATGTCGAGGGACAGGGGCGCGCGGGTGGAATCGTAGCCAATGGCAGAATCAAGCTAGCCGAGGACAATGGCGACACACTCGTGAACTATGAAGGTGACGCCCACATCACCGGCCGCCTGGCAGCGGTCGGAAGTCGCTTGTTTTCCGGTGTCGCGCGCAGGCTCGCGACCCTGTTTTTCCAGAAGCTCGAGGAAGAGGGATCTTCTGATGCGTAGCAAGGGCCTGCGCAAGAATAACTTGGCATTTTGGCATCTCATCTTCACACCATCTTCGGCCGCTCCTCAATCGAGAAATCCTCAACGTAGACCGGGCTACGCCTGCGGTTTCGCTCAATTGTTCGCGGCCAAATCTGGTGCAAATCTGAGCGCTAATTCTACCAAGTTATTCTTGCGCAGACCCTAAGGAGGTAACTTGATATGGGAAAGATACCTATTGAAATCAGCGTAAACGGAACCACTTATCAACGTGAGGTGGAGCCTCGTCTGCTGCTCGTCCATTTTCTCCGTGATGCGCTCGGTCTCACCGGAACGCATGTCGGGTGCGACACCTCCAACTGTGGAGCCTGCACCGTGATCCTCAATGGGATGGCTGTGAAGTCCTGCACGCTTTTCGCGGTTCAGGCTGATGGAGATGACATCACCACGGTTGAGGGTTTGGCGACCGACGGAGAGCTCCACCCCATCCAAGAGGCCTTCTGGGAGGAACACGGGCTTCAGTGCGGATACTGCACGCCCGGCTTCATGCTGGCTGCCGTTCAGCTTCTGGAGCGGAACCCAGGTCCGACTGAAGGGGAGATCCGGCATGCGTTGGAAGGCAACCTCTGCCGCTGTACCGGATATCAGCACATCGTAAACGCAGTCCAGAGTGCGGCCCGCAAGATGCGGGAAACCGCTGTGAGCTAGGAGGACCCGAGGATGGCAACGAAATTTTTTGGCACGCGGGTTAAGCGCCGCGAGGATCCCCGGTTGATCACGGGCACAGCCAAGTACACCGACGACATCAGTCTCACCGGAATGCTTTATGCGGCCTTTATTCGAAGCCCCCATGCTCACGCACGGATTCGGTCGGTAGACCTGGAGGCTGCTCGGGTAGCTCCGGGTGTGGTAGCCGCCTTCTCGGGCAAGGACCTCGAGGACAAGGTCGGTCCCATGCCCACGGCCTGGCTGCTCCCGGACTGTAACCTGAAGACGCCACCGCATCCGGCGCTGGCCCTGGACACAGTCCGTTACGTCGGGGATGGGGTTGCGGTGATCGTGGCCGAGGATCGTTATCTGGCCGAGGACGCAGCCGAACGGGTCAAGGTGGACTATGAGATTCTCGAGCCTGTGGTCAACAGCGAGCAGGCAGTCCAGGAAGGTTCCCCCGTGGTTCACGAGGAGGCCCAGGACAACCTGGCCTTCGATTGGCACCTGGGCGGAGGGGATCTGGAAAAGGCCTTCGCCGACTCGGATGGAGTGTTCAAGGTCCGGCTGCTGAACCAGAGACTCATTCCCAACGCGATCGAGACCCGAGGCTGCGTGGCGGAGTACAACTCAGGATCTGGTGAGCTGACCCTTCGCCTGACGAGCCAGAACCCTCACATCCATCGCCTCCTCCTGTCGGGCGTCTTGAATGTGCCGGAGCACAAGCTGCGCATCGCGACTCCCGAGATCGGAGGAGGTTTCGGAAGTAAGATCGCCGTCTACGCCGATGAGGCCGTGGTCGCATTCTGCGCGATGCAGACCGGCAAGGCGGTCAAATGGGTCGAAACCCGGCAAGAGAACTACCTGAGTACCACCCACGGCCGGGACCACATCACCGACCTCGAGGCGGCCTATCGTCAGGATGGGAAGATCCTGGGGCTGAAGATCAAAACCTACGCCAACATGGGAGCCTATCTCTCCACGGCGGCGCCCGGGGTGCCGACCTGGCTCTACGCGCTGATGCTCTCAGGGGTCTACGATATTCCTGCCATTCAGTGTCAGGTCCTGGGGGTCTTGACCCACACCACCCCTACCGATGCCTACCGGGGAGCGGGTCGCCCCGAGGCCACCTACCTGCTGGAGCGGGTCATGGACCTCCTGGCGGGTAAGCTGAACCTTGACATTGTGGAGATACGAAGAAGGAACTTCATCCAGAAGGAACAGTTTCCCCACACCGTCGCCATGGGCGTCAGCTATGACAGTGGAGACTACGAGCTGACTCTGGGGCGCTGTCTCGAAACGCTCGACTATGAAGCCTTTCGGGCGGAACAGGCAGAGGCGAGAAAAGACGGACGCTATTTAGGTATGGGTTTGTCTACCTATGCTGAGATCTGTGGTCTGGGTCCTAGCCAGGTAGTAGGCAGCACCGGATTTCAGGGTGGTCTCTGGGAATCAGGTGTGGTTCGCGTCCACCCTACCGGGAAGGTGACGCTAATGACCGGCACCAATCCCCACGGTCAGGGCGAGGAGACGACCTTCGCTCAGATGGTTGGGGATCTGTTCGGCATCCCTCTCGAGGATATCGATGTGGTTCATGGGGATACCGACCTCATCCCCATGGGCATGGGAACCTACGGCAGTCGGGGGACTGCGGTCGGCGGTATCGCTCTTTACCAGGCGGCTAACAAGGTCATCGAGAAGGCCCGTAAGATTGCCGCTCACCAGATCGAGGCCAGGGAAGAAGACCTGGTTTTCGAGAATGGGTCCTTTCAGGTGAAGGGCTCCCCGGACAAGAGTCTTTCGTTCCAGGATGTGGCGCTGCAAGCCTACCTGGCCTGGAACCTGCCAGAAGGGCTGGAGCCGGGACTGGAGGGGCAGGCGTTCTACGATCCCAATAACTTTGTCTTCCCCTTCGGCGCGCACGCCTGCATCGTGGAAGTGGACTCCGAAACCGGCCAAACCAAGATACTGCGCTACGTAGCCATCGATGATTGCGGTCGCGTGATCAACCCGCTCATCGTCGATGGTCAGATCCAGGGGGGGATCGCTCAGGGGATTGCCCAGGCACTCTATGAGTTTGCCTACTACGATGACTCGGGCCAGCTTCTGAGCGCTTCACTAATGGACTACGCGGTTCCCAAGGCGAGCCAGATTCCCCGTTTCGAGCTGGACCGCACCGAGACGCCGTCACCTGTCAACCCGCTTGGGATCAAGGGGATTGGCGAGGCGGGAACGATCGCCAGCGGGGTAGCCGTCGTCAATGCGGTAGTAGATGCGCTCAGTCCCTACGGCATCACCCATATAGACATGCCGCTCACGCCGCCTCGGGTATGGCACGCCATCCAGCAGGCAGAAGGGGGGAGGTAGGCCGATGTACCCAGAAAATTTCACATATCACTCGCCCGAAACCATCGAAGAAGCCATTGATCTGCTCGAGCGTCACGGCTCAGAGGCCAAGCTGCTGGCAGGGGGACACAGTCTGGTCCCCATGATGAAGCTGCGATTGGTGGATTCCGCTCACCTGATCGATCTCAAGAAGCTCCGCTCCAGCCTCAGCTATATCAAAGAGGAAGGCGATCGAGTAGCGATCGGTGCCCTGACCACCCACTACCAGGTTGAAACTTCAGAGCTGCTCCAGGCCAAGGCTCCACTCTTGGCGGAGGCCGCTTCCGTGATTGGTGATGTACAAGTGCGCAACATGGGCACCTTCGGCGGCAGTCTGGCGCACGCGGATCCGGCTGCCGACCATCCTGCTCCGGCACTGGCCCTGGAAGCTGAGCTTGTAGCTCAGGGGTCGGGAGGTCGCCGAACCGTTGCCGCAGAAGACTTCTTTTTGGGCCTGTTTGCAACCGCACTCGAGCCCCCTGAGGTTCTGGTAGAAGTCGGTTTTCCAGCACTCCCGACGGGAACTGGAAGCTGCTATCTCAAGTACCCCCATCCGGCCTCGGGATACGCCGTCTGCGGCGTTGCCGCCTTGATCGCGGGTGACGGAAACGGCAACTGCAGTCGCTGCCGTGTCGGAATCACAGGAATCTCCGATGGACCCTACCGGGCTCGCGGCGTGGAGGAACAGCTCGAAGGTCAAGCGGTCTCTTCTGAGCTCCTGGCCGAGGCCGCACAAAAGGCGACAGACGGGATTGAGCCCCTGGAAGACTTTTTTGCAGACGCCGACTACCGCAGCAGCCTAGCCGCCACCTACGTCAGGCGAGCTCTAGCCACTGCCTGGGAGCGAGTAGGATAGGTCGCTTCGCTTCAGGCCGTGCCTTCAATCCCTGGGCTTCGATCGGGTCGAACTGATCTCCCAGATTGGCGAGAGCATGTTACGGTTTCGCCAACAACATCCCAGGTAGTCATGAAGTCGCTGCCAACGGCGACGGATTCATCGATAAGCGCGCTCCGAGCGACGGGCCAGCTCGCTCGAGGACGCGTTGGGATCCATGTCGCTGTTAGTGTCCCCATCGGGGATGGTTAAACCCCTCGCCTTCAGGCGAAGCGAAGGACCCCGAGGTCCCCAAAGGGGGGACGATAGGGGAAGTTCCAAGTGAAGGGAGATGCGCCACATTCAGTCTGTGACGTGGGTTTGGCCTCCAGGCCGAAGTAAGGCGGTCGAGCCTAGCTCGACCCACGGCGGCCTGGAGGCCACCGCCA
>JAKZYH010000200.1:0-8973 GCA_047514575.1 Acidobacteriota bacterium | reverse complement strand
GAGCAGCAGCTGGTCAACTACAAGGGTGCCCTCTGGTGGTATCAGGCGATGGAGCAGCCCTGGGCCAGCCATGGTGGTGCGGGCGGGCTGGCGACAGCTCGGCGGGACGGCTTCGTTTCCCTGGACGCGGGCGCCGAGCAGGGCCAGGTCACGACTCGGGCGTTCTGGTGCCGGGGCAAGGGCCTGGTAGTCAACGTAGACGCCTTGGACCCTCGTCGCTTCAGGCGCCTGGGACACCGCTGGCGGGAGCACCCGGGTGGGGAGGGAGAAATCCGGGCCGAGCTTCTGGACGAAGCGGGGGCAACCCTGGAAGGCTACCAACTCTCACGCTCGGACCCCTTCAAGGGCGATTCCCAGTCGAAGCTGATGAGTTGGGGGGGAGAATCGGATCTGTCGCCTCTTCGGAAAAAGAGAATCCGGATCCGGTTCTCGATGAAGAACGCCAAGCTCTACTCGTTCAGGCTGGTCGAGTAGTCGGGGGGCGGCGCCAAGCTCGATACAGCCGGATCAAAGGTTCCCCTTGGGAGTCAAGCAAGACGGGGAGCGGCGTCGGTTCAGCAAGTATCCTGGCCAGTGGCTGCGAGTGCTTCACCTTGACTTCCTTGTGGCTGTTCCGCCAGGATCGTCTTCCATATCCTGCTCTCTGGGCGCCTCTGAGGACCGTGGCAAAGCGCCTTCTTCCTGGACGGCTTCGCCTTTGCAGCAGAGGCACTGGTGGGTCGAGCCGTCGGCGCCGGTCGCGGCGACCTGTTCGATCACGCCGTCCGTACCTCGAATAGGCTGCCAGTGGGTACGACCGCGGCCCTGTGTCTGCTGATCTTGACCGCGGGACCGTGGTTGATCATGGGGCTGACCGACCTGGCAACCGTTCGCTCCGGTGCCGAACGCTACCTTCCCTATGCCGCCATCTATGTACTGGTCTCCGTCGCTGCCTTTCAGCTGGATGGCATCTTCATCGGCGCCACCGGGACGCGCACGATGCGTAATGCCTCGCTGGCAGCGGTGCTGGCGTTTCTGGCCCCCTGGTGGCCGCTGGCGAGCTGGGGAGCCAATGATGGTCTGTGGATGGCGTTTATCGTTTTCGTGATCGCTCTGGCTCTGGCTCTGGCATGGCGGTACCCGGTTCTGCGAGCCTCGCTGCGGTGACGGGCTCCCTGGCTTGTGTTCGCGGCTCTGTTTGGATCGGTAGTGCTTTGAATGATTGAAGCTGATGGCTGCCTGACCAGGCACCTGCGACTTACCCCTCATCAACCCGCCTATTGAGCTGCTGGAATACATCCAGCATACGATCGCGGGCAGAGTCACTCTGCATCACGTCGGTGGCAGGCTTGGGCGCGGGCGTCTCATCCTTCGCCTCCGAGCAGGCTGCGATCAGAGTCAGTGCGAAGATCGGTAACGACTGGTTGTGTAAACGCATAGTCGAAGCTCCCTTGGGTTTTCAGGAGGCTTGGCGATCGACCGGGTTCTGGGCATTCTGCGACGGCGGCCCGGAGACCGCCGCAACCGCGGCCCTGCTCGAATGGCGTCGCCTGGCGTCAGACCGTGACGCCCGAAACGGCCTTGTTCAGGGCGGGCATCAGCTCCTTGACGAAGAGCTCCATGCTGCGCAGCCAGCTGGCCTTGTCGTCCCAGTCGTAGCCCATCAGGACGACGGTCCCAAAGGGTCCGCTCTCTTCCATGACCTCCAAGAGCCGCCGCAGTGCTGCGTCGACGTCTCCGGCAATGATGTGCTCTTTCATCCAGTAGTCCATGTTGCAGTCGGCATCCGGCATGTCGAGGTCACGCTTCAGGATGCCCCGGTGTCCCAGCCCATTGTCCATGAGGGCGGCGATGTACTCGAAGTTCGCTCCCATCGAGTTGTTGCGAGCGAGCTGCTCCGCCTCCTTCGTGGTGTCGGCGAGGAAGATGGATCGCAAGACTTTCCAGTTCTGGGGATCGGCTTCGCGCCCCGCTACGGCGGCCGCCGTAGCGTAAGTTGCCCAGTTGTCCGCCAGGACATTCGGGGCGGCGAACTGAGCCGAGAAGGGAGCGTACCCACGCTGGCCTGCCACCCTGAGGCTGTGAGAGTTGCGGCTCATTCCCGGCATCGCGATGGGCGGATGTGGCTGTTGCAGCGGCTTGTGGATGTATCCGATCCCGGTTGCTTCGTCGACGTTTTCCTCGAGCGAGAACTGCCAGAACTGGCCATCGTGGTGGTAGGGCGGCTCCGACGCCCACAGTTTGAGGATGACGTCGATCGCTTCGAGCGTCATCGCGCCGCCCTCCTTCGGATTCTTGCCATAGAGCTCCATGTCCGTGGAGACGCTGTTCGGCCCAAAACAGAGGTTGAGTCGCCCCTTGGAGAAGTGATCCAGGAAAGCCAGCCGTGTGGCGACGTAGGCCGGATGGTGCAGATTGAGGCAGATGGGTGCGGCTCCCAGACGAACACGCTCGGTCTGCCCAAGTACGCTGCCGATGATTACCTCGGGAACCACGATGGGCTCGTATTTCATCGTGTGGTGCTCACCGATCCAGAACTCGTCGAAGCCGAGCTCATCCGCCCGGATGGCCAGTTCGACGTCCTCCTCGAAGCACTGAGCCAGAGGCTTGGTTGGCGGGTGATAGGGCATGATGAACATGCCGTACTTGATCGGTCCTGAGCTGGTGGCCATGTCTGTTTCCTTTCTTCGGACGGATGTCCAAAAGATGCTGTAATTGGATTGTCCAGTCAACCTCTAAAGAAGCACGACCACGATTCCACTCGACCCTTCCTCCCCGACAGGCTACCCTGATAGCTTCCCAACCAAGCTCCGGAGGTTCTAACAGCAGGAGAGAGGATCGAATGTCCCAGAATGGTCCCGCCGAGAGCCTTGACAGCCAGCAGCTGCACAGTTCGGACCGCCGCGTACCGGCGGGAAAGATGGTCCCCTGAACTGTTGACCAGATTCCGCAACCTCCGCCGGATCGGTTCGAGCTGCGTCGAATTCTGGGCCCGGGCCATACTGAGCGGGCAAGGCGGGACCCGTCAGCCATTCGCCTCCGCGAGCGGTCTGCCCCCCCCGATCGTGGAAGATATGGCTATTGCCTCTCATCTCGTCATGAATGGGGCTGATTTGAATGTCGTCAGGGAGCTCTTGGGTCACCGCACTCTAGCCATGACCTTGCGCTATGCACACCTGGCGCCTCGTACGAAGGATCAGGCAATCCGCTTGATCGATCAGGCGTTGGGTGGGTCGGCGACGGTGGCACAAAGTGGCACAGGCAGGATTCTGAAGTTTAAGACATCGGGGTAAGTTGTTGAAAAGATTGGCTCCTCAGGTAGGACTCGAACCTACAACCCTCCGGTTAACCGATCAGCCCCTGGAGAATGACCTGAGTCTTGCAAAGACAGTCATTTGCTTCGGATACTCTTGGCGCAAAGGAACTTGTAGTCACAGGAATCCTATCAATTATTTCAACTGTTTCTCTCATTCGCTACCAAATGGTGGCCGCTAAGGTGGCCTACGTTTTCAACCCTGATGGCACGATCACCCATTAGACGGCTCCCGCTCGACGTACAACAAGACCGGGCGATGGAAGGCAGCCTGCCAGAAACAGTCGAGGGAGACCGATGAGTGGCCTCCGCGTAGTCGCTTCTCCAGCACTGAGGTCAGTCTGTTTCCACCCGGGGATCGTGAGTCTTTTGTGTTTCGCAGTGTCCTGCGGCACCTGGCACGATGCCCCCACCGAATTGGACTACAGCCTCGTCGACTCGGACCTGAAGCTGGTGAGGATCGATTCGGATCCCCAAGAGTCCTTTCTAGCAATCCAGCTAGACACGGCGGGTCGTCTCTTCGTGGGCGGCCGCGAGGCACTCTTCGTCTATGAGCCCAGCCGCGATGGAGGTTACGAGCCTCGCCAGGAGCTCTACCGCTTCCCGGATCACACCTGGATCTACGACATCGCCATCCGTGGCAACGATCTCTACGTCTTGACCGTTGCCGCCCTCTACCTGATCCGGGACGGCGTCAGCCGACGTCAGGGCCTGGAGCCCGAGCGGCTGGTTTGGGGCATCCCCCAAGGCCATGTCCATCAATGCCTCCATGGAATGGCTCAGGGTCCGGAAGGGGACCTCTACTTCGCCTCGGGAGATCCGCTCTGGTTCTACGGAGACTTCAGCCGGCCCGATCATTGGGGGCATTGGACCTACTTCTTTCAGCCCGAAGGATCCCGACTTCCCTACACTGGAGTGGGAGGAGTGCTGCGCTGCCGTCCCGACGGGAGCCGCCTTCAGGTCGTGTCTGGCGGGCAGCGCAATAGCTGCGGTCTGGCCTTCGACAGCCGCTGGAACCTCTTTTCCAACGACAACGATCACGAGGGAATGCCCTCGGAGTTTGTCCCGGGACGACTGTTGCACGTGACCCCGAAGGCGTATTTTAGCTGGCCCCGTGGCTGGCTCCTCAGCAAGGATCGACGGCGTGCCGACCTACTGGAGACGATGCATCCCGACTTAGGCCGATTTGTCCCCGTAGGCCAGAGCTACTACAACGAGACCTTTCTCCCCGAGAAGTACCGAGACAACCTCCTGGTAGCCCGCTGGGGAAGTCGATCGGTCCCTCGCTACCGACTTCGGCCCCACGGGGCCACGTTCCAGGCGGATGAGATTCCCTTTCTGGAGGGGAGGAACCATGCTCGACCGGTGGGGGTGGCGGTAGGACGGGGAGGACGGATCTTCTTGAACATCTCCTACATGGCACACAACGAAGGCTCCCCCGTCTATCCTAGCGATCTGGTCATGGTCACCCGGGCCGACGACGAACCGAGCCACCCCTTCGATGCCTACGAGGCCACAGAAGTCTCCTCCGACAGGCTCTGGTTGGAGCTCTCCAACCAGTCCTGGTGGCGGCGCTACCGGGCCCACATCGAGATCCTGCGACGCGGTGGCTCACTCCTGGAGGAAGCCGTCGAGAGGTTGGGTCGGGGCTCCGCCGCCGATCCAGCAACCGGGCATCTGGTGTGGCTTGCAGGAGCCCGGCGCAGCACCCGGGCAATGAAGCTGTTGACGCGATTGTCGAGCCACGCGGACGACGAATTGCGCCTCCAGGCTGTTCGAGCATTGGTCGAGTATGCGGAATCGGATGCTGCTCCTGGGACCTTTGTCAGGCTTCTGTCCGACCCGGTTCCACAGATCCGGCTCGCCGCTCTGCTCTCCTTCTTCGATGGCCAGGGTCCGGTGCCGGAGCAGGTGGTTCAGGGGCCAGCTCGAAGCTCCGACACCTATCTGCGCCAGACAGCGACTCGGCTGCTGGCGAAGCGGGCTTCTCTCGACCAGTTGCGTAGACTTTGCCGCTCGTCTGATCGGGAGACTCGGCTGGCTGGAGTTCTGGCTACCGGATTCCGGCTTACGCTGCCGCCCAATACCGAACCCATCCCCGAGCACCTGCCACTGGACCAGAGCCGGGAGGAGCACTACGTCGTGCAGTACTCCGATGGTCGCGAGGATCTCCGAAGGTTGGGTCGAATCGGGAACTTCACCGTCGCAGATCACTGGGCAGTGGGCAGGCGCAGTCCCGAGCAGGAAGCCCTGTTCCAGCTCCTGCTGGCCATGCTGGAGGACCAGGCCGAGCCGGTTCGTCTTCAGGCAGCTCAGTTTCTCTTTCTGCTCAACGATTCGCGGAGCGAGGAGGGGGTTCAGCAGGTCTACCGTCTCAGTGACGAGCGGCGTTTGGCCGTCTCGGGGATCCGGAAGACGATCCAGGAGGTGTGGACAATTGGACCCTACCCGGACGGTGATACTGGTTTTGGCAGGGCGCATCCACCTGAGGACGGTGCTGTCAATCTGTCCAGGGTGGACTCCGTGCAAGGAAGGGATCTTGCCTGGCAGCGCCTCGAGGCCGGAAGACGTCTCTTCGATCTCTGCCCGGATCCTGGGACCTGCGACCGCTCTTCCTTCTATGGCTATTTCCGGCTGGAGAGTCCCAGGAGACAGCGGGCCAACCTACTCGTGGGTTCGGACGATGGGGTCAAGATATGGCAGGGCGGCGCCGTCATCTGGGACAATCCGCTAGAGCGTGCCGCTCTACCCTTCCAGGATGTGGTCTCGCTCCAGCTCGAGACCGGGAGCAATGACTTCCTGGTACGCGTCCAGAACACCACTGGAACCAGCGGCCTATACCTGAGCTATCGGACTCTGGGCGACGTCGATGTCGTCTTGCCCGAACCCATGGATTCGGCAACCCTCGCCCGGCGCCTGAGGGAGGCCAGCTCGGAGGAGAAGAGTATCCCTAAGGACCTCCTGGGACTGGATTGGGTGCGTGAGGCGGAGCAAGGGGACGTCGTACGGGGCAAGGAGCTCTATAGATCGCTGGCCTGCACCAAGTGTCACGCGATTGGATCGTCAGGGGAGGGGACGGGAGGGCCCAGCCTCTCGGATGCACGCAAGCGTTTCACCGTCCACTATCTGGTGGAATCGATCCTGCTGCCCGACCAAAGCCTGTCGCCGGTTTTTCGGGAGACTGAGCTCCAGACCAAAGACGGAGAGGTCCGCACGGGCCTTGTGGTTGGAGAGACAGGCCAGAAGATAGACTTGCTCCAGGGCGACGGGTCCAGACTCACGATCGAGAAGCAGCGCGTGAAGTCACGGAGATTACTCGACAGCTCTCCCATGCCGCATGGCTTGATCGAGTCTCCGGATGAGCTTCGGGACCTACTGACGTTCATCCTATCCTCAGGGTCCTGATTTCGTTCGCGGCCTCTCGTGGCGGCCTTCCGCCAGCACCTTTCCCGGCCGAAAAGGGGAACTCGCGCCCAATGATCAACGCCCTTTCAGGGACTTGAGAAATGGGTTTCGGGAGGCTCTCAGACGAGCTGGGATCGCGGATTTCCGCTTCCATGACCTCAGGCACACGTTCGCTTCTCAGCTGGTCATGAACGGAGCGGATCTGATCACCGTACGGGAAAACATCGGCTCCTCAGGTAGGACCGTTTTCAGCGGAAGGACAACGAAGAATCCTTGTGCCTTGGTTGGAAGGCTGATAGGTTTTGACCATTCGCTACTGGGACACCCGAAGGAGGAATGTAGGATGAAAAAGGTTTCAAGGCGTGGATTCGTAGGGGCTTCTCTAGCCGGGGCAACACTTCCGACGCGAGTCTGGACGCAGGGCAGCGATCCGGTTCCGGAGGACTACCGTCAGGTCTCGCTTCGTCCAGAGATCCGGAAGGTGGTGGAGGCCAGCCGGCAGGTCATCCTGGATGAGCTGAAGCCCAGCCGTGCCCAGCTGGAACGGGGTCTGGAGCTGCACTACAGCAGCTACGTTACCGACGTCTGCGGCTGTCTCTATGTGGCGGATCCCTCCTGGATCTGGAAGGGAGACCGTCTGGCAGCAGATCTGAAAAGCTACCGAGGCAAGCTGGAGCAGGAGGGTCTGGCCCCGGAGGAGATCGACCAGCGGGTGGTCCTCAGGTGGCGAGACATGAAAGCCTTCGAATCGGCTTTCGATCCCCAATGGCGAGACGACTACCGGAATCTATATCGTCTGTCTGGCCTGGACCTGGCAGTCGAGGATGTGGGGCACTTCCCTGAACCCAGTTTCCAGGCCGGTCTCCAGCACGTGGCACGGGCTGGGTTTGTTTACGACAAGATCAAGGCGGATGCCCTGCGGGTGTCGGGCGTGGACGATTTGGAAACCGCCCGCCAGAAGGAACAGGTGGCCGTCCTCCTGCACCTGCATGGTGGTAACTGGTTTGCCATGACTCCTGATCCGCTTGAAACCCTGGATCTCTTCTTCGCCCTGGGAGTCCGTGCCTCCCAGCTGACCTATCACGAGAAGAACAGCCTGGTGTCCTCAGACGATTTCGCAGGTGAGAAGGACGAAGGGCTGAGCTGGCTTGGCAAGCAGGTCGTCCATCGGATGAACGAGCTGGGAATGATCATCAATCTGGGTCACTGTGGCCACCGCTCGGGACTGGACGTCATCGAGGCCTCGAAGGATCCAGTGTTGAATGCCCACACAGGTTGCAGGGCTGTCCACGACTACTACAAGAACGAGGACGACGATTACCTGCGCACACTGGCCAGTAAGGGAGGTGTGGCTGGCATCTACTACGACCTGAGGCCCGACCACCCGGATACCAAGTTCTCCTTCAATGCCTGGTTTCCTCACCTGGAACACGCAATCAAGGTAGCCGGCATTGACCACGTGGGCATCCCCTCGGATTATACCTTTTGGCCGGACGCGAAACCCCGGGCCATGGATTGGACCAACTGGCCCTACTTCACGGTGGGGCTGGTTTGCCGTGGACTCAGTGATGTTGAGATCCGGAAGATCATCGGCGGAAACTTCCTGCGTCTCGCCAAACAGGTGCTGGACAAGCGTCCCTGGGGTCCTTTCATTGCCCGAGGCACAGGCTACAGCTGGGTGCACGGCTAGAAGTGGTTTCGCAAGTCCTCTTTGGGACGTCGTTCCACTCGGGTCAGTGGTCTAGCCCAGCGCAAGACAGTAGAAAGAGAAAGAGAAAGTCATAACGTCCCCGCAGAGCGGGGAGCTTGGCGGTTGTGAGCCGCCCCAAGGGCGGCCAATCTCTACTCGCTAGAACGAGCCGTCGTCCCTATCGTCGAGGTGATCTTGATGGCGGTTGTACTTTCGAATCTGCTTCTCCTCGAATCCAACCGTCGAGACCGCATAGCCGCGCGCCCACAGCTTTTCCCCGTTGAAGTTGCGCTTCCTGCCCCCCCATTGGCGCGCCACGGAATGCTCCAACCGAGTCATTCTGACAATGGGCGTCAGCTTCTGACGTGACCCGCGACCCGGAGCCCATAGGAGCGAGGTGAATCCTGAAGGGATTCCACTCGCTGACCCAGGGTTCGGAAACCCTGGGCTGGAATACACAATCCCGTTGGGATTGACCTCGCTTGGTCTGACCGGACCCATTTCCCCTCCTTGCCGATGCCAGGGTGAAACCGAACCCCCACCAGTTGGGTAACGGCGGAAGTCCCAGTTGAAATCGTTTCACCTC
>JAKZYH010000199.1:0-4600 GCA_047514575.1 Acidobacteriota bacterium | reverse complement strand
CACTACCCGGGCGATGTTGGGACGGGGCCTTGGCGAAAACTCTAGCGGAGATGATCGGACCCTGTCTCTATCCCTCTGTCTTGGACCTGATCCTGGCAAGACAGTCCAAAAGCGGAGCTCAGTCTAGCATTGGGACCCAGCGGCCTCTGGTGAGCCCTCTCACAGTTTGCATTTCGAACCATTTCGCTGGAATCAGAGCGGCACAGATGGAGAGGAAATCAGAACAGCGACCTGGTCTCCACTGGAGCAGAGGGCTCCAGACAACCCGGTTGATCGTTGCTCACGCTGTTGACCAATCGGCTAACTGGAAAGGAGACCATCTGACGGGAGGGATAGGGGAGCAGAAGTGACCTGAGATTCGGAGTCGGGGTCGACGGGCTGAGCCAGGTCGAATAGGCCTCGGAGGGCAGAATCACAGGCATACGGTCGTGGATCTCCGCCACCACTTCGTTAGGCGTAGTGGTAAGAATACAGCAGGAATTGAGTGTCAGGCCGGCGGTCGTCTGCCAACGTTCCCACAGCCCTGCGAAGGCGAACAGTTCTCCGCCCTGGAGTTGAAAGTAAAAGGGATGCTTCCCGCCACGAAGTTTTTTCCACTCGAAGAAACCGTCGGCGGGAATCAGACACCTCTGGGACCTGAAGGCCTCGCGAAAAGAGGGCCTTTGCTCCACCGTTTCTGATCTGGCATTGATCATTTTCGAGCCCGAGGATGAATTCTTGGACCAGCTGGGAATCAGGCCCCAGTGCATTAGGTCGAGTCGATTCTTCTGAGGCTGGAGGTCCTTGCGAACCACTGCAACATCCTGGGTAGGAGCAAGGTTGTAGCGAGGGCCGATTCGAGTCTCGCTGATCTCGAACCGGTCCATCAAGGCTTCAGGATCGGTGAGGGTAAACCTTCCACACATTTCAGCTCCGATGGTTCTTCAATGTAGACAGTATGCCACCCGATTCCTCGGAACTTCAATCAGGGAGTGGACAAAGGAGGCAAGGTTCTATAAGTGTCGAAATGCGGGAACTTACGCTGGATTGTGGTCTGCTCTTGAGTCAAGTCGTCGTGGAAGCATCGGACCGGTTGCAATCACGATCGAAGGCAAGATGAGGAGATCCGCGGGTACTGAACTGACGGGGTATTGAAAGGGGCAGTTGCCTCCATGTAGGCATTTCCGTACTTAGATAGATCAGCCCGGGGTTGTCGATGTTTTCTTCGACCGCGGTCTCTTTTAGACCCGGCTTGGCGGGGCAGCGGATACCTGCAGCTGATCTATGACTCATCGGGACTCTCTCGCTTTCTGAGCTAGTCCCGTTATCGGCCTGGAGGCGACAGTTCTTTAGATCCGATATTCGGATCCCCTCGTGAGGCCTGGTAGTGGAGCCACTCTTCTGTCCAGCTTGGGATGCTAGTACCCTATCAATACATCGTCAGCAAAACGGCTAACCGCGTCAACCGTTGAATCCGTATCGCTGGCGGCTACCGAAAGAACCAGATAGTCCAGACCGGCATCTTCGTACCTGTGGATATCGTCACGGATATCGCTAGTGCTCCCCGTCAACAAGACTCTGTCACCGTTCTCAGTCTTCTGAGACTGGTCCAGAGCCATCGTCGCCCTGAGCGTGACCTCTACCCGCTTTGGATCCCTCCCATAGGTCTCACATAGGGCGCTGAGACGCGCCCGACCTTGTTGCACTTCCTCGGGGCTGAGCCTGATCCCGTGCCAAGCGTCACCCAGCCTGGCCGTCCTGCGGATCGCCAGATGTGAGTTACCTCCCACCCAGATCGGTGGATGGGGTCGCTGGACTGGCTTCGGGAAAAAGACCATGCCGGAAGTCTGGAGATGTTTACCCTGGTACTCGGCCACATCCTCGACACAGAGAGCCTTGAACACCTCTATATGCTCGTCGGTCAACGCCCCACGGTGCTCATAGGAGGCGCCCATGGAAGCGAACTCTTCGGGCATCCAGCCCACGCCTATCCCCAAAATGACACGACCGCCCGAAAGCACATCGAGGGTCGTGACCATCTTGGCATTGAGTATCGGATTGCGGAAAGGCAACACAAGCACACTGACCCCCAAGCGGGCCTTCCTCGTCAGACCCCCGACGAAGCTGAGGGTACTCAACGCCTCCAACACGTTCTGGGCTTTGGGGTCAGCCTTTCCAGGACCGAACATATCGGGATAGCGGTTGGACAGATCGGCTGGGAACACCGTGCGATCACTGACCCATACGGAGTCGAAACCCGCCTCATCTATGGTGCGGGCCATCCTCTTGACGTAATCGGCCTGGGCCGCTGGCGTCACGGCCGGGTTGACTGAAGTGGTAACAGCAACTCCAAATCTCATCTATTATTCCTTTCCCGGAAATCATAGCATTCTGTTTCGGAGTGGGTCCTCCGAAGAGGACAACTCTCGGAAAACTTGACCTCCGCTGCGAACGATGGAACTCTGGCCGGACCACTGGGAAGTTCGGGGGCCGAAGCAGCCCCGTGAAAAAGTATGCTAGGAACCGCCGCCCTCTTTTTTTGTGCCCTACTGGCCCCCATGACGGAGTCAAAAAAAGAGGAAGATCAGGAAGAACCGCCTCCGCCACCGAGTCAAACTGTCGTTGTCACTGCGACCAGGCAGAAACAGCCGCTGTCGGAAGCAGTCTCCCTGGTAAGCGTCGTTTCAGACGAGGACCTGGCTCGCTCACCCTCACCGGTACTGGACGATACCCTGCGGCGGATACCCGGCTTCAGCCTTTTTCGGCGCTCCAGTAGCCTGTATTCCCATCCGACGGCGCAGGGAGTTTCTCTTCGGGGCATCGGTCCTAGTGGGACCAGTCGCAGTCTGGTCCTCTTCGATGAGATACCGTGGAACGACCCATTTGGAGGTTGGATCTACTGGAATCGGATTCCGACTTCGGCCATGCAGTCAGTCGAGGTCGTTCGAGGAGCCACGAGCTCGCTCTATGGAAGCTCGGCGCTGGGAGGCACGATTCAGTTGATTCCCCGGGCACCCAAGCCAGATACGCTCGAACTACGAGGTCGATTCGGCCACCCTGAGTCCTACGATCTGGACCTACTGGCGGCCGACGATTTCGGCGACTGGAAATACCTGGTGTCCGGACGACTCTTTGACACCGATGGGTTTTTCATTGTCTCAGAGGAACTCCGTGGAGCGGTTGACAGGCATGCCAGCTCCAATTTCCAGACCTTCTTCGGACGCGCTTACTACAAGAATTTCCACGCGGGGGTCAACGTCTTTCGGGAGGGACGCGGCAACGGGACTCAGCTGCAGAAGAATAACTCGAGGCTGGTCCTGTTCGAGACGGGTTACGAGGGCTCGTCCTGGGAGGGCAGCTTCTACACTCAGAGCGGTATCTTCGAGAACACCTTTTCCCGGATTCTCCCCGGCCGATCGGCAGAGTTTATCACCGCAGAGCAGGAATTCCGTTCTCTGGGCTCGGGGGCCGCCTTCAGCTGGAGGCCCCGAAGCAACCTGCTGGTGGGCACCGATTGGAGACGGGCAAAGTGGAGCGAGAATACTCAGAATCTAGCTGGTATATTCGTGCAGCAGCTCCTTCCCCTTCATCACAGGCTCGACTTCCTGGCGGGACTTCGGTTCGACTGGTGGAAGGGACAGAAGTCCCAGACTAGCCTCAACCCCCGGGCCGGAGTCCTCTTGCGAGCGTCCGAATGGCTCACGCTGCGGACCTCCGCCTACCGAGGCTTTCGAGTACCGACTCTCAACGAGCTCCATCGTCCATTTCGCGTGGGAAACGTCATTACGGAGGCCAATCCCGAACTCCAGGAGGAGTACCTGTGGGGGGGCGAAGTGGGGGCCGATTTCCATTCGTTTGCTCCCGTTCTGTTGCGCCTGAACGTGTTTTGGAACTCGCTCCGGGATGCAGTGAGCAACGCCACCATCTCGGTTACTCCGGAATTCATCTTTCGCCAGCGTCAGAACCTGGGCCAGGCAACGGTGAAGGGCATAGAAGCAGAAGTGACGGTTCCGCTGGGGCCACTCTGGAACGTCTGGGCTGCCTATCTGTACTCCGACGCAGCGGTCGAGGACACCGGGTTGAGGCTCCCGCAAGTGCCACTCCACCAAGGATCGTTGGGGCTCGAGTACAGCGGACCAATCAAGTTTGCGGCCTACGGTCGTTGGGCTGGGGATCAGTTCGAGGACGATCGGAACCAGCTGGATCTGGAGCGCTATTTCTTGCTGGGCTTGAGCCTCAGCCGTCCCCTCTCGGAGAGCGTCGAGCTCTTCTTTGCAGCGGACAATCTCCTCGACCGCGAGTATTCCATCGGACGTACTCCTATCCCTAGATTGGGAAGTCCCCGGCTCCTTCAAGGTGGGTTGCAATTCAGGCTCCGCTAAACTGAAGCTTCATTTGGGAGCTCGGAGGGAAAAAGGACGTAACTCATTGATCTAGCGTTGGATAGGGAGTACGGAGAACGACAGTCCCAAGACCTGCTTTCCACTGTCAATTCTCGGGTGTAGGAGTGACCTACAAGTAGACGCACTTTGAGATTCTTTCAGACATCACCTACGCCGAAGGCGTTATTGCGGGTAGCCCAGGGTTGCAATGCGAAGCGAGCTACCCTGGGTCAAGGTCG
>JAKZYH010000198.1:0-21150 GCA_047514575.1 Acidobacteriota bacterium | reverse complement strand
CTCTAGCGTAACATCTTTCTGACAAGCATCAGCTCAATGCCTAGGAGCACTCGCAGATACTCGGCGCCGGAATTAACCTTGTTCTTGAGGCGCAAGAGGCCATAGAAGAGAGAAAACAGGACAAAATATAAATAACTGGTTGGCCCGAGCGACAGTTGCTGGAGTTCCAGAATGTCCTTCCTCAGGCTTCTCGCGTAGGACAAGACCAGATCGTCGTGGCCCTTCCTCTTCTGCTCGGAAAACTGCTTGTAGTCGGGACTTTCCATGATCCTCAGAATGTGCAGTGCGTAGAGACTCCTCTCACGCAGGACCTCCAGGTCGATCTGCTTCGGCTCGACCCGGGTGAAAAGCGTGAAGAGTGCCAGGCAAACCAGCAGTCCACTGAAAAACAGAATAAAGATAAAAGGAATCATGTCGTTGGGCCTCGCTTTGTATGCAACAACATCTAGTAGGACACTGAACAGAACTGGATCAACATCGACCGAGCCACTGTGGTCGTCCACAGGGGACACAAGAGCTGCATCTGGGCATTATCACACAGTCCTATACGCGAGATCTATCCTAGAATCCAATATTTCAATTAATTCTAGAGTTCTAATCAGATAGGAGATAGGGAGGTCGTGTTGCGAAAGCGTTGCCAAGGTGTGAACGGTCAGGGTCTTGGGTTCTCGAGAGTGTCAGCAGGTGCACTTCGCAGATAGACATCGCGCTTGGGGTAGGGTATCTGGATGCCTGCGCTACGGAAGGCTTTCAAGACTGCACTGTTCAATGCATCCTTGACTCGACCTCGTAAGACCGGCTCTTCGATCCAGCACAACAGTTCGAACCGCAGACCGGAATCCCCAAACTCACGAAAACGCACCCGAGGTTCGGGATCCGTACAGACGCGATCGTCTGTTTTGCAAACCCCCACCAGAACCTCTCGGACTTGATCGATGTCCGAATCATAGGCCACTTTTACGGGAATCCGAATCCGTTCTCTTAGCCACCGTCCGCCACTCTCATTGAGGATTCTGGAGTTGGCAATGATGGCGTTGGGGATGGTGATTTCGATGTCATCGCGAGTCAGCATCCGGGTGCTGCGGATTCCGATGTGGGTGATCTCTCCACGGTCTCCCGTGTCGAGAATGACGTAGTCGCCCATCTTGTACGGAGAATCCGCCAGAATGGACACCCCCGCAAACAGGTTTGCCAGCGTGTCTTTAGCCGCAAATCCAACCGCGATGCCGATGATTCCGGCAGAACCGAGCCAAGCTGTAAGATTCGCATCCCAGAAAAGAAGAACGAAGTAGATGGCTCCACCGAGAATAAAAATCTTCACCCCGATCTGGAACAGGGGTAGCGTTACGGGTTGGACCATCCGAAAACGCTGCCGGCTGCCACTCATCCAGTTGAGGACCAGGGTCGCCAGGCGCACCAGGAAGATGAGCCATATGAGGACGATCAAGGTCTGGACCAAAGCAAAGCCATAAGGCCGGATGTTGGAGGGAATCTCTGGTACCGACCAGGCAATCGAGAGTCCCACCAACAGCACCGTATTGAAGGTTGGACGGTGCAACATGCCGACGATGATGTCGTCGATTTCGGTCGCTGTCTTCCGGGTCAGACGCAGGACTACTTTTGTCAGTATCCAGTCGACGACCTTGGCTGCGGCGAGGGAGAGGATGACGATCACCCCCACCTGGAGGGTGGGGTTTTCGGCAAGAAGCAAGGAAAGTTCCCGGAGCTGATTCAGCAGTGCGGCTTTATCCATCCTAATCCACAAGGCTTGTATAGTAGTTGAGGCTCCACTTCGATTGTCTTTGATTCTTCATAAACTCGGGCTGGGTGCGGGTAGTAGGTTGGCGTATACTGCATCTGGTTTGTCTGTAGAGGCATCTGGACCCGACCAGGGAGGGAACGATATCACAGCTATTTGGCGTTGCCTATTGTCTCTGTCTGCTTCCCGGACAAGGATGTTGTGAGGTGCCTGGGTGCGAGTTTCCGCGATCGAACCAAATCCTTTCGGATTGGCTAAGGGAACCCTATGATCTTCGCTAGCGCCTATCTACTGGGGCTTCATTGGCTCGACTGGCTGGTACTGTTGGCCTACCTGATCGGGGTGACGATCATCGGGGTGCTTTCCTACCGAAAGGTAAAGGATGCGACGGACTTTTTCATGGGAGGCCGCCGATTTGGGAAGGTCTTCATGATGTTCTTCGCCTTCGGGTCTGGAACCAGCAGCGATCAGGCGGTAAGTGTGGCCGCCGGATCTTTTCGCTACGGGCTCGCCGGAATCTGGTACCAGTTCTTGTGGCTCTGGGCCACACCCTTCTATTGGATCGTTGCGCCGGTCTTTCGTCGCATGCGAGCGCTCACTACCAGCGACTTCTTTCAAGCACGATACGATTCGTCTACCGCAACTCTGTACTCCGTCCTGGGTGTCCTCATGTCCGTCGTCTTCATGGCCGCCGCTCTCTACGGCAGCGGTGAGATGATCCAGGGGCTGGCTGGGGGGATAGATCCAGCCACCGGCAGAGCGTTTTTTCCGATGGAGTATGCCATCGCGGGTATGACTGTGATGTTCGTGCTGTACGGAATGGCGGGGGGATTGGGAGCCGCAATCATCACTGACTTCATTCAAGGAATCCTGACCGTCATCTTCTCCTTCCTCTTGCTGCCCTTCGCCCTGCAGGTTGCGTCCCGAGTCTCTGGAGCCCTGGGCGGCTTTGAGGCACTTCACCAGGGCGTTCCGGGAAGATCGGGAGCCGAATTATTGAGTCTGACCTTGACCGAGGAGGTGACCAGCAAGATGGGACAGGAGCCCATCACGCTCTTCTATGTGGTGATGCTCGCCCTGACCGGATTGATTGGAATCGTCGTCCAGCCTCACATCATGGGCGTGTGTGGAGCCGGAAGGACCGAATTCGAGGGGCGGTTTGGCTTCACCGTAGGCAACTTCGTAAAGCGGTTCTGTACCATCGCCTGGACCTTCACGGGTCTGGCCTGTGTCATCATCTACCTGACGCCTGGAAATGACTACCTGGCGGCCGCTGAGATCCAACAGATCCAGAGCGATTCCGGCGCCTTGGCTGCCTTTGCAAATCAAGTGTTTGGTCGAGCCGCTCACGATATTCTGCCCACGATTTCGCACGGCCTGGTGGGCCTACTGATGGCGTCCTTGCTGGCTGCGGTCATGAGTACCTGTGACGCCCAGATGGTGGTAGGGTCGGGACTGTTCACAGAGAATCTCTACAAGCGATTTCTCAACCCCGGAAAAGATAGCTCTCACTATCTTAGGGTGGGCCGACTCAGCGGCCTGGGACTGGTGGCTCTAGCTCTTCTGATGCTGACCCAGTTCGATAACGTGATCCAGGTTCTGACCCGTTATGTGCAACCCATACCTACTTTCATGGGGCTGGCCTTCTGGTTCGGGATCACCTGGCGCAGGTATACTGCCAAGGCAGTCTGGGCTTCGACCCTGGCAACTGCTTTCGCCTGGTATCTCACTCAGGTCCACAATCCGTTCCAAGCCATCGCCGCGTTGGGCAGTTCCGATTTCTGGCAGCAAAATGTCGACTATTTTCCGGGCTTGGTCCGTGAATGGCTCTCTCTCTACGATCCCGGGATCATGCAGGCTGTTTCTTCAGGCGAGGGTGTGGTGACGTATCGGACGCGGCTTCCCTACCAGATCCTTATCTATCTCTCCTCAGGAGCGATCGCCGGCATTGCCGCGAGCCTCCTCACCCGCCGGACAGCCACAGAAAAGCTGGACGATTTTTTCCGTCTGATCCGGACCCCGGTTCGCCCCGGAGAAATTGTCGATCAGCCCTGCACCCTTCCCGAGGATCCCCTTCCCATGGAGACGGGAAAGCTGATTCCGGTTGCCGATTTAGAAATCCCAATGCCGAGCAGGATGGGTCTGGGAGGATTCGTCCTGGCCTGGATCTGTGTCGGCGCAATCATCTGGTTTACGATGATGCTCGCTAGAATCGGCATGCCTGGTTGATGTCATCCACGATCCATCCCGATAACCGTTTGGAGCAAGATAGATGCATAACACGAAACAATCTGCTAGAAGTGGACAGCGGAGGGCCGCCTCCCGATTGACTTCATCCCTCAAGAGCTTCCTTTCATTCTCTAAGGGCTCTCAACACTCCGCGCCAGCCTTGAGCCTTCTGCGCAGCCTGCCGATTCCATTGTTCAGTTTGAGCCTTGCGCTGACTGCTTCGATGTTCGGGGCGGAGAAAGGTAAGCAAATGCTTCCCCATCGGGAGGAATTGTCCTCAGGGATTCACGTCGCCGGCTTTTCGTATCAATACGGCAATGCCAACTGCGGCTGGATTGAGCTCGACGACCATATCCTGCTCGTGGATCTTCCACGAGGAACGCCCGTCTCAGATTTTCTGAACCAGGTTTCCAAAGGATCCGGAAAGACCGTAAAGCGGCTGGTGTTGACGCACCTCTGGAGTGATCTGGACTGGGGATCGAACCGTGATTACGATGCCGGAAGGAAGCGTTGGCACGACCCGGGTCACCGTCTCACTCCGGACCCGGTGATCCCCATCGTCGAGGCTTTACTGCGCAGCGGGGTTCAGCGCATCATCACCTCTCCAGAGATTGGGTCTCGTTTACTGCGAGCCTCGGAGAAAATCTCCGCTTCCCAGCTGGAGACGGTGTCGACCCGGAGCCCGATTGGCGATGCGTCTCGCCCGGTCGAATTCATTCCGTTGGATCCCGTGAGAATCGAAGGTGCGGGGGCAGTCTTTCTTCCGAACGAAGAGATCCTGTTCGGCGGACCACTCGTCTTCAATGGCACCCGTGCGGTGCCTGAGGGCAAGGAGATCCTGCCATGGATTTCGGCTCTAGCTGAGCTGGAGAAATTGGCCCCGAGGCGTGTAGTCCCGGGCTTTGGTTCCTGGGAGGGAAGCGACGCACTAGGCCGGCTCCGTGCCGTTCTGGGGGAACTCAGGATTCAGGTAGCTCATGACATCGCCGCTGGCTACTCGCTTGAGGAGATCCAGAGCCGAGTGCGGATCTCCTACGATCTCTTGTTCTGGACCACCCACACCAAGCCGAGAGCCGATCTCATCGAGCATGTCTTTCGCGGACTGACGGCTCCGTCGGCACCTTTCTATGGAAAGCCTCCCCGTCCCTCCGACTCGAGGCCGAATGCGTTGGTTATCTACGGGGATTCGCCGCATCCTCCGGCCCCGATCGAAGAGGCGTTGGGGAAGGTGCTAGAAGCCACCGGAGTGGTTCCTCATTTTTCGGTAGATGTCGAGACCCTCTCGGCTGAAAATCTGGAGAAGGTTCAGCTGCTGTTGATTCTACGCGACGGGCGGCAAGTTCCCCGTACCGACGGGCGAAGGGATAAGCTACGGGAGCTGGAGGATCCCCTCCATGGAGAGATCCAGACCTGGATGACCCTGGAGCAGGAGAAGGCCGTCGTTGCCTTTGTTGAAAAGGGTGGTGCTTTCTTGAATCTGCACAATTCACTGGGCCTGTATCCGCCGGCCGGTCCCTATCTGAAGCTGGTCGGCGGGCGCTATATCGGGCACGGTCCCTTCGAGAGGTTTCGAATTGAAGTGGCCGATCGAAACCACCCGATCACCGAAGGGGTCACCGACTTTAGCACCGCCGACGAACAGCACACGCCCGTCCTCTATGATGAGAGTCGCGTACATCTCATTCTCGAGAGTCGGATGGACAATGGGATCGCTGTTCCTGCGGGTTGGGTCCGTGAAGTGGGAGGCGGCCGAGTTTGCCATCTCGCCAGCGGCCATCCGGTCGAGCCGCTCTTGCATCCTATGTACCAGCGTCTTATGAGGAACGCTGTCGAGTGGTGTCTTCGGCGGCGATGAGTGCAGATCAGGGCATGATCGAGATGCCTCGCTCCATCAAAGCCCAGTCCAGCAGTGGTGTCCCGATGCGACGGGTCTGGTGGATTTTGCGCCTAGTACCGATACTCGTCGCCGTCGTACACGGCTGGGCCAGCGAAGGGCAAGCCGGGAAGAGGGCCCGAATGGAAGGGGGAGTACAGATCATCTATGACACCGACATGGGGAACGACATCGACGATGCCCTGGCGCTAGGGGTGATTCACGCGCTACAGAGCAGGGAAGAGTGTACCCTCCTGGCGGTGACGGTGAGTAAAGACAATTTCTACGCCGCAGCCTTCTCTGATCTCGTCAACCACTTCTACGGACGACCTGATATTCCGGTAGGACTGGTTCGGGACGGAATTACCCCGGAACCTGGAAGTTATGTGAAGCAGCTCGCCGAGGCCCGTGACGGAAGCAAGTTGCGCTACCCGCGGAAGATTCGGCGTCCAGATCAGGTGCTTGATGCCACCGATCTACTCCGTCGCACGCTTGCCGCTCAGCCGGATGCTGCTGTCACAGTGGTGGTGGTTGGCTTCTCAACCAACCTGGCTCGCCTCCTGGATTCTCCCCCGGATCGGCACTCTCCCCTGAACGGACGCGAACTCGTCTCCCGCAAGGTGAGGCTTTTATCCATGATGGGAGGACACTTCGGCACTCCCCGGCCTGAGGGCTTCAGGGAATACAACATCCGAACCGATCTGGACGCATCGAGGCAAGTACTCTCACGCTGGCCGACTCCCATCATCATGAGTGGCTACGAGATTGGTGACGCCATTAAGTACCCGGCCGAGAGTATTGAGAAGGACTTCGGATACCGGGATTTTCATCCCTTGAAGGAAGGCTATGAACTGTACGGAAAGATGCCCTACGACCGATCCACCTGGGATCTCACCAGCGTCCTCTATGCAGTTCGACCAGACCGTGGCTATTTCGGACTCTCCGAGACAGGTGAGTTAGGGATCGGCGATGAGGGGACGGTTGAGTTGAAGACCAGCGGCCAACGAGGAGACCGCTATCTCAAGGTTACGGAGGAGCAGATCATCCGGGTAAGGGAATCGCTGGTTGCCCTGGCTAGCCAGCCGCCGCTGTTAGTCAGTGAGCAGTGAGCAGTAAGTCAGCGAGAAGTGAAGGGTCGAGGAGAGTGATGGAGCGGAAAAGCTTCGGGTCAGATCAGATTGGAGAAGAGGAAAGGGAAGTGAGCAGAGATAGTTGATTCACTCCTCACTGTTCACTATTTACTGTTCACTGCTCACTTCTCAATAGCGTCGGTCTCGAGGTCGAGGCAGCGCGGAAAGGAATTCTAATGCTGTACAAGGTCATCATACTGGGTTCAGGTTGTGCGGGATCTACGGCAGCGATCTATGCAGCTCGCGCCAACTTGGAACCTCTTGTCCTGGAGGGCCACGAACCTGGCGGGCAGCTGACCTTGACCACCCTGGTCGAAAACTACCCCGGGTTTCCTGAAGGGCTGGATGGTCCCGATCTGGTGCAAAAGATGAAGGAGCAGGCGGAGCGTTTTGGTGCGCAATACCAGATGGAGGTTGCCCGGTCGGTCGATCTGAACTCGCCTTTTGCTGTCAAGACGGACCAGAATACCTTTCAGGCCGAAAGCCTGATCATCGCTTCCGGAGCTTCGGCCATGTTGTTGGGTCTGGAGTCCGAGTCGAAGCTACTGGGTCACGGCGTCTCCACCTGTGCCACTTGTGATGGGTACTTCTTTCGGGGTCTCAAGGTGGTTGTGGTGGGTGGCGGTGACACCGCCATGGAGGAGGCTCTTTTTCTGACGAAGTTCGCTGACTCAGTCACAATCGTGCATCGGCGGGATCAATTGCGGGCCTCGAAGATCATGGGAGAGCGGGCGCTCAACCATCCCAAGATCGACTTCATCTGGGATTCGGTAATCGAGGACATTCTGGACCCGGAGCAGCCACGGGTCGAGGCTGTTCGGCTCAAGAATGTCAAAACCGGGGCCCAGACCTTGCTTCCCACCGACGGGGTCTTCATCGGGATCGGACACCAGCCCAACACCGAGATGTTCGAGGGGCAGCTCGATATGAACAACGGTTACCTCGTGGTCCACGACGGGTCGCGCACCAGCGTCGAAGGAGTGTTCGCAGCGGGAGACGTCCACGACCAGGTGTATCGTCAAGCGATAACAGCCGCCGGAGCGGGCTGCAAGGCCGCGATTGATGCGGAGAAGTATCTGGAAGAGCGTGCCCACACCCAGCCCCAACACAGTGCTGTGGGCATTGCCAGCGGGGAGGGCGAAACACCGACTGCATGATTGCGCACCGCTACGAATCGGTGGTGACGAGGGCAGGTTGACCTGGAACCGGAAGGGAGCTTTACTCAGGCACGTTATGTCTGTTTGCCTTCAATCGCCAAATAGGGCTGGATACCCTCCGACAGTTCCTGGAACTGATCTGGCAAAAGGGCCTGGAAACCGTCTGATAGTGCTTCTTCCGGGTGGGGATGGACTTCGACCATGAGACCATCCGCCCCGGCGGCAATAGCGGCCTTGCACATCCGAGGAATCAGCTGCCTGACCCCTGTGCCGTGGGTTGGATCCACGATGACTGGGAGATGAGACCAGTCTTTCATCAGGGCGACCGCAGCCAGGTCGAGGGTATTGCGGGTCGAATCTTCGAATGTCCGGATGCCGCGCTCACACAGAATCACGCGGGGATTGCCGCTGGTCAGGATATACTCTGCTGCCATCAAGGTTTCCTTGATGGTGCACATCATTCCTCGCTTGAGCAGGACTGCGCGGTCTGCCCGGCCCAGTTTCTTCAGGAGCGAGTAGTTCTGCATGTTGCGAGCGCCTACCTGCAAGACGTCGGTGAACTCGGCTACACGCTCCACGTCCTCGGATGAGAGGACCTCGGTTACGATGGGGAGTCCGGTTTCCTCCCTGGCTTTGGCTAGAAGCCTCAAACCCTCGTCTTCCAGTCCTTGAAAGCTGTAGGGAGAGGTACGAGGCTTGAAGGCGCCTCCGCGGAGCATGTTGGCTCCTCTTTCCTTGACTTGTCGTGCGACCTCCAGAATCTGTTCCTCGCTCTCGACCGAGCAGGGACCCGCGATTAGCGCAAATCCCTTGCCCCCGATCGTTACTGAACCGACTTCGAACTGGCTCGGTTCGGACTTCAGTTCCCGCGAAGCCAGCTTGAAAGGCTTGAGGATCGGGATCACATTTTCAACACCCTCGATTTCGATCAGACTTTCAAAGGCGCTCTTGCCGCGTTCGTCACCCACGGCGCCGATGACGGTTCTTTCGACCCCATAAATCGGATGAGGTTTCAGGCCGAGCGACTCGATTCGCCTCATCGCCTGGTCGACTTGATCCGGCGTAGCATCGGACTTCATCACCACAATCATTTCACTACTCCTATGGGGGTTACTTCCAAGCCGGAGTATAGCACGGCCGGGTTCTGCCCTAACCAGCTGGCGAACCTTCAGCTTTGGTAAGGGTCTGTCAGGAAATAACAGATGCACTTTGGCGCGAGCGCCGTGGGGGCAGATGCGAGGCGTCGCGACGCAGGCGATGCCGCTGCGCATCTTCCAGGCGCGGCAACAAAGCAGATGCCCCCGCGCCCCTCCGGGCTGGGGTCCGCAGAGACGCTGGCGTTGTTACTCGCTCCTTACATACCGCGCAGCGGGTATGCGCGTCGCTCCCGCCTAGCCAGCGTCCCTGGGGACCCCAGCAAAGTGTATCTGTTATTTCCTGACAGACCCTAAGAAGATTCTACGAGTCCCAGTAGCCCTCGCGCAGCTTTCGTTTGAGGATCTTACCCGTACCTCCCTTGGGCAGGCTTTCCACCAACTCAATGCTACGCGGGACCTTGAACCTGGCGAGCTGCTGCCTGCAGTGTGCCAGAAGTTCCTTCTCGCCTGAGGTCTGCTGGGGGCTCAGAACGACGAAGGCCTTGGGAACTTCACCCCAACGACTGTTGGGAACGGCGATCACCGCACACTCCAGAACCGCTGGATGGGCAAGCAGGGTCTTCTCCAACTCCAGGCTGGAGATGTTCTCCCCTCCACTGATGATCACGTCTTTCTTGCGATCGACGATTCTGACGTAGCCGTGCTCGTCGATTGTTGCCAGGTCCCCGGTGTGGAACCAGCCGTTGCAGGTCGCCGAATCGTCCTGCTCGGCTTTCCAGTACCCTTTCATCACTGAGTCGCCTCGTACCACGAGTTCGCCAGAGGTAATTCCATCCCAGGGAAGGGGCTGCTCTGCATGATCCAGAATTCCCAGTTCGACTCCAGGAATCGGATAACCCGTCGTCGCCTTTGTCTGGAGTAGCTTCTCTCCTTCCTCGCCGAGATGTGCTTTGGGGAAGGCGAGCGTTACTACCGGCGAGGTTTCGGTCAATCCGTATCCGGCGACACACTGACAGGAGAAGGTCTCTTCCAGTCGCCTCACCAGGTCGGCCGTAGAGGAGGCACCTCCGAGATTGACGAGGCGCATGGAGGAGAGATCATAGGCTGCTCTTTTGGGGTGGCTCAGGAGGGACAGCGCCATCGTCGGGACCGCGCAGAAGAGGGTCACGCCGTGCTTCTGGATCAGCTGAAAGGTTGTTTGTGGCTCGAACTTTCGCATCAGGACATGGCATCCCCCCACACAGGTAAGGAACTGTGGCGTTCCCCATCCGTTGACATGAAAAAGCGGAATGGTGTGCAGCTGGACGTCGTCGTCACGGGTTCCCAACATGAGGGCAACCTCTAATGCGTGCAGGTAGAGATTTCGATGGGTTAGCATGACGCCTTTAGGGTGACCCGAGGTTCCCGAGGTATAGAAAAGTTCTGCCAGGCCATCTTCGTCAATCGGTCGGACGTCTTTATCGGCAGCGGGAGACTGGTTTTGGATCAATCGATCGTAGTCGTGCGGCTCGGTCCAATCTCTTTGATGGCCGGGTCCAAGTAGAACGAATCGATTGACTGTCCTGAGGTTCCCCCGGATCTCCTCGATCAGCGACAGCAAGTCTGGATCCAAGAAGAGCACATCCGCTTCTGCATCGTTGAGGATCAGGCGAAAATCGTTCGCGGTGAGGCGGACATTGAGAGGAAGCAGGACGGCTTCCGCGAGCAGCACCCCATAATAGGCTTCTAGCAGGGCGTGTGAGTTATAGGCAAGGAACGCCACCCGCGCCCCCGGAGCAATACCCCAGGAGAGCAGTAAGGCGGCCAGTCGATGGCACCGATCGGCGAATTGAGAGTAGGTCCAGGAGTCCTCTCCTTCGATGATCGCTCGCTTGCTACCAAACTGTTCCCGTGCTCGGTAGAGGAAGCGAATCGGCGTTAGCGGAACTTTCATGGCGCAGCCACGTGGATCTGCTGAGCCAGTTCCTCACTCAGCCCGTGCTCGCCGCCGTCAACCTGAACGTAGACTGGGCCGTTGAATGGAGACCTTTTGACGACTTCGAGGGTCACTTCCGGTAAGATGCCGATCGAGGCGAGATAGCGAAGGACTTCGGGGTCGCGATCGCTCACTCTTTGGACCAGGACTGTCCTGCCCTCGGCTACCTCCCAGAGAGTGGAGGCGTGCTCAACGTGGATCTTGCCGTCCTTGGTGGGGATGGGATGTCCATGCGGGTCCTTACGCGGGCGTCCCAGGGCCTGGTCGATCTTTTCTTCAAATTCCTCTGAAATGACATGCTCCAGCCGGTCTGCTTCGGCATGAACCTTGTCCCAGGTATAACCGAGTATTCTAGAGAGATAGAGCTCGATCAGGCGATGGTGACGAATGATTTCGAGTGCAATCCTTGCCCCGGCAGGCGTCATGCTGACGCCTTGATAGGGCGTGTATTCCACCAGTGTCAAATCCGAGAGCTTCTGAAGCATGTTGGTCACGCTGGCGGGAGAACAGGCCATGGCCTCGGCTAGTTCTGAGGTCGAAATCCTGCCATCATGGCTTACCTGCTGGTAGATTGTCTTCAGGTAGTCTTCCATCGCTCGGCTGATCGTCGGCGGTCTCTTTGCCACGTCGGGATTGTCCTCTGAGCCAGCCATTTCTTTAGTCACGGGCGCTCGCTCCACCTTCGGGACAGGGACTGAAAGGTGTTGTCACGAAAGATAATCTGGACTCCATGATCCCTTCGGAACGGTGACCTGCTAGGAAGTCAGAGACAACGAGCGAAGAAGCTTGAGGCGTCTTCGTGCGAAATCGGCGTGCCGGCTGTTGGGGTCCAGTTTGAGATAGCTGGTCCAGTGCTTGATGGCCGTATCTTGAATGCCCAGCTTTTCGCAGGCTGCAGCCAGATTGAAGTAGGCATCTGAAAAAGTCGAGTCAACCTGGATGGCCTTTTCGTAGAGTTCAATCGCCTTATCGGAGCAGCCGAGTTCGTCCAGCACGTTTCCTAGATTAAAGTAGGCTTTGGCGTGGTGGGGGTCTCGGGCCAGGGCCTGACGATAATAACGTTGAGCCTTCTCAAACTTCTGTCGGTCGTAGTACAACGTGCCAATGTTGACGTAGGCGTCTACATAATTGGGATTGACCTGGATCGCCGATTCGTACGCTCGGAGCGCAAGCTCAAAGCTTCCCTCAGGCGAGTCGTGGCGGAGTCCCTCTTCGAACCACTCTTCGGCCGTCTTCGAGGAGCTGAAATTTACTACCCTTTCTGAGGCGGTCTCCGCAAGTTCTGCGAGATCAAAGTCGAAGACGAGCTGACCCGAGCGGGTATCCATCAGCCGATCCCGGTGTCGAACCAGGACCCGATTGCCGTATGCATAGACTCGTTGGCCGTTGAGATTGCCTCCGGTATCCAGAATCTTCTTCTTCAGCGATTCGAGGCTCTGCTTTACAGATGTGGCCGGGAGACCGCAAGCGATCAATCCCTGGGTAGTTTTCAGATAGATTAGATCCTGAAAATCGTAGCAGTGAGCGCCCCTCCGTTCGGAGGGCGCTACCAGGCCGATTTGTTTCCAGTATTTCAGACGACCGGGCTTGATGCCCAGAATGTGGCTGACTTCTTTTTCGCTAAAGTAGCGAAGCATCCTCACAAGCCCCTACAAACATTGTCGTGTTTATTGGAATGTTGTACTCAGGTTTGTTTCGCGGCTCCAGCTCGTGCCTTCACTCGGGCAGGTCGGGTCTGGGCCTGCATTCGGGCGGCCGGTTTCTTGGGGGCCGTAGCCTCAAGGCTGCGCTTCAGGGCGTCCATGAGATCAATCACCTTTGCCGGCTTCCGTTGTTGGATCGTGGTGACTTCTTCCCCCTCGACCTTCGTGCGGATGATTTCCAGCAATCGCTCGCGGTACTCATCGACGAGGAGATCCTCCGAGAACTCTTCGGTGAGATTCTCGACAATCTGTCTGGCCAGATCGAGCTCCTTTTCTTTGAGCTCAACCGGAGGAAGATGAACCACATCAGTGATGTACTTGAACTCGCCCTGGTGAAAGAGAATATGAAGCATCAATCCGCCTTCAGCGGGGACCACAGCTGAGACGTACTCTTTGCCCCTCATGATGAAGCGCGCCAGAGCAACCCGATCCGTCTCTTGCATCGCCTGTAGCAGCAGGACGTAACTCTTTTCACTTCCTTCTTCAGGTACCAGGTAATAGGTGCGATTCTGATGCTCAGGTCTGAGGTCTGTGTGCTCGACGAATGCAACGACTTCGATGTGCCGAGAAGCCTCGCCGTCGGCGGCTTCGAAATCTGCAGGATCGACCACGGTATAGCGACCCTTCTCGTACTCGTAGCCTTTGACCAACTCGCCGCGCTCGACATCCGTCTCACAAGTCGAGCAGTGGTACTTTTGATTGATCCTCTGGAGACAGTCCTGGTGCAGCATGTTGAATCCTAGATTCCTTCTGCGCTGCGAAACCTCGAGCCTTACGGGAATTGAAACCAAGCCAAATGTAATCGATCCTGACCAGAGTCCTGGCACGTTGGGCCCCCTTGGATGTCGGAGGGCATCTTACCATATCAGCCTGAGAGCAAGGCAGGATGCATACCCTGGGAGGGGGTTGGCCGCCTGAGAGGACGACCTTTGACTTAACAGAAACCTCGGTGTGGAGCGACTGCAGATCGCCTCTAACGACTGCGGACACGTACCCATTGGCTCTTGGATGAGTGAGGTGCTGCCTCTTTATCGTGTACCCGTTGTCCAATCCAGACTGGAAATTGCAGGGAATTTCTGGTATCTTGCCCTGTGCTCGGGCACATGGCTAATGCGCAACAATCCAAGGGAAATCCTACTCAACCTGCACCGAGAACATGTGAAGGCGTGGCAACAGAAGAGTCTGGGCAACCTGCATAGGCTCTACTCCGACGATGTTGTCGTCTTCAACACAGTACCGCCTCCCCGCTTCTCAGACTTCAAGACTTTCGAGAACACCCTGCAGCAGTATTTCGCTCAGATACAGGAACTGACGCTGTTCACCGAGAACATACAAATTGAAGTGGAAGGGGAGGTTGGTTGGATTACCTCCCAGTACCTCATGGCCTACCAGGTCAAGGATCAGTTCCTGCGACAGACAGGACGCTGGACGGAGATCTATCAACGGAATGACGGCGAGTGGAAGCTCGTCCATCTCCACTCCTCATCGGACCCAGTCGAGTAACAGAGTTTCAGCGCTTCAACCTGGGACGTGGCTTCGGTCTCCAGGCCGAAGTAAGGCGATCGAGCCTGGCTCGTTGCACTCCAGCCTGGAAATCACCGCAACGACTAAGACCAAACTCCGAGTCGAATTCGATTCGACATTTTTCGAAGCCCTAGTACCCACGGGTCTCACGATCCGAGGGCTTCTTCTACTGCCACCTGCGACCTCTGTGGGGCGATCGATTCATAAAAGTGATTCATCTGCTCCCCAATTGCTTCCCAGTCATAGAGCTCTTCGACGGTCTTTCTTCCGGCGCGACCCATTTCGGCGGCGAAATCTGGCTGACGCAACAGTGCGGTTGTCCAGGCGCTGAAGTCGGCAGGTTGGTCGGCAACGAGGACGTTCTTCCCATGAACGGCCCGAATGCCCTGACACGCCAACGAGGTTGCGACCACCGCCTTGCCCACTGACCATGCCTCCAGAATCTTTCCGCGAATTCCTACGCCGGTTCGCAGCGGGACCACAACTACCTGGGCCTTGCGATAGTAGTCGCGAATATCGGGTACGAAGCCCGTAACCGTTATCTGTGGGTGATGGGCTAGGTCTCGGATTGAGGGAGGTGGGGAGGAGCCAACGATGTAGAGGTGGGTCTCGGGTTGGCTCTTGAGGACCTTGGGGAGTATCTCCTCGCAAAAATAACTCATGGCATCGAGGTTGGGATCGTGTCGAAAGGCACCCACGAAAACCAGGCTGTTCGGTTCGATTTCGGAATCATCGTAGGCGAAATACCTGGTGTCCACACCAGTGTTCACCACTTCGAGTTGTTCTCCGGGCAGGAAGCCACGCAGATAATCCCGATCCAGGTCTGTCACACAGATGACGTGATCGACCCTGCGGCAGAGTTCGAGCTCTCTGTAGAGCGTTTGAAGAGTGTCATAGAATTTCTTCACCTTGGCGGCGGCGCGGGGCTCCACTTTGATCCGGGTGAAGTGTGCCGCGTAGTTGACTTCGATCTCGGTAAGAAGACGCTTGGTTTCGGCGGGAACCAGGTCTGCGTACTGGACCATCTGAGCCCATTCGAAGTGAACCACGTCGAAATCCTCTTCCGCTAGTATTTCCTCCATCGTCGATCGCAGGTCCGGACAATTGAACTCTTCGAAGGGCTCGTAGGGAAAGGAAGAGACGGGCGAGTAGCCGCGACGGTAGACGTGCTCCATTCGGCGGCAATAGGGAGTGAGCTGTGAAAACTGTTCTCGCTCCTTGTCGCTCTCGACGAAAGTCAGAAGAGTAATGTCGTGTTTTCGGGAAACCTGACGGATCAATTGAAAGACGCGACCAGCGCCTCCGTGGTAGCCCAAATGAGGAAGATAGGCACTCACTACGAGGATGCGCAGCCGCTCGGGTCTAGGCCGGAAGAGTAGCGCGCTTGCTTCCCCCTGACGCAAGTAGGAGAGAGGCTTGCTAGTCCATTCCAGAATTGTCGAGTCGCTCAAGGAGCGACGAGCTTCAGTCGTCCGCAGATAGAAGACTCGCGGGATCCTTCGAAGTGCTCGGAGGTAGCCTCTGAGGCTCATCTCTCGCGTCAGGTAGATCGGAAAGAGAAAGAAGTGAGGCAGCAGGGTGCGCCATTGAAAGTTCTTCCATAGATACCAGAGTTTTCGCTCCTCGACGAGTTGTTTGATCTGCTTCTCGCTGTAGAGACGCCCACTGGTACTACGATGCTTGTGCAGGACGGTACTCTCGGCCGACAGCAGCACCCTCCAGCCTCTCCGCCAGGCTCGATAGCCGATGTCGGTGTCCTCGACGTAGCAAGGCGAGAAAAGGGTAGAGAAGCCACCCAGGTCCATGAAACGTTGCCGGTGAAAGGCGGAGGATCCTCCGCCTGGCCAAAGCACTGGGAGGTATCGTCGTGTCGAGTGACAAGGGAGCAGTGGCTCGTGAGAGAGATGGAGAAATCCCCGTTTGAGTCGGCCCTGAGTATTTCCGGTTTCCTCCCTCCGCTTGTCCTGAGGGAAGAGAATCTGGCTTGAGACTGCAAAGACTCGTCTGTCGGAGAAGGGCTCGAGTAGAGGAGGAAGAAAATCCTCTGCCACAATCATGTCGTTGTTCAGAAGGACCACGATCTTGTGCCGCGCCTCCTCGATTCCTCGATTGTTTCCTTCACCGAAGCCAATGTTCTTTTCTAGAGGCACGATTCTAATGCCGGGATGGTGGGTCGCGATCCAGGCCAGACTGTCATCAGAGCTCCCGTTATCCACCAGGATGATTTCGTGTTCTGCCTTGCTGTAGGCAACAGCTTGTTCCACCGCCGGGAGACTCTCTTCCAGCAAGTGTCGCCCGTTCCAATTCAGGATGACGATGGAACAAAGGGGACGCTCAAGCGGTTGATCTTCTGAATCGTTGTCCTTCCGAAGGGCATGGGGCAGGAGGGTCCGAAGAAGCTCGGATAGACCCAGAATGAGAGCGATGATGGTCTGTACCGGCAGGAGCAGTATCCACAGAATCAGTCTTGGGATCATGCCCTCAGTCCGGCTGAAAAGACGATCACACCCAGTTCTCTTTCATCCCTCAAATCTGACGATCGGAAGGCCGCGGCACAGCGAAGGCTCACCCGTAGGATTCGGTCCTCAGTGTTTTCGAAGGGCAGTAAGAAGCGGAGCCGAAAGTCGGAATCGGGCTCGACGCAATGCTCGCCGATGCGTGTTTTGTCCACCCAGACCTCGAGGTGGTTCTCTCGAGGGCTGTAGCCATGGAGATGGAAGTAGGGAGCAGACTCTCGTGTCTCCAGATAACACACAGCTTCGCGCTTGGTCCAGCGCAGGGAGGGACTCGCATTTTCGCGAGCGTACCATCCTGGGCCCAGCTGATTCGCGAAGGTTCCTTCATCAAAATCGATGATTGGGGCAAAATCCTTCTGTGACCCATACCAGGCCTCACTCTGGCCCTGTGGTGTCCGGTTCTTCAGTTTCAGCCGAAGACTGGTGCGCGCTTCTTCTCGAGCCAGGAGTCCCCAAAATTCAGCGTGTAGATGCCAGCCCAGGCCTAGTCTCGCGAGCAATCCGCGAAATGGAAAAAGCTTTATATAGTCACGTTTGTCCAGACCACAGGGAAAGGAATGAAGGAAGGTGAGGCCGCTCTTGCGCAAGCACCGACGCAACGTGAGGGGTTTCATCAAGCGAATGCTAGAGAACGAGCTGTGTTCGCGAAGGAACGCCGGATTGCGCCATGAGAGATAGGGATCGCGTAGCGGAGAGGGGAGATACTGGGGAAAGAAAAGGTCTGAGTGTGCTTCGTAGGGGTACCACCAGTTTGGCGTGGTCAGAAGGATCATCCCCAGGGGACGCAGCACGCGGCGCAACTCCTGGAGGAACTGCAGTTGCCAGGCGGTCCCACCCACGAGATGCTCGATGACGTCGAAGGCAAAGACGTAGTCGAAGCAGCCGTCGCGGAAGGGAAGCTTGATGCCATTGCACTGCACGTAAGAGCTAGCGGAGCCCGGAGTAGCGAACTGTAACACGTGGAAGGTGTAGTCACCGCCGACGTATTTTGCGCCTCGAGCCGAGAGTATTTCCGACAGGCTTCCGATACCGCATCCGATGTCGAACACTCGCTTGCCTTTGAAATCGAACCAGGTGAGCGGTTCAAAGGAGCCAATCAGGTCTCGGGCTCGTTGCGGGCTGCTTTCCCAGTACTGTATCCACGCTGCCTCCGCCTCTGGGTATTCTGGTCCGAAAATCCGTGAAGCAACTTCTCTCAGGGTGGAGGTTTTCATTCAGTCTTGAGATAGGGACTCTTGTTGCAACCGAAGCTCTCGAAGTGCATCAATAAGTAAAAACTAGACGGGGGAAATGGTGTAGAGGAAGAATCTCATTCAACTCCGAACCTCCACACCCGTTAGAATAGGTAAGGTAAGCGAGAGGGTCAAGCGGTGTCGGTGCGGGACTGCTGAAAGAGGTGCTAGTGAGCTCCCGAAAGGGAGTCGGTCGGGAGGATAGATGACATCTTGGCGTCGTGCAGGACGGGGATTGTGGCTCTTGTTTCTAGTCTTTTCCGGAACTCAACTGGGGGCAACAACCGTTCAAACCGTCAACCTGTTCGAGATGGTCAAGCTGGCGGATCGAGTCTTCTGGGGTACGTGTCTGCAGATGAAGACAGAGCAGGATGAGGCAAGCGGCCTTTGGGTTACCGCCTATACATTCGAAGTGCGGGAGGGGATCAAGGGAGTAAGTGCGGGTGAAACCATAGTTTTTCGACAGATCAGTCCAGGCCAGAAGGGCTTCGGGATTCCCGGTCTCCCTCAATATCGTGAGGGACAGCAGGCCTTGCTTTTTCTTCATGCCAACAGTCGAATCGGCTTGACCAGTCCGGTAGGCCTCTCTCAGGGAGTTTTTCAGGTCCGAAAGATTCAAGATTATCTAGCAGTCAGCAACAGTCTGAGCAACCGGAACCTAGCCCATAACGTGTCAGCTGAGCTCGCCCTGGGCTCTGGCCTCACCGATCAGGAACAAGGGGCGCTGGAAAAGGCGAACCCCATTCCAATCACACGGTTCTTGTCGCTGGTCGAGAAGATCCAGAGTTACTGGTCAGGCAGGGGGCACTCGACCCAGTGACAAGCCGCTTGGCGATAGGCGGCGGTCAGGGCTCTGTTGTCGAGACTCATACTGCAAGGGCCGCCCCGGGCCGAGACTAAGACTCCTCACTCGTACAGGAATTCAGGACGTTATGGCCTCAGGAGTGCGGCGCAGATTCAGCTTCCCCGGCACCCCTTTTGCGCCTTTCATTCTTTGGTTTCTGATGCCGTTCCTGGTAGGGGGTGGGCCCCGGACGCTACTACCTGGCGGAAGAGTCTTTCACTGGAATCCGAGCGAACGAGTAAAGTACCTGATGGACAAAGATTTGTCCGATCCCGAATGGGCCGGGGTTGCCGCTGTCGTGCGGGACTCGTTTACGAAGTGGGAAGAAATCTCGACGGCTTCCCTAAAGATCGAGAATCCTGGTTCTGGCTTCCTCGATGAAGATGTAACCGTCTCGAACTTCGGAGTGATCACCAATCTGCCGCGCCCGGAGAACCCCATCGTTCTAGACGCCGATGGGAGCATCATCGATAGTCTCCTGGGCGCCGGAGCCAGCAACACAGTCCTCGGCTTTGCCGGGATCAGAGCTTCGAACTCTCAATCCTTGAACTATATCTATGGATTTGCGCTTCTGAATGGGCTCCAGACCGCTCAAGCAGCGCGTTTTGCGAGCGTGACACTACACGAGATCGGTCACCTCCTTGGATTGGACCACACGCAGGCGGGCCGGCCGATGGCCGGCGGGATCCTTGCAGACAACAGGCTTGTCCCTGTGATGTATCCCTTCGCCCAGCTGTTCGGGCCCAGTGCGCCACTGCGCGACGATGTGGCCTGGTTTTCCTGGCTCTATCCAGAAGCGGATTTCCGTGCAACTACCGGGACTATCAAAGGTACGATCTCCCGTCCCACTGGGACGCCAATAGCGGGTGTGAATGTCGTTGCGGTGCAGGTTGCCCTGGGAGTTGACGAATCTTTTATCGAGTCTTCAGAGGAGACCGTATCGGTCGTCTCCGACTTCCTGATCAAAGGCGATGGAAGTTACGAATTGCCGGGGCTCTCGCCAGGCCAATACGTCGTCTTCATTGAACCCTTGGAGCCGGCTTTTGTAGGCGGCAGCTCGGTCGGTCCCTTCGACACTCGCTTTACCAATTTCCCCAAGGACTACTATAACGGAGAAGGGGAGGCAGGTTTTCTCGAGGATGATCCCACCCAGATGGTGGCGATTGACGTGGGGGCAGGCGAGACGCTCACGGCAATCGACCTGATGCTGAACGAGCCGGTCAACCAACTGGATTTGTTGGAGGACGATGGCGAGATGCTCTTCACCTTCCAGGAAGGGTTTTCTTTTCCCTTCTGGGGTAAGAGCTATGCCGAAGTGGTCGTGAACAGCGACGGGAACCTTACTTTTTCGGGTGGCGACAGCCAGCCTGGGGCTGCTAGAAGCGAAAGCCGATTTCTCTCCGGACCTCCTCGTATCGCACCTCTGTTTACGGACCTGGATCCAGACGGGGGCGGACAGATCGAGGCCTCCTTTGGAACTGGAAGTGTCACACTGACGTGGGAGGCGGTTCCTGAATACTCGGACTCAGGACCGCGTCCCGGAAACAGCTTTTCGGTCACGCTATTTTCCAATGGAGACATCCTGTTCGAGTACGACAGCGTCGACTTGATGGCGGATCCTAACGGCCTCCAGGCCATCGTCGGGATTACCCCGGGTCGGGGGCAGACGAGTACCCCGACCGATCTGTCTTTGGGCTCCTCTGCCGTTGAATTCGAGGGTCAAGGAGTCTACGAGGTATTTGCCGGGAGCACCTTTGACCTGCAAGGAAAGCGCCTCCTCTTCCAGGCTTCGAGTCAGGAATTACTCTTCCCACTGTATCGTGCCGATCGCGAACGATTTTCCGGCTATGCCGTAGCAAACCTCTCGCCTGGAGACGGTGTTGTCCTGGTGGAAGGTTATTCTCCGGAGGGGGAAGCTCTGGTCTTTCCAGGGAACCCGCACATCCAATCAGTGGGACGAGGTCAACAATTAGCTAGTGCCCGTCCGGAAACCGGGGTTCCCAGAACTGTAATCTGTTGAATCGGAACCACTTTTTATACCTGAGACTGCTGACAGACCGACTCGACCCAGCTCGATCCAGAGCGAGGACGAGCGAGCGAGGGCGCACGGG
>JAKZYH010000197.1:0-54842 GCA_047514575.1 Acidobacteriota bacterium | reverse complement strand
AACAGTCAGGAATGGAGTGGTCTGTCAGAGGAGCCAACGCCATCAGTGCTCTACGCTGTGTTTTCCACTCCGGGCGCCTCGAGGACTACTGGGAAGACCGAGCGGCCTGACTTACCCCACTTCTGTGACGCAGGCCCGTTGTCTTTTCAGCTCAGCCCCACCACCGGCTGCGGACCGCCGGATCATTCGAAAAAGAAACTTCGGCCGGCGTGGCGGTGGCTTCCAAGCCGCCGTATTCCTTCCGTCGAGCCTTTGGCTCGAAAAACGGCGGCACGGAGGAGTTTCAGCTTAGAGTGGTCCCCCAGCTACGCTGCCCCATTCGAGAAAGAAACTCTGTCTGGATTCGTCACCTACGCCGAAGTAATTGCGTGTAGCCCAGGGTTGCAATGCGAAGCGAGCTACCCTGGGATAGGGCCGCTTATATGCCTTACCCCAAGGGGGTTATTGCCGACCGAAACGCTCTGGCAACAACGCTTTCAGCGTAGAAAAGATAAGGGGCAACCTAAACCCAGGGTAGCTCGCTTCGCATTGCAACCCTGGGCTACGCGCAATAACACCTTCGGTGTAAGAGAAGTATCAGATACGTCCATCCCTCACCACATCAATCGTTTACGCCTTTCTTACCCCCAGATCTGAAAATCAAGTTTCAGGTTAGCTCCGGGCCCCGGCTGGCGCTGGATCATTCGAGGAAAGAACTTTCCTGGCGCCTGCGGCATGATCTCCTGGCCAACGCAGTTTCGGCTTGGCGCGTGATATCAAGTGCCGACGGCCGGGAGTCCGGCGTTACTAACCAGCTGGTTGAAAGCCGGTACTTCTTTGTCTATGAGCCCCTGGAGGTGTTGAAGTTGAGCATCGACGCTTTCGCAGAGATGTTCGAACACATCATATGCCTGCTGGGGTGGGGCGGCGTCGGCACTCGAAACAACGGTAGTCAAAGCGGCCAGCTTATAGTTCAAGCGGGCTGGCAGACGCAGCCAGTCAGCGGCCGTCTCCGCGTCGACTTGAATCAGCTCCTGTTCAAGTGTTTCCAGCTTCTCTCGCAGGTCCCGTGCAGCCTTCGCCACTGACTGGGAGGGCTCGGAGTCTGGGGAATCCTGCAGACGGTTCTCCCATTGCTTCAACTGGGCGGTGATCTTCCTGAGTTGGTTGATGTGCCGGTGGGTATCCGAGAGTTTGTCCCGAATCTGGCTCCAGAGAGCGAACTGAGCGTCGAGGTCCTCCTGGGTGGCGGATACCCTGGGATCCTTGAGGATCTCGAAGGAGCGGCTCGAGGTTAGACCAGCAACCTGAAGCTGCACCTGGTAGCTTCCGGGTGGAGCCAGTGGCCCGGTCTCCATCTTCTCGGTGATGAGATCTCCCGGCACCTTCTCAGCATTGGGGTAACGCATATCCCAGACGAAACGGTTTAAACCTTTCTCAACCGGCAGGGAGGGTCCGCCTTCCTTATCGTCCGACAGCTGGGATTCAGGGTGGTCCTTCGATCGTGCGTCCTGGCTATTTATTGCCTTGATCAAAGCTCCCTCGAGGTCCAGGAAGGAGAGGGTCACGAGTTCATCGGGAACCTCACTGAGAGCGTAATAGACGATAACTCCGTGCGGCGGGTTCTCGCCCACATCGAGCCCTATCAGTCCAGACTCGCCCCCGGCTGATTTGGTCTCATAGAATGCTCCCGCAGCTCCTAGAGCCAGCATATAGCACTTGCCCGGGCCTCGATGAATCCCGACACCCCATTGCAGCCAGCGGCGGTAGGAGGGGCGGGGTGCGAACAGGTGGGCCGAAGCGTCCGCCACGTCTTGCGAGAGCTGGCGAAGAGGCGTCAAGTCGTCCAGGATCCAGAAGGAACGGCCATGGGTCGCAGCCACCAGATCATCGTCCTTGATTTTCAAGTCGTAGACCGGGACGACGGGCAGGTTGGATTCGAGACGAGACCAACTATCGCCTTCGTCGAGGGAGAGACAGATCCCGGTTTCGGTTCCCACGTACAACAATCCTGGTTGCACCGGATCTTGGCGGATTACTCGACTGATCTCACCCTTGGGGAATCCTTCACTGCGAGTCTCCCAGGTCTCACCGTAGTCGACTGTCTGGTAGAGATATGCCTCATAATCGTCCAGCTTGTATCGCGTAGCGGCGACAAATGCGGCTCCAGCAACATGGGGCGAAGCTTCAATCGAGCCGACCCAGGACCATTCAGGGAGTTCAGGTGGTGTTACGTCGTGCCAGTGTTGCCCCTCGTCTCGGGAAACCTGTACCAGGCCGTCATCGGTTCCAGCCCACAGCAGACCCTTTTCCAGAGGCGATTCCGCAAACGCAACAATGGTGGCATATTGCTCGGCGCCACTGGAATCGCTGGTAACGGGCCCACCAGATATTCCCAGCTTAGACACATCCTTCCGGGTGAGGTCCGGGCTGATCGCCTCCCAGTTGGTCCCTTCGTCCAGAGTTCGGAAAAGGCGATTTCCGGCGGCGTAGAGGATCTGCGGATCGTGGGGAGAAAAGGCGATCGGGAAGGTCCAGTTGAAGCGATATTTGTGGTCGATCGAAGCCCAACCTTGATCGGTTTCGGGCCACACGGTCACCAATCGAATCTGCCGAGTCCGATGATGGTAGCGCTGTAGGGCGCCGCCTCCCCCGGGTGAGCTCCCCACGGCGCCAATGTAAGCGATGTCTGGATCGGATGGGTGTACGGCAATATGCCCACTTTCACCCGTGCCGACGGCATAGCACTCGGTCCAGGGAATCCCTCCATATTCGGTGGCACTGGGAACGCTGATGCTTGAGTTGTCCTGCTGAGTCGCGTAGACCCGGTAGGGGAAACGGTTGTCGACGTCGACGCGGTAGAACTGCGCGGTGAGCTGGTTATAGATGGTGGACCAGGTCTCCCCTCCGTTGAACGAGACGCAGGCCCCCCCGTCATTTCCCTCGATCATCCGCTGTGGGTTCCGAGGATCGATCCAGAGGTCATGGTTGTCGCCGTGGGGCGTCGTAATCTGGGTGTAGTTACGCCCTCCATCGGTAGACTTCCACATGTTCAAGTTGGTGACATAGACCGTGTCTGCGTGCTGCGGATCGGCAAAGATGTGACAGTAGTACCAGGGACGATTGAGCAGATCCCGGTTGTTCGTCATCAGCTCCCAGTTCTCGCCTCCATCGTCAGAGCGATAAACGCCCGCTTCTTCCGCTTCGATGATCGCCCAGACACGTCCGGAACGAGCCGGCGAGACGGCAATTCCCATCTTTCCCTTGAGGCCGACCGGCAGACCGGGTTGGCCACTGATCTCCGACCAGGTTTCACCCCCATTTGTAGATCTATAGAGACTGCTGTCGGGACCGCCGCTGGAGAGGGTCCAGAAGTTCCGATACGCCTCCCAGATAGCGGCGTAGAGAATGCTGGGATTGTGAGGATCCATCGCCAGATCCACGGCACCTGCCTTCTCGCTGCGGAAGAGGACCTTTTCCCAATTCTCGCCGCCGTCTCGAGACCGAAAGACACCGCGATCCTGATTGGGTCCGAAGGCGTGGCCCAGTGCCGCTACGTACACCAGATCGGGGTTCCTTGGATGGATGCGAATCTCGCCAATGTGGCGAGTATCGGCCAATCCCACATGTCGCCAGGTCTGGCCTCCGTCCATGGACTTGTAGACCCCGTCGCCGTAGGAAACATCGGTTCGAATCGTGGTCTCACCCGTTCCTGCATAGACTACGTTGGGATCCGACTCGGCCACGGCGAGAGCCCCGATGGCAGACGAATTGAAAAACCCATCAGAGACATTCTCCCAGTAGGTTCCGCCGTCCGTGGTCTTCCAGACGCCTCCTGCGCAGGCTCCGAAGTAGAAAACCATTGGATCGGAGGGATGGCCGGCTACCGCGACGACGCGGCCTCCCCGGGGCGGTCCGATGCAGCGCCACCTGAGACCCTTCAGCATGCTTGAGTTCACGCTTGAGCTGTGCATTCCGATTCCCTCACTGTTTCTGGCTCCTCTGGTTCGGTCAACGATGCAGGTCTTGATCGTGTCTTCTCAAGAGCATAGAATTCTATGCCAAACTGGGTGGGGTTGGATAATCGATTGTCTATTTGCATAGGGCCTCTCGCTTGCTGGCAATAAACAGGGGGACATGATGAGGAAGCTTTCCTTCATAGCGCTGCTGGTCTTGACGACAGAGTTGGCGCTGGCACAGATTACGCTCAGCGTTCCGGACGTCAATGCGGCTCCCGGGACCAAGGTGATTGTGCCCGTGACAATCAGCGACGGAGAGGACGTCACGCCGATCCAGTTTGCGCTGACCTTCAATACGACTTTCCTCTCCATCCCTGCCGAGGGTTCGGTGCTGGCAGGCAGCGCCCTGACCGATCACAGCGTGGGGTCCAACCTGGAGGACGGAAAAATCACGGTTGTGATCTTCTCGGGCTCTCTCGCATCGATGACGCCCGGACCCGGCTCGGTGGTCAGCATCGTTTTTGAGGTGGCAGCAGATGCGGCTCTCGGCTCCTCGACCACCCTGGAGCCTTCAGAGATTCAGGCCTCAGATACGAACGGAAGCGCCGTCCCGATGGTTTCCAACGAGGGAGTCGTGACCATCAGCGACTCGGGAAACACTCCTATCGAGGGGGAGAATCGGTTGATTTTCTCGCAGGTTGCCAACGGCACCTTCGAGGGCGGTAGCTTCGTAGTGACACTCATTTTCGTCAATCGCACCGCGGCGGCCTCAAATGGCAGAGTGAGTCTTTTCAAGTCCGACGGAACACCGTTTGTGGTGACTCTGACAGATGGCACCAGTGATTCGAGTTTCGAGTTCACCGTCCCAGCTGGTGGATCTATTTTCCTGAGAACGGACGGAAGCGGAGATATTTCGGCCGGGTACGCTTTGCTGGATGCCACTGGTCCGTTGGGCGGCACCTTGATCTTTACGCAGCGGGACGGGGCCGGGAATGTCACCAGCGAGGCCGGCGTTGGGGCCTCACCGGTTGGCGCCCGATTCTCCATCCCAGTCCTGTTCGACCAGGGAGGTACCAACACCGGAATTGCCTTCGTTAATTTTTCTTCTCAGACGATCCAGATCACGCTCACCCGTCGGGACGAGGCGGGAACGGAGCGAGAGCAGGAGATGATCACCCTTGAGCCCGGAGAGCATTCCCCACAGTTCGCTACCGAGCTGTTCGATCAGCTCTCTGGAGTGGCCGAATTTCAAGGCTCAATTGAAATCACTTCGTCCGCTCCCATCTCGGCCGTAGCGTTGAAGCTGCAGGGCAGTCTGTTGACAACATTCCCCGTCATCATCCTCATATGATGAACCGCTGAAGCGTAGATGCGAAGCCGAATCATCGAGACCCTGAATCTGAATACCCTCAGTTTCCTGGTACCTGATTTTACCTTCATGTTGACCCTCGCCCTGATACTCGGGGCGTTGATCACTCTTCGTCAGTGCCGACGTCACGGCTTTTCGGAGGCACATTCCTATCAGGCCGTCTTCTATGCCGTATTGTTCGTGATTCCCGGAGCGCGGCTCGTCTATTTCCTACAATACCCTCATCATTTCTCGGATCTGTGGGATGTCCTGGATGCCAGACTGGGTGGGCTGGCCTTCTACGGAGGGCTGCTGGGGGTCGTCCTGGCACCCAGCCTCTACCTGTGGTCGCAGCGGGTTTCGATTACCCGATTCCTAGATGCGCTGGTACCCGCCCTGGCGCTGGGCTCCGCATTGGGCCGCCTTGGCTGTTTTTCGGCAGGCTGCAATTGGGGAGAAACCACCGGGCTGCCCTGGGGGGTCCGTTTTCCTGGTCCTTATCACGCCTACGACCAACACCTGCAGGCAGGATTGATTGATTCCAGCGCCCCTTTATCGCTTCCAGTCCACCCCACCCAACTCTACGAGGCGGCATTTGGCCTCATCGTCCTGGTGCTGGCGTACCACTGGCTTCGGCAGCCACACCAATCGGGAACGATCTTCTTGAAGGCCGTTTCGGCATATGCCGTATTCCGCTTCGCCCTCGAGTTTCTCCGAGCTGACGCGCAGGGTGTAGCCTTTGGTCCCCTGAGCTTCGCCCAGCTGATCTCACTGATCGTCGTGGGTACCTGTCTCTGGTTCTTATGGCGGCCGCACTATTGGCTCCCACCTGAAAGGGTCGAGGCCAAATGAGCAGCTATCCATCCATACGTCGGTTGCTGGTAGGTACATTGGAGCTCTCTCTGCTGATGCTGTTGGCCTTTTCCCTGGTGCGCCTGTTCTCGGAGCGAGGCACCAACTCAGGTCAACCCTCGGCTTCAGGCGCACCCGTTCTGCAGGTGATTCCGGCTTGTCCCGGCGATGCCAACCTGGATAGAGAGCGAGACGTACGGGATCAGGTTCTCGTCCAGGCCCACATCCTGGGAGACAGGGCTTTGAGCGGAGACGCCCTGAGAAACGCCGATGTCAACCAGGACACCTCCGTCAATGTCCACGACATTGTGGGCCTGCTCCTCCACAATCTAGGGCAATCGGAACTCGCCAGTTGTGTCATCAGCATGCCCCCTGGTACTCCCCAGATCCGGATCATTTCACCCGTCTCGGGACCACAGGGGACAAATTTCACACTGCTCGGTCGTGGATTCAGCACCGACCCGGGTGAAAACCTGGTTCTCTTTTATCGCCCAGAGGCGATGATCCAGGCGCAGGTCAGCAGCGCCTCCGAATCGGTCATCCAGGGTGTTATCCCGGAAGATCTGACGAGTAGGCTTTACGCGGTGAGCGTCACCGTCGACGAGGATCAAAGCAACAGCGTAGGTTACCGGGTTCTTTCCTCAGCCCCTCGGCTTGATGTGCTTCCATCCAGTGCCACTTTGCTCTTGCCCCCGGGCAGCGGCGAAGACGTCTATGTGATCGGTGGAGGCACTCCACCCTACAAGTTGACCCCCCTCTCCGAGCAGGATCAAGAAGTTGCGGTGGCGGAACTGGACGGCAACGTCATCGAAGTAAGAGGCCTGAAGGCAGGCAGAGTCAGGCTGGATCTGGAAGACAGTGCAGAACCACCTGCCACGGACACGGCCACCGTGAACGTCAGAGAACCGCTTTTCAGTCCTAACTTCAACATCACGCCGCATACTTTGCTGGCAGGCTCGGTCCCCGGTTTTACGATCAGCGTGAACCAATTCAGTAACCACATGCGCTTGCTGCATTCAGAGTTTCGCATCGAAAAGGTCTCGACCGACTTCTCCAGCCTGGAAGAAGGAGGGATTCTTGGTATCGGGAAGCAGGTAGTTTCTGGGACCCCGGATTTCCAGTACCTGCAGGTGACCAGTATCAATTCCGCCGAAAATCTGAGTTTCGATGTTCTACGCTCGATAGACAGCCGAGTAGGCTTGGGCGCTCAGGGCACTCTCGCCAAGGGTTCTGCGGTGATGACTCTAGGACAAATCCCGGAACCACCAGAAGAGGGTGTCGTCAGGGGGAGTTTCGTGAGCGAGACAATCCTGAATGATCAAGTGATCGGTCTCCCCGATGCTGTTGGCGAGACCTTCGATGTCGTGGCCACTTTCACCTCAACCACGGTATTGGAAGGGCGGAAAGTCCCCCTCACCAAAACCGTCACCAGGACCTTCACGACCGTCGCACCCGCCTCCGGTGCACCACGCGTTGAGCGTCTGCTTCCGTTTCAGGGTGAAATCGGTCACAAGGTGAGGATCTCAGGCTCAGGATTCGATCCTGTAGGTGAGAACAATCAGGTGACATTCAGAGGGACCAATAACACCAGGGTTGAAGCTCCCGTGGAGACTGCTTCAGCAGAGGAGCTACTAGTCTATGTACCGGAAGGCGCAATCACTGGACCGGTCAGCGTTGCGATCGACGGGAAGCAAAGCAACGATTACCAGTTCTGGGTCTTGTTCCAGCCCGACACCGGCATCTTCTTTTCGGCGGGTGAGCTCGACGTAGAGCCGATTGAGGGGGAGCTTCAGGAGGATGGACTGACTCTTCGGACTCAGCAAGCCCAGGAGTCTCTTGCTCCGATCATCTTTTTGGCCCAGGAGCCGGGTGAGGTCGGGTTCGACTCCCTCATGGTCTTTGTCGACGACGGAAGTCTGGATACGTCCGAACTCGAAATCGATGTGTCCGCCGGAACGGCGTCCCAGGTGAGGAACAGTGGCTTTCAAACCATGTGGCAGCTGTTTTATGGGGGTCAAGAGGAGACGGAAAGCGGACCGGGAAGACACTTCTTCGAAGTCAAAGAAGAAGTCGATAGGTCTCCGGTGACCACCTTGTTTGTTTCCGAGGATCCGGAGGGCCCGGGCATAATCTTTGATATGAAGGCAGAAAGCCTGTCTGTGTTGGGCAGCTCCTTGACGATTAGTTTCGAAAAGAAGATCTATTCGCTGCCGGAGACAATGGATGGTCCGATCAAGATGACGGTCGAGGTACGGTCAGAGCAATGGACTTTCTTCAAGGGTTCGGAGATGGTCGTGCTGGTGGAAAGGGAGTTTGCAGGTCCATGAAGGTCGGTGATTCCTCGGTCCTGTCAAAGAAGATCAAGCTGCTGGTGCTGTTGGTGCTGGTGGGTTTGTTCAACCTGGCACCACAGGAAGAAGATTGCTGCCGCAACGCCGAGGATGGACAAGCGTCTCCCGAGATCATTACGATGAGAGTGACGATGGATCCCTCCATCATAGGGGTGGATCCTGAGGCTAGTGACACGTTCAATGTCTCAGCCACCTGTGGAGCGCTTCCTTGTCCCCCCTTCTTGTGGACACCCTTGTGGGATGCAACCGGGATAGAGACTGCCTCTTTCACAAACCGAGAAAGTGAGCAGACCATCCTTGGGTTTACCTCGAAGGCTGTGGACTTCACCCGCATAGAGCAGCTGCGCCTGTTCGGCTTCCCCATCCCCTATGCCACGCAAGTCATTAACACCCGTCTCTTCTACGACGCGTTCGTGGATGCATTCCCGTCCATAAGAGCTGAGCAAGTGGAAAACGTGACTCGGATTATCGGAGGCCAAGCAACGGTCAGAATTTTGGCGAATGCCGACTCCCCTGATCTGCAAGCGTTCACAGCACAAGGACCGTTTCTGCTGGTGTCACCCAGCGCCACGGCCGACTTCGGAAGCGGAGTGATCGGCCTTCCTCCCAAGAGCCTGTCCATCAAATTGCTGAACCGCGGCAATGAGGACGTGGTGATGACTGAGATACAGGCTACGTCCAACGAGACCCCCCCCTTTTCTCGACTTCACTCGCCGAGGTGGCGGGACCCCTCTGACGATCCCTCCTGGGTGGTCCTTTACTTATCGATGGAAATTCTTCCCTCGGGCTCCCGCCGGACCCAAGAGTGCTTTACTGACCATCAAGAGCAACGATAGAAATTCACCTTGGACTATCAACCTGCGAGGCACATCCACTGCCGCGGAGGCAGCGACAGGAGCGGGAAGGCGTTCGGGACAAGGGTTGACGCTTGCGGCATCGGTTACCCATGCCCAGGATCTTGAGAAGAGGGGAGGCCCTGTGGCTTTCCGGATTCATCGCAATCCCGATTATTCGCTTCCTCGCCAGCTAAGGATCAGAGGCGAAAACCAGTATGTAGAGTTGGCGGGTCTGTCAAGAGGATCGCGTCTGGCGCGAATCAGTCTGCATACTGCAGATGGACGCACACTTGGTCTGACCGCGCAGATTGAGTCCAGACTCGGCGACAACCGCTGCAGTCTGGCCATCTTCCCAGACGATCCCAACTTTTCCCACGTGCCAGTTGCTCGCGGGGAGATCAAGAACGCGGTTGGGGGCTTCGTTCTGGATGTTGTGGGCACCGAGTGGCTGCTGGACCTTGCTCGAAACCAGAGTCTCCATCAAAGGACAAGCGCTGAGTTCGTCTTTCAGGTCCCAGTCCGGAGACCCAGCAGCGGCGAGCTGAATTTCGTTCTCTCCACCTGGCCCCTTGACCCAGCCGATGGTAGCTGGTCCGAGGCCATCGTCTCTCCTCGATGATCCACCGGGGGAAAACCAAGGGGAATCAGCACTAGGTGCTGGGGGAATTCCGATGAGCAGACATGTCGTCTCAACCATCCGGGCAATTCCTCCAGGATCCCGGAAGCTCGTCCAGATCGAGGGACGCTCAATCGGAGTGTTCAATATTGACGGGGAATTCTTCGCCCTGCGCAACCGCTGCCCCCATCAGGGGGGGCCGTTGTGTTCCGGTCGACTCTCGGGTTTTCCGACTGCGAGAGTTCCTGGCGAATATCACTACACTCGAAAGGGTGAGATTCTGCGCTGTCCCTGGCACGGATGGGAATTTGATGTTAAAACCGGAAGGTCGTGGGTCGATCCGGAACGCGTGCGCACCCGCAGCTACCCGGTCAAGCTCGAGGCGGGAGGCGCTATCCAGGATACCTCGGGCTGTGCTGAATCGGATGAGGCGATAGAGGGCGTGACTGCCGCTCCCTTGATCGCCGAAACCTACCCCGTATCCCTGGAACGAGAGTACGTCGTAGTCGAGGTTCCTTGAGGATCACCAGCACAATCTTGGCTTTACGATCTCTAAGCGTTGGAACCACTTCGCCACCCTGGCGGTCGGAGATACCCCGACTTGTTGCAGGGAGTAGATTTCGACGTGCAAGCCCTGCTCTGTCGGAACGAACGGTACGATGAAAGTCTCTGAGAGCCATCGCCGTCGCTTTTTCTCATTCCTGATGCTGAGTGCGGTTGCGCTCTTGTGTCTCCCTAAACTGCTCAGGGAGCCGGTGGCTCCGCGGGGTTCAGTTGCCTCAGCGTCCTCAACTCTTTGCACTGGAGATGCTAACCTGGATGGCCTGAGGGACGTCCGCGACCAGGTCCTGATCCAGGCCCACATCCTGCAGAAGAAAACTCTGGGTGGAGAGGCTCTGACCAACGCGGACGTCAACCAGGATGGCAAAGTAGATGTTCTCGACATAGTCGAGCTGCTGCGAAACAATCTTGGATTCTCCCAACTGGCTCAATGCGATCCGGTGGTACCGGAGGGGACACCCGAGATTCGATTCATCGTTCCTGGTAGGGCACCTCGAGGCAGCCTCTTGACCCTCGTCGGCGAGCATTTCAGCCCGGTGCTGGCGCGAAACCTGGTTTTGTTTTCCCGTTTGGACCAGACGCAAGCGGGAGAGGTCATCGGTGCCACCAGCAACTCCCTTGTCGTGAGGGTTCCGGAAGATCTAGGCTCCCAGGTCTATCGCGTGACGGTGGGGGTCCTGGGTTTGATGAGCAACGGCGTCGGATTCCAGGTGAAGGATTTCACGGCCGGCTTGGTTCCACTGGAACTCTTCCCCGAGGATTCCACGCTCTTGCTGCCTCCCGGTAGTGGCAAGGAAACCCTGGTCGTTGGAGGAGGAACACCACCCTACAAACTGAAGCCGCTGGCCGAGGAAGACCAGGCAATTCTCCAGGCTAGCCTGCAAGGTACTGTGATCGATTTGACCGGGCTGGTACCCGGAGCCGCCACAGTGAAAGTCGAAGATAGTGGCGATCCACCGGCCACCAAGGACTCCGTTATCTTGGTCATAGAACCGCGCTTCCGGCCCAACTTCAACGTCCTGCCTCACAATCTTCTGGCCGGCTCCAAGCCGGGATTCACCATTGTTGTGCACCACAATGTCCTCGACATGCGCCTCGTCAGGACCGAGGTCCGAATGGACAAGATCGAACCCGACTTCGCCCAACTGTCGGAGGGCCAGCTGATGGGTGTGGGAAGGTTGATCGCTGTCAATAAAGCCAGAGATTTCCAAGCGCTGAGCATCACCGAGGTCCTCTCACCCACCAAGGTGGCGTTCGAAGGACGGAGCACACAGGACGTCGCCATCCCGGGCCAGGACGACGCTGCCGGCAGTATCCTCCAGGCGAGGGGCACGCTGGAGGCAGGCTCCACCGTGCTCGCGCTGGAGGACTTCCCGCAGCCGCCCCAGGAGGCGGTGGTTGAAACTACCTTCGATCAAGAGATCATTCTGGGCGACGGAGCACTCCAGCTTCCAAGTACGGTGGGCGAGTCGTTCGATTTGGTGGCGACATCCACCTCGGTGACGGTCCTGAAGGATTCTGACCTGCCCCTGACCAAGGAGGAGAGTCGGACCTTCACAACAGTGGCACCTCCAGCAGGAGCTCCCCGGCTGGAGCGGATCCTTCCCGTGCAGGGAGCGGTGGGAGAGCTAATAGAGCTCAGGGGGTCCGGCTTCGATCCCGATCTCGCGGCCAACCTGGTCACCTTCCAGAATGTCGACGGAGGCCGGGTTGAAGGCCAGGTCGAGAGTGCAGGTTCCAGCGAGCTGATGGTACGGGTTCCAGAGGACGCAGTCACAGGGCCGGTGAGAGTGGAAAGCGGAGGGCCCGTCAGCAATGATCACCACTTCTTCGTTCTCTTCAGACCGGAGGCCGGGATCTTCTTTCCCGAGTTCTCGGCGGGCCAGGCGGTGGCCCCCGTGATCCTACTCAAACAGAGTCGGGGCGATGTTGTCCTGCGAGTCCCACAAGATGTTGCATTGACTTCCCTGAAGGTGACTCTGGACCAGGGCCAGATCCGGACCGATCCACTGACCATCAACCAAGTGGCCGGGACAGCCTCCCTGGTGATCAATTCGAACGGCTTCTTGACGAAGTACCTTCTGGTCTATGGAGGGCAAGAGGAGGAGGGCGCGAAGCGTCATTTCTTCGATTACAAGAGGACACTGGAAAACCCTTCAGAAGCCACCCTTTTTCTCTCCCAGAACGGCGATGGAGGGATCGTTTTCGAGCTGCCCTCCGCCCGCTTCTCGCTGTTGGATCGCACGCTCTCAACCGAGTTCGAGATGCAGATATACGTACCTCCGGCAGTCTCCGGAACCATGGTCAACACGACGTCTGAGGTTCGTTCTGCTCAATGGAGTTCGTTCCGTGACTCGGAAATCGTAGTCCAGTTTCCATCCCAGGTGGAGACACAATGAAGGCAGTTCGCACAGCGGGATTCCAGAGGAACTGGCGATTTATTCTCACACTGTGTTGGATTGCCATCGTCGCGAGTGCTGGCGACTGCAACAAGAGGCAAGATGAAGATGGGGCCAGCGATCCCACAGTTGCCACGATCGTCGCGGATGTCGTGAAACCCGTCCCGGATATCCTCGCTCCTGGCGAAATCAGGACGGTCAGTGTTACTGCTGTTGTGACTGAGGGGAAGTTGACTGCTATGAAGCTCGCCGAAATCGTCGATCAAACCGGGTGGGAAATAAAAGTCGTCAACAAGTCGATCACGGCCAGCTTGGATGAAGACACAATAGATGAGATTCAGACAACCCTTACCATCCAGGCCAATAGTGCCGAGAGCCTCGCGGCCAGTCGCAACTCCATCCACATCGTGGCCGGTGGTCTAACAACTGCAGGGGTCCTGGTAGGCTTGGACAGTGATAGTGAGTTGCCCCCCGGAGTCACTTTCGTAAAGGGCTTAGCCAAGGTGAAGATCGTTCTCAAACCCGAGCAACTCGGCCAATTTCCGGAGGTGAGGCCGAGCGAGGAGCCACGTCTTGCCATCTCGAGGCCAAGCATCGCTTTCCCCGACGCAGTTGTCGGCTCACCTGTGGTGTCAGAGAATATCGTCCTGACCAACCGGGGAAAGAAAACTCTCGATGCCACTCTCACTCCTGAGGACTTTATGGCCGCCCCTGGTTCGGTGAGCATACCCCCCAGCGGCACGAAGACTGTTGTGATCAGTTTCGATCCCAAGCAGGTCGGACTGAAATTCGGGAGTTTGACCATCTCAAGCAACGATCCCTTGTTCTCCGTGGTGGAAGTGGCGATCAGAATCAATGTGAAAGAAGCTCCTCCATGAAAATCGCAGGGAGCAGCGAATCCAGATCGCGCAGAGTCAAGATTATTCGATCCGGCATCATGGCGGTGACGGTTCTGCTGTGGATATCGTGTAGCACCTCAAGGACCAACGCTGCACAAACCGGCAGCCGGCGCGTGGCGGTGAGCATCCTTGCCCAGCCTACGAGCGAGAGCTCCATCCTCAGATTGCAGTTCCATCTGGCTCCCGAATCAGCGCCTCCCTATCGTCTCAGCATCCTGGGGAAGAGCCAGAGCTTGATACCTTCGGCTCTCTCTCACAATAGCGTTCTGGGCCGGATCAGAGTCGAGACGACTGAGCATGGGCAACTGCGATTCGTGATGCAGTCCCTGGTTCGCTCTGGAACCAATCGCTGGAGCTTTCAGGTTTCCTCTGAGGATGGGATCGGTTCTCTGCCCGTTGCCCAGGGAGAGCTCAACAATACCAGCAAGGGCTTCCGCCTGGAGCTGGCTGCCACCCAGTGGTCGCAAGACCTGAGCCGAGGTTCTTCCATGCCGACTCTCGTTGAGACGGAGTTTGAGTTCGCGGTGCCCATTGTAGCCGGCTCCAGCGACGATCGATCCTACTCGGTTTCCATTTCAACCTTGGTTGGGTCAGGCGGCGAGACGGCGGCTCGTTGAGCGTGGACATCGAGGGCTACCCAATATCCCTGGAACTCCTGTATGTCGTGGTTGACGTGCCAGGTACTCGATAGGTCCAAGGACCACCGCGATCTCGGCTTTACGACTCAACTTCGCGCCACTATCATCTATTCCGTCGATCCAGTCATCAAGCGTACACAGATGTCTATCGTTGGATAACGGAGAGGAGTCGGCCGTGTTTCGGATGGCGATTATCGGTATCGGGAAAATCTCGACCAAGGCTATGATCCCTGCGATCAGGAGAGCTGAGACCGCCGAACTCTATGCGCTGGGAACTAGTTCCCCCGACAAGGCTGCGCGGCTCTGGCACGCCGCCGAGCGAGCTTATCCCAGCTACCAGCAAGTCCTCGACGATTCGGCCGTTGACGGCGTCTACATTGGCCTCCCCAATCATCTCCACAAAGAGTGGACACTGAAGGCTCTGGCTTGCGGAAAGCACGTTCTCTGCGACAAACCCCTGGCCATGAATCTGGATGAGACGAAAGAGATGAACGCGGCAGCCCAATCCGCGGGACGGGTGCTGATGGAGGGCTTCATGTACCGCTTCCATCCCCAACACTCGCTGGTCAAGGAACTGATAGCGTCCGGCACGATTGGAAGGGTGCACCTATTCGAGGCCCACTTCCACTACTATCTGGAAGATCCAAGCAACATCCGGATGAAGCCCGAGACCGGAGGCGGCGGACTCTACGACGTCGGCTGCTACGGAATCGATAGCGCTCGCTACGTGTTGTCAGGAGAGCCCGCCTCCTGCAGCGGACACTGGAGTCTCGGTTCGGAAAGTGGCACCGACGAATTCTGCCACTTCACCCTCAATTTCCCCGACGACCGAGTCGCCGCCATCACCTGCGGAACCCACCTACAGAGAGAGCAAACCTACTCAGTATACGGGGATCTTGGTGTCATTCACCTACCGATGGCCTATGTGCCCAAGCGCAGCCGGAGAAATAGGGTTCTGGTCTCGACAGAGGAAGGGGAAAGGCAGCACACCGTGTCTCCGACCGACCAATACGCCGTAGAAGTCGATGCCTTCGTGGCCGCCTGCCGGGGCGATCGCGACCCCAGAATCGAAAGCGGTCTAGAAAACATGTCCATTCTGGACTCGGTCCGCCGGGCCTGTCAGACCGGTCGGGTTGAAGCAATATAGATGGGAACGGGGATCAAACCCCAAGATACAAGATACAAACAAGCTCCAAGCACCAAATCACAAATTGAGTTCGAGCCGCTAGCAAGGGTCGTCCATCCCAAACCGGAGGAACTGTGGGGGCGCCCAAGGTTTGGAACTTGGTGCTTGGAATTTGAGATTTGTTTGTATCTTGTATCTTGGTGCTTCTGAGAAGATGGTTGTTCTAAGAAGGAAACGCCGTGGCGAAACTCCACTATCTACCTGATGACAAAGCCATAGAGGTCCGTGAGGGGAAGACGATTCTTCAGGCCTCGCTGCAGGCTGGGATTCCCCACGCGCACGTGTGCTTTGGGCGAACGCGTTGTACGACCTGCCGCGTATTGATTCTCGAAGGTCTGGAGCACTGCAACCAAAGGAATCCCAAAGAGGACACGGTAGCCCACCAGTTCCACTACCAACCGGAGACCCGACTGGCATGCCAGACCACGGTCACCGGTGACGTGAAGCTGCGCCGTCTGGTGACCGACGAACACGATCTCGCCTTGACCGGCCAACTCATCGTGGAGCGAGTGCGAGCCGAGGTCCAGGGCATGCGTCGTACGGAAGACCTTCTCAAGGTTGCTGGGGTCATGTGGGAGGGACTCCACGATGTAGGGCTGTCCGCGGATTACTGTGCTATCGAGATCTTCGACCAGGACCGAACCCAGTGCGAAACCTATGCCGTCACGACCGGATGGATGGAGGAGCAATACGGAGTAGCGCCCTCTATCCGTGACCTCCTTCCCGGCGTGAACGTCTATTCCAGCCAGTGCCAGCTGGACGAGTCCACAGAACTAGGTCCAGAACCCCGAATCTTGACAGCAGAAGGCTCTGCCGACGAGTGGGATCGGCATCGAGAATTTCTGAGACGATCCTGGGGTCTAGCAGGAATCGAAGATGTAAGAGTGCCCACCTCATGGGTCGTAGTTCCCTTCTCCTATGGCCGCCTGAGCCTGCAAAGCTTCGCTAAGAAGGACCTGCCGCCACAGACACTAAAGACCCTGGAGGTCTATGCCGACGCGATTTCCCTCGCTTATGCTCGATTTCTGGACTTCCGTAATCTAGAAGGGCGCAACCACGAACTGCAGGACGCCTACAAAAAGCTTCAGGAAACCCAGGCACAATTAGTGCATTCCGCGAACATGGCGGCAATGGGACAGCTCGTCGCCGGAGTGGCGCACGAACTCAATACGCCGCTGGGGGCTTTGAAGGGCAACATCCAGCTTTCGCAGCGAGCTGTCGTCAAATTGAAGGACTCGCTGGGAGAGCAAGTCATTGCCGCCGAAAGTGAGTCAAACCGCATCCTTCAACACCTTGAAAAGCTGGCCGGCTTCAGCATCGAAGCCGTGGAGCGAGCCGGGACGATCGTGACCGATCTTCGCAGATTCGCCCGTTTGGACGAGGCAGAGTTCGGTCGCGTCGATCTACATGAGTGTCTCGACCGTACTCTGTCTATGCTCGAGCGGCAGTTGAGCAATGCCATTCTGACCCACAAGGACTACGGGGACCTGCCACTCGTCCATTGCTATCCCAAACAACTGAACCAGGCCTTCATGAACCTTCTGATGAATGCAGCACAAGCGATAGAAGGAGAAGGTGACATCTTTATCAAGACCGTTTCCCACCAGGATGAGATCCTGGTTGAGGTGCGGGATACGGGAAAGGGGATACCCAAGGAGGATCTAGGGAAGATCTTCGACGCTGGATTCACGACCAAAGGCGTCGGCGTCGGCACCGGACTGGGACTATCCATCGTCCACCAGGTCATCGAGAGACATCAGGGGCGAATCGAGGTGGAGAGCCAGTTGGGACAGGGGACCAGCTTCAGGGTCTGGCTGTCGGTCACAGCAGATAAGACGGGGGACTAGCCTGATCCCATCGCTTGTCGCAGGGAGGCACCGCGAGGGGTGACTCCGAAAGTCCTGGCACCCGAGTCCACCGAGTCCATCTTGAAGGGTAGAGCACAGATTCCTCAGTTTGACGGTAAACTAACTACCGATGAGATAGACACAAGCGATGAGGTCTGTCCGATCTTTCAGGAATAAGAAGTAGAAACAGGGACAAAGCACCGTAGAGCCAAGCACCAAGACACAGGAGACAGGATACCAACAAGTTCCATTCGAACTGCGTAGAACCCGCGAGGCCGGAGAATATCAGCTTCTGCTGCGAGACGAGGAGACGCTGATCAGTTGCCGGCCGGTGCCGCGAACAGCAACGATCACGATCCCCTTTTGGCGAACCCAATCATGACGAATTCCCCAACCATACCCATCCGCAACATCGCCTTGATCGCACACGTCGATCACGGCAAGACTACCCTGGTGGACGGCATGCTGCGGCAAAGCGGCCTCTTCCGCAGCAACCAGGTGGTCCAGGACTGCATCATGGATTCCGAGGATCTGGAGCGGGAACGCGGCATCACGATCCTCGCCAAGAATTGCGCGTTGACCTACCGTGACACCAAGATCAACATCATCGACACACCTGGACACGCGGATTTCGGCGGCGAGGTCGAACGCGTACTCAGCATGGCCGATGGCGTCCTGTTGCTGGTCGACGCGTTTGAAGGGCCCATGCCCCAAACACGGTTTGTCCTGCGTAAAGCACTGCAACACAAGCTGATTCCGATCGTGGTGATCAATAAGATGGACCGTCCCCAGCAGCGCGCCACCGCCGTGCTGGATGAAATCCTGGAGCTCTTCATCGACCTGGAAGCGGACGATAGTCAGCTGGATTTCCCGGTCCTGTATGCGTCCGGGCGAGGAGGATATGCGTCCCTCGAACCCGTTTCGGAAGAGGGCACACTGGCACCGCTGTTCGAAACCATCGTCCAAACGATTCCCCCTCCCGGGGGCGACAGCGAGGCCATCTTGCAGATGCAGGTGGCCAACATCGCATACAACGAGTTCGTGGGCCGCATGGGCATCGGCCGGATCTACGACGGGCACCTGAAAAGCGGACAAACCGTGTGGTTGGACAAGGGTACTTCGGCCAGCCACACAGGCAAAATCGGCAAGTTGGAAGTGTTCGACGGGCTGGGAAAATCGGCCCGAGACCGGGTGGAATCCGGCGACATCGTAGTCGTCACCGGGCTGGAAGATATCGCGATAGGCGATACCTTGACGAATCCAGACCAACCGAAACCGATGCACCGGATCGCCATTGAAGAGCCCACGATCACCATGAATTTCCTGGTGAACACTTCGCCCTTCGCGGGCAAGGAGGGCAAATACGTCACCAGCCGCCAGTTGGGTCAACGTCTGGAGCGGGAGCTGCGATCCAACATAGCACTTTCGGTCGAGGACACCGGACTTGCCGACAGCTGGAAAGTCTCCGGGCGGGGTCTGTTACATCTGAGCATCCTGATCGAGACCATGCGCCGAGAGGGCTATGAACTGGCCGTCTCCAAGCCCAACGTGATCATGAAGACGATCGATGGCAAGACCTGTGAACCCGTGGAAGAGGTGGTAATCGACTGCCAAGAAGAGTACGCAGGCCGTGTCATCGAACTGCTCGGTCGGCGACGGGGGATCCTTAAAAGCATGGCCGCCCGCGGTCAGGCTGCCCACCTGGAGTTCAAGTGCCCCTCGCGGGGCTTGATCGGGCTGCGCAACCAACTTCTCAACAGCACCAAGGGAACGGCGACCTTCACGCACATCTTCGATAGATATGAACCATTCCGCGGCGAGATTCGGCACCGCAGCCGGGGGGTCTGTGTCGCTTCCGATCCGGGCAGGGTAACCGAATACGCGCTGTTCAACCTACAAGACCGTGGCAGGTTCGTGGTCACACCTGGCGAAAGCATCTACCCCGGCCAGATCGTGGGCGAGCACTGCCATGAGAGCGACATCGATGTCAATGCTTCCAAAGCCAAACATCTAACCAACATGCGGTCGTCAAACAAGGATTTCTCGGTCCGGCTGATGGGCGCCCGGACCTACTCACTCGAGGAGGCACTCGAGTACATCGACGACGACGAGTTGGTAGAAATCACGCCAATCGCCATCCGCATGCGCAAGATTGAACTAGACCCAAAGCAACGCAAGCGACAAAAGCGCGACCGAAAGAACGAGGTGGTACCTGTATAGGCCGCTCCCCCGCCGCCGCCGGGCTGGTTCCCGCTGTTTCAGAGCGACTTAAGAAACGCCAGCAAGTCCAGCCTCTCTTCTTCTGTAAGGTCCTGATAGAGCAGCCGACTAGTCTCTGCTTCGCCAGCATGGAAATCGATGGCCTGCTCGATGTTGGCGGCTCGCCCATCATGAAGAAAGGGGGCCCGGGCGCCCAAACCCCACAACGGCATCGTTCGGACCTCCACTGGAGTGGCATCGCCGTCCTGGATTCCGTCGCCAGTGCCTACTTCGTGAAGTAAGAAGTCGCCATAGGGTAAAAAGCGTTTGCCACTGAGGGCTGGGAAGGGGCTCGACCCAGTGATCAAGGAGGGAACGTGACAGGCGGTGCAGCGCACTTCTGCGAACAGCGCTTCCCCTCTCGCTGTCTGGGCATTCTGCTCGCCCCGAGGAGGAGGGCCTAGCAGGCGCATGAAGTTGGCAAAGTTATCTATACCTCTCAATCCGGTAGATCGTTCCGGACCGTCTTCCGGATCGGGCACCGGGTCCACAAGTTCGATGATCTCGCAGTCTCCACCTGGGCACATTTCGTTGGGGAAAAGCTCACTCGTAATCCCCATTTCGTTGCGGTAAGCCTCGGCGCCGAAAGTAAAGAGCGACGATTGCTGGGCCTTCCAGCCAAATCTACCCGCTCGAAGCTGTCCGGTCTCCTTATCCGTCACCCAATGCACGCGTCCACTGATACCATCCCCATCCAGATCTTGAGGATCTTCCAGAGCTACCAGAGTCTGATCTGAAACTGCCTCCACCAGACCATCTCCAAACAAGGGCAGGGGTCTCCTTTTTGCGACGGAGTTGACACCTGGTGGAATGACCGCCTGGGTCTCGTGGGGGGGAATCGAGAAGAGATGGATCAGGGTTCCGCCTGCGGGCTCTTCAAAGGATCCATCGGGGTTGAGGATACCCGCACGGAATTCGCTGATGGTGCTGATCCCACCGATCCGCGGACTGGCGTGGCACTCGGCGCAGGAGCGGCCGTTGAAAATCGGGCCCAGCCCTTCCTCGGCATCTTCCACTTCCAGGGAATCCTCCAGGCCTAGCCGGAACAACTCGAACTCTTCCCCGCGGATCCCCTGGATGGGTTCGCCGTAGTGGGTGCCCGATACTGTGGGCTCCTTCTGGGCCCGCTGACGCTTCAGCGGGCTCTGCCCCAGGACCAGTACCGCAGCTGTAAGCAGGCAGATGAATTGCAAGATCGCTCGCATAATTTCTCCTGTCAGAGTATCTCACTCGACAATGATCACGCCTCGCATCATGGTGTGTCCGGCACCACAAGGCCGCGAACACTCAAAAGGGTACTTCCCCGGCTTCCGGGCATTAAAGAGGACCTTGATACTGTCCCGTCGGCGAGCCGGAATAGTCACGTTGATGTTGGCTTTGGGAAGTCGAAAACCGTGAAAAGTATCGTCGCTGCTGAGCTCGAGCTCAAGCAGGGTCCCCTGTGCGACCCTGATGGTCGAGGGGGTGAAAGAGAAGCGCTCCGCCACGATCTTGACCTTCTTCTTTTCCGTCGACTTCCCGACCAACTCGGACGGGTTTCCACCAACTACGGCTACCGAAAAAAGGATTGCTGCCAACACGATTTGTCTGAATCTCATCTATTACTCCTGACTTCAAAACCACCATCCGATACCAAAGTTCCAGCGATTGAGGGCCTCGATCAAGTCGCTGGAATTCCCCATCACGTTGTAGTCGGCTTTCAAAGCAATATCAGGATGGGGAAAGTAGGTGAGCCCCAGGACATGAGCTGCACGGTCGAACTGCTCCAACGAGAAGAACCCTCGAGGCATGCGATACTGGGTGTCGAAGCTCTCGTAGCGGTAGAAAGCGACCACATCGTGGGGAAAAGTGGAGGGAACCAGGCTGGATGCTCCCTCGAGATAGAAACCTCGCATTTCGCGGGCGATGTTAGGGTTGATTCCGACCTGCCGACGAATGGCTTGGTTGATCTCGGCAGCATCTCCCAGGTGGGTCGTGACAAACTGACCTCGACCCTCAAACCTTCCGACCCGGTAGCGCGCGTCGAACTCGAACATCTTCAGACGACCGTCGAGATCCCGAAAACTGAACCCGGTTTCCCCTGTCCAGAAGCTGGTTCCCAGGTTGAGCCCGGGCCGGGGACGATACTCCAGACGGCCAGTCCAGGCCAGGTTGCGACCGTTTTCCAGAAAGCCCTTCTGACGACCGTCACGAAATCCCTCATCAGCTGAGAAGAACGAGCTGTCCAGAGATCCCATGACGTAGGTCTTGTAGTGCAGGCCATTACCCAGATCCCCTACGAGTCCGGCCCCGGGGCCAAACCAGGTAGAGGGAATGATGACCGTGTCTACGAAGGGACGCTCCACTCCGTGGAAGGCCGGAGGCTCGTGCCGCTCGTTGATAATCCCAATCGGTGTCAGCACCATTCCTGCTCGGAAGTTGAACTTGGGGTCGATAAGAAAATCCAGATAGGCCTGCTCCAGCTCCAGCTCACCACTCGCTTCCCCCCCCTCGACGAAGGCATGCTCCAGTTCCAACTCCGACCAGAACCGGATCCGCTCACCGAAGCCGTGTCCGAACAGAAGAACGAATCGGTGGAAGTCCAAGGTGGTGGGATTGATCTGGTCGTGGTTGATATGCATCTCCATGTAGCCCGAGTAGGGCACATTGATGATTTCGTCGGCTGCGTCAGCAGGCACCGTTTCCACCGTAGGCGGTTCCAGCACCGCCGCGGCGACCTCCTTCGGGGCTTCCGCGGCCTCGGTTGGAACTTCGGTCCTGATTGCCTGGACATCCTCGGAAAGGGAGCGGAGCTGGGTGCGAGCCTCTTGCGAGGGCTCGCCCTCGGATTGAGTAACGAGCACATCGATCAATCGCTCTAGATTGGATTCCAGCCGAGCCAGTCTCTCTTCGAGGCGCTTGAGCCTGTCCTTGTCTTCGTGCGCTTCGGCCCACAACGGTTGCACCTGAATGGCTAGCAGGAAACAGGAAAGAACCCATGGAATCACTTGATTACTACGGCACATCGTTCGGCTTCCCCCGGATAATTTCTATCGACAAAATAAATATTTAGCCTAATCTAAATTTAAAGTCAAGGGGAGGACTCTTTCGGGGGCAACAAATCAATCAGGGAGGAGCTCCGGTCAGAGCGTCTGCCGACCTAGCTGGCGTGGCAAAGATGGCGAGCTGTTTTCGGTAAGTACTTCCAGCGGCCATGCTGGATCATTCCGGCGGAAACTTTCAGGTCGAGTGCAAGGGAGATTCTGCTGTTGTCCAGCTCGCTCCCACCTTTGTCGTCCTCGACGGCCGGAACTTGGCCTCATATTGCCGAAGATTCAAGTCGTTCGCGGCTCTGTTGGATCGCCAGGGTTGGGGGATGATAGTCGATCGCTTGGAATTTGGTGCTTGTGATTTGGAGCTTGTTTGTACCTTGTATCTTGTACCTTGGGATTTCAAAGTTTCAGTCCCGCTTCAAAGCTCGAGCTCGCCGCGGTAGACCATATCCTTTAGTTTGAACTTCTTGGAGATCTTTCTTTCCATCAACCGGGTTACGAACTCGACGTTCTTCTCCTTGAGCGTGATCTCGTTCTCCTTGGAGAAAAAGATGTAGACCTCGAAGCCTGCCTGACCGGTCTTGGCATCCAGCAATTGCGCCTGATCGCTTCCAAAGGCGACATTCTGGGCTGGAATCGGATCACGCCCCTTGATCTTGAGCACGGTTTCTTTCTTGATTTGCTCGTAGAGAAAGCGCTGGCGCCCCTCGTCCATTTGTGCCATCCGCGCAGGAAGCCCAGACACGCCGATCACGTAATGTGTCAGCTCTGGTTCCAATAGTTTGAGAGCCTCGGGGGCTGAGTTTGCCGCATCCCCAAAACGGGCTCTGGCCACCGCCTTCTTTACCGGTTGGGCGCTATACCAACGGATCGTCAGCGTCATGGAGGGAGGGAAACCGGGGCCGCTACCACCGCTACGACCACCACCGCTACGGCCACCACCGCCGCCACCACCGCCGCCGCCGATACCGCCGACGCGCGCTCTGGCGCCGCTACGTCCGGTTCCAAGCGTGGTTCCAGTCGGGCCACCGGTCGACCGGACACTGATCGAGACCTGGCGTGCCCAGGGAGATTTGTTGAGCATCTTGATCACGTCTTTCTCGGTCCATTCGAGAAAATCGCCTTCCTCCCAGAATTTCCCTGCCCAGGTGGGCGTTAATGCCAGCAGCGAAATCGCTGCCACTCCCAACGCTACTTTCTTCATTGGCTTCACCTCAGTTTTCAGGAAGACCAAACACGCCTCGACAAACGGCCAGGCCGCCTTTTCTACTTTACGCGCCGGGCCACCTTGTGTTTCAGTATCTCCAATCCCGACTCTCTAGTCCATTTCTGGCTGACTTCAGGTAGAATCAAGAAACGAGGACTCAGGCTACTTGATCATGTTTCTTGCCCGGATTTCCCGAGTCGTGGTTGTGGCGCTTCTGGTGTCTTCCCACCCGACCATCTTGCTCGGAAAGAGCGACACAGATCCTCGCTTCGAGACCGAAATTGCTCCCATTCTCGAGGCGAATTGCCTGGCTTGCCACGGTAGTGCTCAGCTGCAGGCCGACCTGGACCTACGGTCTCGCGATAGTATCCTGAAGGGTGGGAAGTCCGGCCCAGCAGTGGTCCCGGGGGAGCCGCTCCTAAGCCTGTTGTTGGAGAAAGTCAGCTCCGGATCTATGCCGCCTGGGGACGGCAAACTGACCTCAGACCAAAACCATCTTATCCGACGCTGGATCGAAACCGGGGCCCTGCGGCAGGGAGAGAAGCTAGAGTCGAGTCCCAAGATCGGGAAACACGCGGAGGTCAGCGGACGCGAAATTGCGGTCACCATTTTGAACGTCAAATGCCTCCTCTGCCATGGCAGGCGAAGGCAAGAAGGGGGTCTTGACCTCCGATCTCGTGCGTCTCTCTTGAAGGGGGGGACTTCCGGACCTGCCATCGTCCCGGGCAAACCTGACGAAAGCCTGCTCATCAAGCGCGTCCTGTCCGAGGAAATGCCACCTCTGAAAGACCAGGCACGGGTTTCAGTGCGACCAGTGACTTCAGGGGAACTCGAGAAACTGCGCGGCTGGATCATGGCGGGCGCCCCCTTCGAAGAAGTGGAACCGGAGTCATTTGATCCCCGGGAAGATCCCCTCGTCAATGATGAGGACCGCCGTTTCTGGTCGTTCCAACCGCCTCGGCGCCCTCAGGTCCCAGAGGTTGGCCTGCGGGACGACGGTCTCACTCCGATAGACGCGTTTCTGCTGAGAAGGTTGGAGGAGAAAGGCCTCTCCTTTTCATCGGAAGCCGAACCCCTGGCCCTGATGCGACGCGCCCACTTCGATGTGACGGGACTACCTCCAAGCCCGGAGGAGGTGCTAGCCTACCGCGAGGACACCGTCCCTGGGGCTTATCAGCGTTTGGTCGATCGCTTGCTCGACTCACCGGGATACGGCGAGCACTGGGGACGCCACTGGTTGGACGCAGTGGGGTACGCGGACTCGGAAGGGCAGGTCTCGGCAGATGCTCCCCGCCCCAATGCCTGGCGTTATCGCGACTATGTGGTCCGCTCTCTCAATGCCGACAAACCCTACGATCAGTTCTTGCTCGAGCAGATCGCCGGTGACGAACTCTTTGACTACAAGAAAAGCAACCCACTCACATCAGAGCAGCTCGAAAGGCTGGTGGCGACTGCGTTTCTGCGCATGGGTCCGGACGGTACCTACAGCACTTCACAGGCTTTCGTTCCCGAGCGCCTACAGGTGGTCGCAGACCAGGTACAGATTCTGACTTCCACCGTTTTGGGACTGACAGTGGGCTGCGCACGCTGCCATGACCACAAATACGATCCCATCCCGCAGCGCGACTATTACCGTCTCAGTGCCATTCTGCGCTCGGCCTACGATCCCTATGACTGGCTTTCTCCGAGTGAGACGGAGGTCGGCCCCGAAGCTCAGTGGGATGGAACCAACACTCGATTCCTGAGCGGCGTCCCGGAAGAGGAGGTGCGAACAATCGAAGAGCATAATGTACCCATCCAGGAAGAGATGAGGCAGCTGGAACTGGAGCTCGAAGACAAGGCCCGGCCTCTACGGAAGCTGCTGCTAGAGGAAAAGTGGGCCACGATCCCGACAGGGGTCCGGAAAGACGTTCGCACCGCCCTGGAAACTCCCAATGGCGAGCGCACCGGCACTCAGAAGTATCTCGTGGAGAAGCTCGGAGCCGAAGTCACAATCCGGGCCGGTGAATTGGAAGAGAGATTCGAAACATTCAAGAAGCTCTCTCTCGAAACGACCGAAGCGATCGCCGAGGCCAAGAAGAAACTCAAACCCATCCCCAGGATTCGCGCCCTGTTCGATATGGGCGACCCGGTGACTCCGGTCCACATCCTTCACCGAGGTCTAGCAAGCAGTCCTGGAAGCCAGGTAGATCCCGGCGTCCCTGCCGTACTCACCTCCGGCCTCGAGGACTACCGGGTGGAGAAACCAAGCTGGACGACCCAAACCAGCGGTCGGCGATTGGGTCTGGCAAAATGGCTCATCCAACCAAACCATCCCCTGACCTCGAGGGTGATCGTGAACCGGATCTGGCAACGCTACTTCAGAGTAGGGATTGTGAGCACTGAGGGAAACTTCGGGCGGGCGGGAAAACCTCCCTCGCATCCCGAGCTTTTGGATTGGCTTGCTACCGAGCTGGTTCGTCGCCAATGGAGCCTCAAGGCGCTGCACCGCCTGATCCTGACCTCTCGTGCCTATCGTCAAAGCTCCCTCTCGAGGGCCGAATCAGAAAGGGCAGACCCCGATAACATCCTGCTCTCCCGATTCCCGCTACGCCGACTTGATGGGGATGCCATCCGGGATTCGGTCCTGAAGGCTGCGGGACTGCTCGATCCGAGGGCGTTTGGTCCGCCCGACGAAGTGGAGGTCAAATCCGATGGTGAGGTGGTGGCAAAAGGGACGGACGAAGGCTACCGTCGCAGCATTTACCTGAAACAGCGTCGTTCGACCCCGGTGACGATGCTCGAAACCTTTGACGCTCCTCAGCTCAGGCCCAACTGCCTTCGCCGCACCCACTCCACCGTCCCTTCCCAGGCCCTACAGATGATGAACAGCGAGATGATCCGCAAGAGCTCTCGCTACATGGCGGGACGGGTGATCGATGCTGTGGGAGAGGACGCCGCCAAGCAAGTGGAAAGAGTCTATCTGGCGGCCTTGAGCCGCCCTCCCTCGACGCGGGAGTCAGACCGGGCTCAGTCTACTCTGCGCAACCTGACTACTGAGTGGATCAAGCATCTCGAGGAGGAATTGCCCGCCGAGCCCAGGCAGGCGCGGAGCCAGTGGCTGGCGCTGGCAACCCTCTCTCATACGGTCTTGAATTCGGCTGAGTTCCTATATATCGACTAACTGAATGGCATGAATATGAAGCCCATCGATACTACTTCCGCCGAAGGCAAGATTGGGACACGTCGCACCTTTTTCTCCCAGGTCGGGGATGGTCTGTACGGGGCCGCGCTGGCCTACCTGCTGGGAGACGACCTCTTCTCCACTAGTCCCGTCTGGGCGGCTCCCGCAGAGAGGGTCCACGACTTAAGGCCACGTGAGCCGCACCTACGGCCGAAGGCCACCTCCGTCATTCAGTTCTTCATGAACGGCGGTCCCAGTCAGGTGGACCTATTCGACCCCAAACCGTCACTCGAAAAGTACGCGGGAAAACCACCCGGCCGCGACCTGGCAAACGACATCGAGTTCATCAACGAAGCCGGCGGATTCATGCCATCACCCTTCAAGTTCGCCCACCACGGAAAGTCCGGCGTCGAGATTTCGGAAGCGATGCCTCATCTAACCCGACATGCTGACGACATCGCGTTGATCCGATCTATGTTCACCCCACACTTCAACCACGAGCCAAGCATCTTCATGATGCAGAGCGGACGCCAGTTCTCGAGCCGTCCCACGATTGGATCCTGGGTCGTCTATGGTCTAGGAAGCGAGAATCAGAACCTACCGGCCTACGTTGTCCTGGACGATCCCAAGGGACTACCCATCAACCACATCCAGAACTGGCAATCAGGTTGGCTGCCTCCAATCTACCAAGGCACTCGGGTACGCTCAGAGGGCTCGCCGCTGCTGAATTTGAAGGCGAAGCAGGAGTACCCGGCGCCAGTGCTGGAGCTGGCCCGGTCGCTCTTGTCCCGGATGGATCACGAGCATCGAGATCAACGCCCCGATCAACCTGACCTGGGAGCCCGCATCACCAACTACGAGTTGGCAGCACGGATGCAACTGACGGCTAGCGACGCACTGGACCTGTCTCAGGAAACCCCTGCTACGCGGGAGATGTACGGCCTCGATCAAGAGCATACGGCATCTTATGGAGGTCGCTGCCTCATGGCTCGGCGCCTCATCGAACGAGGTGTCCGCGTCGTGCAGCTTTACATAGAAGGTCAGATCTGGGACAACCACAGCGATCTGGTAGGAGGGCTCAAGTACGCTTGCGCGAAGACCGACCAACCGATAGCCGGACTGATCCAGGACCTCAAGCAACGAGGTCTGCTAGATTCGACCTTGCTAGTTTGGGGAGGTGAGTTCGGTCGACTCCCCTTGGCGCAGTCCAGGATCGGGTCCGACTCGGGACGCGATCACGGCCCAACCGGCTTCACGGTCTGGTTGGCTGGAGGCGGAGTCAAAGGCGGTACTGTTTTTGGATCCACCGACGAGATCGGGTACAAGGCAGTCGAAGACCGGGTCAGTGTTCACGACTTCCACGCTACCATTCTTCACCAGCTGGGCATGAACCACCGGGAATTGGTCTACCACCGTGAAGGCCGTAGCGAGAGGCTGACCGACGAGTTCCCGGCTCGGGTTGTGAAGGAGATCCTGACCTAGGATTTCATATTTCTGAAATGGTGCACCTGCTACCCCAACCTGAGTGCCGTGAGGCCGGTCAAAGATGAGTGGGAGCTTTTCTCGACTTGCCTTCGTGAGCGTAACAGCCTGGCTGCTTGTATCTGTCTTGCTGACCGTTGCACCAGCGCTACCTCTGTTCGCGTCTAAGCCGGAACTATCCTCCTCCCTCCCAACTCACACCTCCCAGGATTCCAAAACCAGCCACACCCACCACAAACACAAACACGAAGACGCCACTCACAAACCATCCGGAACCGGAACTTCCGAGGCAGGTCCCGGACATCAACGAATGATCCAGGTCCTACACGAGATCGCCGTGCGGAGTAAGGAGGATCATCCTTACATGGGACTGGGGCGAATTCGCAGCCTGAGCGAGGCGTTGGCCGACCTGGAGGCACGCTCCTCGGAAGTGACGACTCCGGAATACTGGGGGGACCTCAACCGCTGGAAAGTCCTGCTCGAACTCGGGATGACCGAATTGCGCATGGGTAGGGAGCAAGCGGGGATAGACCACCTCCTGGCCGCCTACAGGCTCCTGCCCACGATCCGGCCCCATATTCAGAAAACCAAAGTGAACGAGACTATCTTCGAGCTTGGGGTAGGATACATGCGCCTGGGAGAGACCCAGAACTGCGCCCTCCAGCACAACGCCGAAAGCTGCATTCTCCCTCTCCGAGGAGGAGGAATCCATACCCTGAGGGAGGGCTCCACCAAGGCGACCAAATACTTCACTGAGATCCTGGAGAACTCATCTACGGCGGCTCTCTCCGGCTTCAAACTCCCGGCCCTTTGGCTTCTGAATATCGCCCACATGACTCTGGATCAATACCCCGACCAGGTACCCGAGCAGTACCGGATTCCGTCGTCAACTTTCGAATCCGAGGTACCGTTTCCGCACTTTCCCAATATAGCGATGAAGCTGGACTTAGGCACTTTCAACCTGGCTGGGGGGGCGATCGTTGAAGACTTCGATGGCGACGGAGACCTGGATATCGTTACCTCCAGCTGGGACACTTCGGGGCCTATGCACCTGTTCCGCAACAACGCGGACGGCACTTTCTCAGACCGCACCCAGCAGGCGGGACTAGAAGGATTGCTAGGAGGTCTGAACCTCTTACAGGCCGACTATGACAACGACGGCAACACGGACATCCTGGTACTGCGGGGTGCCTGGGCTGGTATGCAGGGCCGGGATCCAAACTCGCTTTTGCGGAACCGGGGTGATGGTACTTTCGAAGATGTCACCTTCGAGGCGGGATTGGCCGAGGTCTCCTACCCCACTCAGACTGCGGACTGGGCCGACTACGACAACGATGGCGACCTGGACCTGTTCATCGGCAACGAGTCGGACAACGAGCTGCGGTCTCCTTGGCAACTGTTCCAGAATCAAGGCGACGGCACCTTCCGTGACGTCGCCTCAGAGGCAGGGGTGAAGGGCCACGGTTTCACCAAAGGGGTCTCTTGGGGAGACTACGACGGGGATCGCTTCCCCGATCTCTATGTCTCCAACTTTTCCGAGTTGAACCGTCTCTACCGGAATCGAGGAAATGGGACCTTCGAGGACGTCACGTCGCAATTGGGTGTAGCCCACCCCAAAAGCAGCTTCCCCGTCTGGTTCTGGGACTACAACAACGACGGCGCCCTTGACTTGTTTGTCTCCAGCTACGGGGGACATATCGCCCACCAGGCTGCCCATCGCCTGGGCCTTCCCCCCCGCTTCGAGAAAGCCTGCCTCTACGAGGGAGACGGCCAGGGGGGCTTTCGCGAGGTAGCCGAACAGCGCGGCCTGGGCGTGCCAATGCAGCCCATGGGTTCCAACTTCGGAGATCTGGACAATGATGGTTATCTGGATTTCTATCTCGGGACCGGCGATCCGTCCTACGCCAGCATCGTCCCCAATCTCATGTTCTCGAACCAAGGCGGCCAGAGATTCGCCGATGTCTCCGTATCAGGGGGCTTTGCCCACTTGCAGAAAGGCCACGGCGTCGTTTTTGCCGACCTGGACAGTGACGGGGATCTGGACGTCTTTGAACAGATGGGAGGAGCCTTTCCTGGAGACGCCTTCAGCGACGCCCTCTATGAGAACCCGGGAATGGGCAATAACTGGATGGCAGTCCAATTGGTGGGACAGCAATCCAATCGATCCGCCATCGGGGCCCGAATCCGGGTCCAGATCGAGGAAAACGGTTTAACGCGATCGATCTACCGCCACATCAACAGCGGAGGCAGTTTCGGAGCCAACCCCCTTCGACAGACATTCGGGCTGGGAAAGGCAGAATCTGCACAGCTGCTGGAGATTTTCTGGCCTCGCACCGGCAAGACACAGGTCCTGATGAACCCACCTCCAGCCCAGGTCATTCAGATCGTCGAAGGCAAAGAGGGCTACACGAAGTTGCCCCTGAAGCGCTTGAAGTTCTAGTACCAGGTCACAGATGTAGTGACCTGGTACTGGCCTGAAACTTCAAGAATTCGTCGCACGTCCGAACGTCCGAACGTCTCCTGTCCTCCGAAGGTGCCGCCAACGGTTGAACTACCAGCCCTACGAAACCAAGTCCGACAGAGCCGCGCACGACTTGAGCCGTTAGCAAAATGAGCCCAGGTTCCGAGGAGAGAGCTGGACAACTCTTCCCCACGGAGTGACCTTCCCCACGGAGTGACCTTCCCCACGGAGTGACGCACGATATCGCCTATCCTCGGCCAAAGTTTCTTCTCGAATGGGGCAGCTCCGCTGGGGAAGTACTAGCCTGAAACTTCAGTGGAAACCCACACCCCAGGACGCCCATTAATTCGAAAATTGAGGAAGCCTGAAGCGCGAGCGAGGGGTTGGGAAACCCTGGGAACAAGACGCAATCCCGTTGGGATTGACCTCCAATTTGATTCCCTCTTGAGAATCCTCAACAAGTACTTCGAAGTCTCTTTCCATCCGAGCACCGCCGGGACGCGAACTAAAGTTCAATCGGGGCCAAACCGAAAGAGATAGAAGGGGGAAATAGGGGTCGAACTACCAAGCCAGGAAACTTAGCCACGGTGTAGCAGTCGCCCCTAACTCACGTCAGCACTGAGCTGGAGCGAGGCGGTACAGTCGACTGAGCGTAGCAGACCATGAAATTCTTTGTTGACCCCCTACCACTCAGAGCCAGGGTCTATATCCTGACTGTGGTGCTTGCGGGTCTACCCCTCATCGGCGTCTGTTTGGTCCACTCCCTTCAACATCCGAATCTAAACTGGATCTTCCTGGCTGCCGTAGCAGCCTGGGGAAGTTACTTTCCTGTCGTCATCCCGCTCGTCAAGGGGGAGAAGGAGTCTTTGTCAGTCACCGTAAGTGACGTGTTTATTTTCGCAGCAATTCTCCTCTATGGACCCGAGATTGCGGCGGTCGTCGCTGTCTGTGAGGGGGTGACCACCAACTTCAGGGCTAAGATCAAGCACCTCTACAAGCAGCTCTTCAACACCAACCAACTGGCTCTGGCTGCTTACATCGTCGGTTCGGGTTTCTACTTTTTCGAGAACAGAACCGCGCCTTTGGACCCCAGCGAAATCCAGGATGTGACCCTCTTGATGGCCAAGGTTGGAGCCGCCGGGCTGCTTTACTTCGGCCTCAACACCTCTATGGTCGCTGTGGCGATCTCTTCCGTGACCGGACAGCCCCTCTTGGATTTGTGGAAACGCAACTTCGTCTGGGCTTCGCTAACCCACGTGGCAGGCGCCTGCCTGGGTGGTCTGGTCTTCGTCTACTTTGGACGCTTCGAGCTATATGGCCTCGCCATCGCATCACCCATCATCTTGCTGCTCTATTACGCCTACAAGATGAATCGGCAGCGTATCAACCAGACTCAGCAACACCTCGACGAAGTCAACCAGCTGTTGGACAAGAAGATTGTGGCAGAGAAAGCCCTTAAGAAAGCCAAGGAAGAGCTGGAAACCAGGGTTCAGGAGCGCACCAACGAGCTGGCAGAAGAAAAGGAGCGTCTCACGGTTACACTGCGTAGTATCGGAGATGGTGTAATCACCACCGATACTTCGGGAAGGATCTCGCTCTTGAACCAGGTAGCGGAGGACCTCACCGGCTGGAGACAGGTGAAGGCCGCCGGTCACCCGCTTAAAGAGGTCTTCCATGCAATCAACGGAAGGACGCTGCAGCCCTGCGAAGACACGGTGGCACAGGTCCTCAAAAAGGGAGTGGTCCTCTCACTGGATACCGAGGAGACGACCATCATCTCCAGCGACGGGACCAGGAGACGCATCTCGCTGACGGGCGCTCCGATACGCGATCAGAGTGGAGCCACCCTAGGCGTCGTACTCGTATTTCGTGACATTACCGACCAGCTCAGCATGGAAGAGGAACTGCTGAAGGGTCAGAAGTTGGAGTCACTTGGCGTCCTGGCCGGAGGCATTGCACACGACTTCAACAACATTCTGACCGGAATCGTCCTGAAGACCCAGTTGGCCCGGCGGAATTGGGCGAGGGGGGATGACCCTTCGCAACACTTTTCCAGCATTGAGGAGGCTACCCAACTTGCTACCACCTTGACCCATCAACTCCTCACATTCGCCAAGGGCGGAGCACCCATCACCAAGTCGGCATCGATCAGCCAGTTGTTGGAAGAATCCACACGTTTCGTGTTGCGGGGATCGAAGATCAAGTGCAACTGCCTCATCGAGGACGACCTCTGGACTGCTGAGATTGATCCGGGTCAGATCAACCAGGTAATCAACAATCTGGTCATCAATGCAGAGCAAGCCATGCCTCAGGGAGGCACCATCACCCTTCTCGCCGGAAACGTTCACATGACGAGTCAGAACAGAGTGGGAGAATTGGCCTCCGGACGCTATGTCAAGATCTCCGTCGAAGACGAAGGCATTGGAATCCCTGCCGACATCCTCCCTCGCATCTTCGACCCTTACTTCACCACCAAAGAAGAGGGCCACGGACTTGGGCTTGCCGGCACCTATTCCATTATTCAACGTCACGGCGGATACATCTCGGTGGAAAGCGAAGTAGACGCAGGGACGGAGTTCACGTTCTACGTGCCCGCGTCTGAGAATACGGTCGCCCAGATCGAGCAGGACCAGCCACTCCCCGCCACGGAAGAGTTGGGACCGGTTGGAGAGGGCCGCATCCTGGTGATGGATGACGAGGATATGATCAGGGAAGCCTTGGGAGAGCTCTTGAAAGAGCTTGGCTACGACGTATCTTTCGCCAGAGACGGGGTGGAGGCAATTGCTCTTTATCGGGAGACCCTGGAGCAGGGGCTCAGCTTCGACGCAGTCATCATGGATCTGACCATTCCGGGCGGAATGGGGGGAAAAGAAGCAATCCAGGAACTGCTGGCGATCGATCCTACCGTTAGAGCCATCGTGTCCAGTGGTTATTCCAGTGATCCCGTGATGGCCAGATATGAGGACCATGGTTTCAGCGCCGTGTTGACGAAGCCTCTCAGGCTGAACGACGTGACCCGGGTGCTGGAAAAAGTGCGTTGGCCGAATAAAGACAATCCGACCTCACACATTCCCAAAGACCCCATCCCGCCCAGATCACAGCAGATCGCCAACTTCTGATATTGACCTGGTGGTGTTGCGGGTCTCGGGTTTCCGCTAGGATCCTTCACCGGAGTGCCATGGGACGGTCGCAGGACTGAATCGGCAATGGCCCCCGTAAGATCCGCCAAAGCACTCACACTCCCGAGATCAGCTCGTAAAAAAGTGGGTTCGGATACCGGCCAAATCGATGAAAAAAACAATTGCAAAAGCAGGATCTGGAGAACGGAGGGTAGAGTTCCTCTTCAAGCGGTGTGGAAGAAACTGTGGATAAGCTGTGAGAATAGTTCGCGAACGAACGATATTGCCGACAGATAACCCGAATACCTCTATTCGCACAAAGACTGTGCGCGACATTTTTCGACTTTTTCTCCTTGTTCAAGCTCACCAGCGGGATACAATTCTCCTTGTCCCAAGGGGTAGACACAGTGGACATCCCGAGGCGGCACCGGATGCTTGTTAGAAGCGGCTGAGGGGCTTCGGCCAGGAAGCACAGCGGACGGCGAGCATGGGGCGGGTTCAAGCACTAGCGTAAGCTGGTGTGGCTCCTTTACGGGGAGCAGACAGAGTGGACGATGCCTTCGGGCAAGGCTACTAGGTTTGTGACCTGGTTGCTTCGGGACAAGCGGTTGTCGGTCGGGCAAGATTCCCTGGCCAGGTGAGACGGTTATCCGAGGAGCCTGGAAAGAGACGAGCCTGATAGGCAAGGGACCTCGCGCCCGGGGAAAAGCGAACCCTCCTAGGGGGTAAGCCGATTTCGGGGCAACCGGGGTTCGCCCGCATGAGTGGAGAAACTGGTCCGATTCGGATCGGGAGAGACCACTCTTGAGGGTGCGCGGGAAGCTGTGAATATCACTTGGGACATTTTTTTCCTTCGTCCTTTTAGGCGAAGCACGAAAAGGTTGGTTTTTCCCTCCGATACATCCCCAATCGCAATCGCCAGAGAGCTCGGCTGCCTTCCATAGGCGGCGCCCCCGATGTTATAGTCGCGTGTTCCACGAGGGGGTTGGTCGATCTTACCTGCTTCCCTTCTAGTGCCAGGAGCTCGCATGAGCGGGTGAGCCCTGAGGCAATAGACTCAACCAAGAGGAGAATTGTGAGCAGGATACCGGTAGGCGTTTTGGGAGCTACGGGAGCAGTAGGTCAGAAATTCGTGCTGCTGCTTGCCGACCATCCCTGGTTCGAGCTTCGGGAACTGGCGGCATCCGAGCGGTCGGCGGGTCATCGCTACGGGGATATCGTTTCCTGGAAACAGGGAGCTCCCATGCCTGAGGCAGCCTCGGCACTCGAGGTGAGGAAGTGCGAAGCCAACCTGGACTGCCCCATCGTTTTCTCCGGCTTGGACTCTTCGGTAGCCGGCGAAGTTGAGACCGATTTTGCAAGCAAAGGATACTGGGTCTTCTCGAATGCGAGGAATCACCGGATGGACCCGGATGTTCCGCTCCTCATCCCGGAACTCAATACCGATCACCTGGACATTATTCCAAGGCAGCGTAAGAACCACGACTGGAGCGGTGCTCTGGTCAGCAACGCCAATTGCTCGTCCATCGTTCTCGCCCTAAGCCTCGGCCCGCTGCACCGGCGATTCGGGCTTGAGCTGGTCCAGGTCGTGACTTTTCAAGCAATCTCCGGCGCTGGCTACCCCGGTGTTCCGTCGCTCGACATCCTGGGCAATGTACTCCCTTTTATCTCAGGAGAGGAAGACAAGATCGAGACAGAAACCCAGAAAATGCTAGGGGACCTGGAGAATGGCTCCTTTAGCCCCGCTGAGTTTACCGTAAGCGCCCAGGCCAACCGGGTGTCTGTCGAAGAAGGTCATCTGGAGTGCGTTTCCCTGCGCCTCAGGACGAAGGCTTCGGTAGAGGATGTCATTGCCACGTGGGAGGAGTTCAGAGGCCCTCCACAGGAGCTCAATCTACCTTCGGCTCCTCGGGATCCGGTCGTCGTATTTCGAGACAATAACCGTCCGCAGCCGCGGCTAGACGTCTGGAAGTATGGGGGCATGAGCTCCCTGGTAGGACGCACCCGTCCCTGCTCAGTTCTGGACATCAAGTACGTTGTCCTGGGACACAATACGATTCGGGGAGCGGCTGGAGCCTCCATTCTCAACGCCGAGCTCGTGCGGGAGAAAGGGCTACTCAACTAGTACGCTATCGACCAAGAGATTGTGGGTTGAGGACGAGCCATGGTGGCTGAGCCACAACCCCTACAGGGTTGGGATCAAAAGGGATGGCCCTTTACCCAGGGTTCGGAAACCCTGGGCTGTGCGCCGCAACCCCGTTGGGGTTGACCTCTCTGACGTCTGCGGTATGAGGCAGCTCGCTAGGGCTAGGCCCTCTGGGGCCTAATCCCCAGAAGCCTGATATCCAATCCGGAACTGCTTCGGGTCATCATGATTGTAATGAAGTTCGGTGGCACGTCCCTGCAGGACGCCGTCACCATCCAGCGCTGTATTGAAGCCGTCTCGCTTCAGAGCCGCGAGCCCACTGTGGTCGTCCTTTCGGCGATGGGCCAGTCGACAAACCAGCTTCTGGAGATTGCAGGACTGGCTTCCTCGCAAGCACTCGAGCGGGCAGAGCGGGCCGGACAGGAGCTCCACGACTATCACCTGGGTGTCTCTGGAGACCTGATTTCGGGACGCCGCCTGGATCAGGTCAGGGTGAGACTCGAGATTCTTTTCAAAGAGCTGTCAGATCTGGTCAAGGCGACGGCTGAGATGGGCGAGTGTCCGCCGCGAATCCTGGACTCGATTGCTTCGCTAGGAGAGCGCGTGAGTACCCTGGTCTTCGCCGCTGCGCTGGGTGAGTCTGGAATCCAGGACGCGCTCCTGGACTCCAGAGACTTGGTGCGAACCGATGATCAGTTCACTCAGGCAAGGGTCCTTCAGGAGCTCACAGAACAGTCCATACGCAGCCAGGTGGAGCCGGTGCTGGCAGCAGGCAAGACGGCCGTCGCCCAGGGATTCATTGGATCCACTCTCGACGGCGTCACCACTACGATCGGGCGTGGTGGGTCCGACTATACGGCATCTCTCCTGGGGGCTGCGCTGGCAGCGAAGGACATCCAGATCTGGACGGACGTCCCGGGAGTGTTGACTGCCGATCCCCGGGTGGTCGCGGGGGCATTCAAAATAAAGACCATTTCCTTCGCCGAAGCAGCTGAGCTGGCTTATTTCGGAGCCAAGGTACTTCACCCCAGTACTTTGTTGCCAGCTATCGCCCGGAACATCCCGATCCATGTCTGCAGCTCTCGTCAGATCCATCAGCCAGGGACCCTCATATCGACGGCTTCGATCCCCTCCGAGACTGTCGTGAAATCGATCGCGTGCAAGAAGGGCATCACGATCGTCAATATAGAGTCGTACCGGATGCTGCTCGCCCATGGCTTCCTGAGACGGATCTTCGAGGTCTTCGACAAACACGAAAAGGTCGTAGACGCAGTGGCCACAACAGAGGTCAGCGTCTCGCTCACGGTCGACACCACCGAGAAGTTGGACGTTATCATTGAGGATCTACAGGAATTCGGAGACGTCGAGGTGCAGCCTAACAAAGGAATCATCTGCGCCGTGGGAGACAATCTAAGGTATACCCCGGGGATCGCTTGGAGAATCTTCCGTTCGCTGGAGGACATCAACATAGAGATGATCTCCCAGGGAGCATCTCAAATTAGCGTGACTTTCCTGGTTCAGGAAGACAAAATGGAGGAAGCTGTCCGCCGCCTTCACCACGAGTTTTTCGTGGAACCTGATCCGCTGCTGTTCGAACCTGTCGGTCAGCTAGACCCTTGATACTCGAACTCGATCCGGTGCAGTCATGAGAATCTCACTCCTTGGATACGGCAAGATGGGCAGAACTGTAGAGCGCATTGCGTTGGAACAGGGCCACCAGATCATCCAGGCCATGGACATCGGTGAAAACCCCATGACTGACGGGTTCTCTGGCTCCTGGATGGAGCAGACAGACGTTCTGATCGACTTCTCGGTCGCCGAAGCGGTGCTGACAAATGTACAAAACGCCGTTCGGTCGGGCCTAGCCATAGTGATCGGTACCACCGGATGGTACGACGAGATTCCCCGAGTTCGTACGCTGGTGGAGGAAGGTCAGGGAGCCTGTATCTATTCTGGCAACTTCAGTTTGGGCGTGCAGATCTTTTTTCGGCTGACCAAGGAGGCAGGGCAGATCTTTTCTCGGTTCCAGGATTTCGACCCGTTTCTGGTGGAGAGTCATCACGTCCAGAAGGTCGATGCCCCCTCCGGTACCGCGGTTACGATGCAGAATATTCTGGAGGAATCGTATGGGAACCGCCTGCCTGTAACGAGCATACGGGCCGGCTACAACCCGGGAGTGCACACGGTGGGATTCGATTCTCCCGTGGACACGATAACCCTCGAGCACCAGGCTCGAAGTCGTGACGGCTTCGCTCGCGGCGCTGTCCTGGCGGGACAGTGGATCCAAGGGAAGAAGGGCTTCCATCAATTCGATGACGTTATCTTTGGAGACGACCATGACTGAGATCAAGGGCTGTGGAACGGCGTTGGTGACTCCGTTTACAAGGGAGAACAGGGTCGATTTCGATGCGTACAGGAGGCTGGTGGAGTGGCAGATCGAATCGGGGATCGATTTCCTGGTTCCTTGCGGCACAACCGGGGAGAGCGTCACTCTTGCCGAAGATGAATATCTGCAGGTGATCCGTACCTGCATCGAGACCGCCTCCAAGGCAGTTCCCGTCGTGGCGGGGGCGGGAACCAACAATACCGAACACGCCATTCATCTGGCTCGAGCCGCCCAGGAGGCGGGAGCGGACGCGATTCTCTCCGTGACCCCGTATTACAACAAGCCAACTCAGGAGGGTATCTTCCAGCACTTTCGAGCCATCGCTCAGGCGCTTACGATCCCCGTGGTGTTCTACAACGTTCCCGGCCGGACCGGGACCAACATCGCCACTGAAACCCAGCATCGATTGGCAGGCGAAGACGGCATCCTGGGCGTGAAGGAGGCGAGTGGAAGCATCGACCAGATCATGGAGGTCCTGGCAGGTCGGCCATCTGGTTTTCTGGTCCTTTCCGGGGACGACAGTGTCGCTTTTTCGGTGGCCAGCATGGGAGGCGAAGGGGTGATCTCAGTCGCCAGCAATCTGATCCCAGCAGAGATGTCTCGAATGATGTCTCTCGTGTCCCAGGGCGGGCTCGAGGAAGCTCGCAGGTTGCACTTCCGCTACCTCAACTTGATGAACCTGAACTTCATCGAATCGAATCCGATACCGGTCAAGTATGCCCTTTCCCAGATGGGCAGGATGGAGGAGATCTACCGGCTACCCCTGTGTCCCATGGCGCAAGGTAACAAAGAAAAAATGAATCGGGAACTGGAGAGACTGGACCTGGTCGGGACTCATGTCTGAGGCAATAGAAGCCCTCTTCGAGAAGGCCGAGTTCGCTGCCGAAGATCGCCGGGTTCTGGAGTCCTTTCTGGACGATCTAGACTCGGGTAGGGTTCGGGCCGCCGTCAAGGTCGAGGGTCAATGGCGGGTCAACAGCTGGGTAAAGAAAGGCATCCTCGCAGGCTTCCGAATGGGAGTCCTCAGCGACCTGTCTATCGATCGGTCATTCCGCTACTTCGACAAGGACACCTTTCCCCTCAAACACCTGAATCTAGACTCGGGGGTTCGCGTCGTCCCCGGTGGTTCCTCTATACGGAGGGGATCGTATGTAGGAAGTGGGGTCACTTGTATGCCGCCTATGTACATCAATACGGGGGCCTATGTCGATGAAGGCACCATGGTCGATTCGCACGCTCTGGTGGGATCGTGTGCTCAGATCGGAAAACGTGTTCATCTGAGCGCTGCCTCCCAGATAGGGGGTGTGCTAGAGCCGGTTGGTGCGCTACCAGTGATCATCGAGGACGATGTTCTGGTGGGAGGAAACTGCGGCGTGTACGAGGGGACCATCGTCCGTTCCGGTGCAGTACTGGCTGCAGGCGTCGTTCTGACGCGGTCGACACCAGTTTATGATCTGATTCAAGAAACCGTTTATCGGGGAAGTGCCGAAGCTCCCTTGGAGATCCCCGAGGCAGCGGTAGTGGTGTCGGGTAGCCGCCCCATCCAAGCCGGCTACGGCAAGAAGCTCGACCTCTCAGTCTACACTCCTATCATCGTCAAATATCGCGACTCCAAGACAGAGCAGTCGATCCAGCTGGAAGATCTTCTCCGTTGAAATTCTCCCCACGGATGGACGGCATCGAAATCTCGATGATCCGTCAGATCATGTCCCAGGCCCAGGGGTGCGTGAATCTGGGGTTGGGAGAGCCCGGCTTTCCCTTTCCTGACGTAGTCCTCGACGAGGCTCATCAGGTCCTCGAAGAAGGCAAGATCGGCTACACACCCAACGCGGGACTTCCCGAACTGTGTCGCCAGATTCATCGCTATCATGGGGCGAGAGAAACGCACAAGGTCTGCGTTACCAGTGGAAGCCAGGAAGCGCTTTTCGACGTCCTTTTCACCCTGGTCGGACCCGGAGACGAGGTCCTGGTTCCCAATCCGGGCTACGTCTCCTACCCCACCGTCACTCGCCTGGCTGGCGCCGTCCCAATTTTCTACCCCTTGAAGGGCAGCGACGATTTCGCTCTCTCGCCCTCGGCGCTGGAGGAGCGCATCAGCCCGCGTACCCGAGTCATTATTTTGAGCACGCCATCGAATCCGACCGGCCGTTGCCTGACACTGGAACAACTTGAAAAGGTCAATCGGATCGCACGGGAGAGGGACCTTGTCCTGGTCAGTGATGAGATCTACCGCGAGATCCACTACACCCAGAAGCCGCCACCTTCAATCGCCGAGACTAGCGAAGACGCCGTTGTGCTTTCTGGCGTGTCCAAGATGGCCAGCATGACCGGTTGGCGTGTGGGTTGGGTCCTTGGTCCAGCTGAATTGGTGGACCGGGTAACGGTGATGCACCAGTGCAACTCGATTTGCGCCTCTTCGCTTTCCCAGAGAGCCGCCCTGAAATTGTTTACTCCAGAAGGAAGACGGGAAGTAGAGCTCCAAAGGAGCCGACACTCAGCCAACTGCAGATTCGTAACCGAGTGGCTAGACCAACATCTCGAGCAGCCCTACGTCCGGCCCGAAGGCACTTTCTATTTAATGCTTTCGGTGAACTCAATCGACCTCGAAAGCCTCGATGTGAGTCTTGAGCTTCTCAAGGACGGGGTGGCAACAATTCCGGGTTCCGCTTTCGGTTCCGAAGGAGAAGGCTATCTGCGAGTCTCGTTTGCGGGTGAGCTCTCCAGCGTCGAGGATGGCCTCTCACGCCTAAAGAAAGGTCTGGGCAGACTCATGCAGCGAAAGAGCGTCTCTGTGACGGCAAATCCTGCTGACCCCGGACGGCCGTCCTAACGTTCCCTGCGTCCTGAACGAAGAATGAGCACAGATCCGATCATCACCTTCACCAGCGATTTTGGTCGCCGCGAGCACTACGTAGGTGCCGTTCAGGGCGCGATCCTGACCATCTGCCCCCGGGCTCGAATAGTGGATCTCAGCCACGAGCTCACCCCTCACGGAATCCTCGAGGGCGCTTTCACATTGCTTGGAGCCTATTCCTACTATCCGGCCAACACGATACATCTTGCGGTGGTAGATCCAGGGGTGGGTTCAGCGCGACGGGGCATCATCGTCTGTACCGACCGCTACCATCTGGTCGGACCCGATAACGGCATATTCTCGATGATCTACCGGCGAGAAAAGGTTGGGAAGGTAGTTTCGATCGAGTCTGAGACCTATTTCCGAAAGCCGGTGTCACCGACGTTTCATGGTCGAGACGTTTTCGGTCCGGTAGCGGCCTGGCTGGCGTGCGGAACTGACGTCCGCGAATTCGGACCCGAGGTGCAGGACTATCAGAGAATCGACCTCCCGTCACCTCGCAAAGTTGGGGAAACCAGATTGGAGGGAGCGATCCTGCAGATCGACCGCTTCGGCAATGCCATCACCAACATCTCGCCCGAGGAGGTTCAGAGTTTGCTTCCCGGTGAGACACGACCTCACAGTTTCGCTGTCGGAGGCCGGGAGATTACGGCCCACTACCGCTACTACGCCGAAGCAGAGCGAGACGAGGTCTTCTTCCTACTGGGAAGTAGCGGATACTACGAGATAGCTGCCCAGGGAAAGTCAGCGGCACGTCTCCTGAATCTGGGAGAAGGAGTGAAGGTCGAAATCGAGATGATCTGACTTCCCGGAATCTGCAGCTTGCAACCTGAAACCTGTAACCCTCTCTTCCCATCAAACTCTCAGCGCCTTGTCCAGAGCTTCGGCGGCAAGGTCAGCTCCGTGTAGCTTGTGTCTGGGAAGACCGTCCAGGAAATCCAGGATCGATCGCGATGTGATCTGACGGCAGGTCTCCAAGGACTTCCCCTCGCAAAGCAGAGTCACTGCGGCAGATGCAGCGATCGCGGCTGGACAGCCATAGGTTTGAAAGCGACACGCAACCACGACATCATTCTCTACTTTGAGAAAGAGATCGGTAATGTCTCCACAAACAGGATTCTCCGACCGGGCGGTGTGGGTGGCATCCTGGAGTTTCCCTCGATTAGGGAGCTCTACAATGAGCCGCTGAGCCTTTTCGCTGTACACCCCTACTACCCTTCCCGGTAAAGGGGCGAGAGTTCCCTCATTCGCTCAACCGTCTCTGGGACGACCTTGAGGGCATAATCGATGTCCTCATCTGAGGTCATACGACTCAGGCTGAATCGAATCGCACTGTCGACGCGACCCGAGCTGAGCTTCATTGCCCGCAGCACATGTGAGGGTTCCAATGAGCCGGATGCACAGGCAGCCCCTGTCGAAACAGCAACTCCCTGTAGATCGAGAGAGATGAGCAGGGCTTCCCCTTCAATACCCTGAAAACTGATGTTTGAAACGTGAGGCATACGGCAGCGGACCGATCCATTGACGATGGTATCCGGCACGGTTTCGATGATTCCGTCCTCGAGCTTGTCCCGTAGCTTCCGCACTCTCAGGTCAAAGTCCTCCAAACCCTCCTTGGCCAACTCGCAGGCCTTTCCCAGGCCAACAGCCCCGGGAACATTCTCGGTACCGCCACGTCGGTTGCGTTCATGGGAGCCGCCATGAAGAAGGGCGTCCATGGCCACACCCTGCCGAACATAGAGCGCACCCACTCCCTTGGGAGCGTGGAGTTTGTGGCCCGAAAGCGAAAGCAGGTCTATCCCCAGCCGATCGACCTCAATAGGGATCTTGCCAACTGACTGAACCGCGTCGGTGTGAAAGATGACGTTCCTTGCCCTAGCGATGGTGCTGATCTCCTCGAGCGGCTGGATCCTTCCCACTTCATTATTGGCGTGCATCACCGAGATCAGAATGGTCTCGTCCCCAACCTCCTCCCGAAGCTGATCTATTTGAACCAGGCCATCACGATCGACCGGGACATAGGTGACGCGAAAGCCTTCGCTCTCCAGTCGCTCACAGCTTCGTAAAATCGCCGGGTGCTCTACGGTAGTGGTAACGACATGGTTGCCGCGGGAACGGTGAAAGCCACAAACGCCGCGTATCGCCGTGTTGTCAGACTCGGTGCCACCGCTGGTAAGAACGATTTCCTTAGGCTCGGCCCCGATCAAGCCGGCGACTTGCCGACGCGCTTCTTCTAGAGAAGCACGAGCCTTCTGCCCGTACCCATGAATGGAAGAAGCATTGCCGAAATCTTCGAGGAAATGGGGCAGGACGGACTCAAGAACCTGAGGGTCCACTCTTGTCGTTGCGTTGTTGTCGAGATAGACGCGCCGCACCCTGAGGGATGGTACCACCGGGGCTCCAGCGAGAGCAACCGACGCGATCGACCATCACCCAAACCATCGGCGATCCGACAGAGCCGCGAACGACTTGAACCGTTAGCGATATGAGCCTCAGTTCCGAGGAGAGAGCCGGACAACTCTTCCCCACGGAGTGACGCACAATCTCTCCTATCCTCATCCTTTCGATCGCTGACGTCGATTGGCCCTTAAGCTTGAGAACAGCCCAGAGCGCGCGAACACGCAGATGTCCGGTTCCACACCCCTGGTGCCCCGGCCTGACTTGACAGCACCAAAAACCAGTCTTATCTAAACCCCGTGCGCACACTGAAATCAGAGTTCAAAATTTGAAAACAGAAGGTCAGGAGGTAACCAAAACCATGAATATCGTAAGAGTACATCCCTTTGGCGGAGTTGAGAGAGCCTACAGAGCCATGGACCGATTCTTCGACGAGCCGTTGCTTCGAGGCTTCGGAGATTCAGACAGGGAAGCCCCGGTAAGCCGTTGGGCCCCCGTAGTCGACATTTATCAGACCGACGACGAGCTGGTCTTCAAGGCCGAGCTTCCCGGTTTCGATAAGAAAGACATCGAGATCTCGGTCAAGGACGGCTACCTGGTGGTCAAGGGTGAGCGCAAGTTCGAAGAGAAAGAGGGACACACCTACCATCAGGTACGCAGGCACTACGGAGAGTTCTACCGCAGCTTCCGTCTACCCACGAAGGTAGACAGCGAGAAGATCTCAGCCGGCCTGGAAAAGGGTTTGTTAAGCATCACCCTTCCGGTGAAGCAGGAAGCCAAACCCAAGCTGATTGAAGTCAAGGTCCACTAAAACTCAATTCCGTGATCCCGCATGGGATCTCTCAGCAGGGCCCGGCGGCGCAGGAAGCGTCACCGGGCCGCCTTCCTTCCACCACAACCTCCCTCAACTCTGCTTCCCAAGGTTCTGTCCCTCTCCACCTCTGGCAAACCACGGAATATACTACTACCCTGAAAAGATGAAGGGAGAAATCGCAGCTCGGATCCGGCAGCTGGGCATCATTCCGGTGATCGTAATCGACCGGGCGGAGTCTGCCTTGGATCTGGGTGAGGCCCTGATCAGGGGTGGTCTGCCCTGTGCTGAGGTCACGTTCCGTACTGCTGCTGGCGCCGAAGCTATCCATCGCTTGAGCCGGGAGCTGCCTGAGATCCTTCTCGGAGCCGGTACCGTTCTCAGTGAGGAGCAAGCTCGCAGGGCACACGACTCAGGAGCTCGGTTCATCGTCTCTCCTGGTCTCAACATGCAAGTAGTCGATTTCTGCAGAGATCGCGAAATTGTCGTCTTCCCAGGCGTCTGCACCCCAACAGAGATAGATGCTGCCCGGAACAGGGGTTTGAAAGTTGTCAAGTTCTTCCCTGCTGAACCCATTGGAGGACTGACTTACCTCAAAGCAGTCGCGGCACCTTACTCCGATATTTCCTACATCCCCACAGGTGGCATCGGTTTGAGTCAACTGCCGGAATACCTTGACTTTCCCAAGGTGCTCGCCTGCGGAGGTTCGTGGCTGGTCACCAAGGATTGGTTGGCGTCGGGCCAGTTCGATCGGGTTACCCAAGCAGCTGCGGAAGCAGTCCGCCTCGTCAAGGAAACACGGGAAGCGCTGGATTAGATGCGGCCGAGAGTCATCACTTTTGGCGAGATCATGCTTCGCTTGAAGCCCCCTGGCAAGGAACGCCTACTCCAGTCCCCGCTGCTGGAGGCAACCTTTGGTGGAGGCGAAGCCAATGTAGCGCTTGCTCTGGCTCAGTTTGGCATCGACGTTTGCCTGGTAACCGCTTTGCCCGACAATAGCCTCGGCGAGGCCTGTATGGGTGAGCTGCAGCGCTGGGGAGTCGACACTTCGAAAATCCTCCGGGCAGGACCTCGGATGGGGATCTACTTCTTGGAGGAAGGTGCAAACCAGCGTTCTTCGCGCGTGATCTATGACCGTGAACATTCGTCCTTGGCCTCACTGACAGCGGAAGACCTGAACTGGGACTCGATTCTCGAGGGAGCAAGCTGGCTTCACATCACCGGCATCACGCCTGCCCTCAGCCAGGATCTGGCAGATCTCTGTTTGACTGCCTTCAAGAAGGCCAAAGAAAAGGGGATCAAGGTCTCGTGCGACTACAACTACCGAAAGAAACTGTGGAACTATGGGCGCCGTGCGCCTGAGGTAATGAGAAGACTCGTTGAGCATGTGGACATCGGCATCGCCAACGAGGAGGATTGCCAGAAATCGCTCGGGATTGACCTCGAAGTAGACGTTGAAAAGGGCCATCTCGAGACCGATCGGTATGGGGCCATAGCAGAACGGGTGCTGAAGACTTTCCCCAACCTGGAAAAACAGGCGATCACGCTGAGAGAGAGTCACAGCGCCAGTCACAACAGCTGGTCCGCAGTCCTGCATGACGGCAATCGGCTTCTGGTTAGCAGAAAGTACGAGATCACCGACATCGTAGACCGGGTAGGTGGCGGCGATGCCTTCGCGGCGGGCTTGATCTACGGTCTCTTGACGTACGGCGAGGATGCCCGTGCCCTGGAGTTTGCGACCGCCTGCTCTTGTCTCAAGCACTCGGTCGCGGGAGACTACAACCGCACCACCGTTCAGGAAGTGGAAGCCCTGATGGAAGGCAGCGGGAGTGGCAGGGTCCAGCGCTGATTGCTCACCCTTCGGGCCAGCCTTGCGAGCCGCCCGATTTCTGGTAGAATACGGTCTTTCTATCTGGGCCGGGGTAGCTCAGTCGGTAGAGCAGCGGACTGAAAATCCGCGTGTCGGCGGTTCAATTCCGTCCCCCGGCACCCCTGTTAACTTCTATCTTTTAAGGTATTGCCGGTCTGTCGCTAGTCTTTCTTCCGACAATCATAAGCAGCCCTTGTTCCCGCTTTGTTTCCGCTCGGATCAAGCAGACTTCCGCTGCTGTGCTTGCCCCCCACCTTCGAGTACGCGAAGGATTCGCTTCGCAGAACATCTAGGAGAGAACTGTGCATAGTGTTTCTCGGTCGTGGCCATAGTCGAGTGTCCCAGGACGTGCTGGATGTCGTGCATATCGGCACCACTCTGGGCAAGTCTGATGGCGTATTGGCGACGCAGGTCCTTTCCTTGAGGGTCCGAGATACCAACTCGCTGCTTTGCTTGCTCCCACGGTTTCCTACAGATACACCACGTCGTTCGCGATTGGCTGTAGCACACATAGGGACACTCATCGAGACGCGGCAGCGTTCGCACTGCCTGCATCGCCCTGTCCGTGAGAGGAACATAACTGACCCTCCTCGATTTTGTGTCTCTTTCCCACGCTTACTTTGGGCTTATCCTGCTCTCGAGCTACTCTTGCTGTCCGGATTGTTTTTGTTTCTCACCTATGTTTGGTTCTTGCGCTGGGTTCGGTTGGCAGGTTTTCGCGTATTCGATGCGGCAACCCGGGTTGTCTACCAGGCTCGCCTGGATAGCGCCCGCGAACTAGCTGAAGATTCGAAAAGAGCTCGACCGGCTAGTGCAGGTGTTGTAAGGGCATCTGATCCTGGTGATCTGGGGAAGTAGTTTGGACAATTGCCCTACGCCGCCACATCGTCGCGTGGCGTGACTTCCTTCTCGAGGCGGTCCTCGAGGGCGTCCTCGGCGAGGTCGATCTCGTACAGGGCCTGCAGGTTCATCCAATAGCTGGCCGAGAGTCCGAAGTAGCGACCCAGCCGAAGCGCGGTGTCCGCCGAGATACCTCTCTTGCCGCGAACAATCTCGCTAATCCGGAGTGGCTTTACCGAAAGGTCTTTTGCCAGCCGGTACTGAGTGATACCCATCGGCTTCATGAACTCCTGAAGCAGAATCTTGCCCGGGTGGATGGGCTTCAATGTCTTGTCTTTCTCGCACATTTCCGTCCCCCTTTCAGTGGTAATCCACTATCTCGACTTCGTAGGCGTGTCCGTTCTCCTAGCGGAAGGAAATCCTCCACTGCCTGTTGATTCGGATGCTGTGTTGACCCGTACGGTCCCCCGAAAGCTTTTCGAGCCGGTTGGACGGGGGCACCCTCAGCTGGTTCAGGGATTCGGAAACATGCAGGAGTCCCAGTTTGATCAGGGCGTTCTCCTTGATGGCCTGAGGGAACTTGGGGGTTACCCGTCTCCGCCAGAGCCTCTCGGTGTCCTTGCTACCGAACCCCTTAATCATCAATACATAGCATCGGATATCGGTAATACTGTCAAATGGTATTATGAAAAAAAGTGTGGGAAAAGTGAAAGAAAAATGAGCTCGGTTTAGGGTACCGTGGGCCGAGTCCAGGAACAGAGAACAAGGGCTCTACAACAGCAGTCGACACTGGGTCAGCGCGATGTTGAAATATGGGGTGAGTGATCAGGGCCTTAGCCGAGATCTTCGCCGCACGAGACCGACAGTGAGGAATCGGGCAACAGAGAGCTTCAACGGTTCCATGTGGGGAACCCGAAGCCGAGTAACCAGAAAGAGGGGATCTTATCATGGCGGTGGTGTTCAACTGTCGGCCCAACGGCGACAAGGCCTTTGGTGATGCCGTTGCTCAGGCCCTCTGCAGTTTTTCAACAGACTTGGCGAGAGGGTCCTAGGCAAGAGGGTCAGCCCGCAGCTGATGAAGGATAGCTTCGCCACCTGGTTGGCCTCCAAGAGAGCAGGCCGATTCCAGATCTGTAAGATGATGGGCTGGTCGATGAGCTCTAAGATGCCCGACCGGTACATCGACAGAGCGGGCGTCGTCGAAGAGGAAGTCATAGACTCGATCCGCGGTGACGAATTGAAGAACGTCGAGAAGGAGAACAGCCAGCTGAAAATGGCTTTGGGAAGACTTGAGAGTCGCTCTAATGAGCTCCAGGAAAGGCTAGACAAGAGGGCCGAGATTGACGAGTTTCTCTCGTCGTTGTTGAAAGATGAGAATCTCCGCAGCGTCTTAGCCCAGAAAGTGAGAAAGAACGGTCTCGAGGGGAAATTGATGAAGCTATAGGGCGTAGGTTGTGCTTCGACTTCATCGAGCTGAGGCTTCCTCTGGCTGTCATGCGGTCTCGTAAATTTTCCTTTTCGGTTGGGCACCCAGAAGTAGGATGCCCCGTCCGGGCAAACAGTATCTGGTAGAATACGCGCTCCGTCTGAGCCCTCTTTCTGGAATAGTAATCCGCCAGAGAATAAATACTTTTCGGTTTTTCAGAGTCACTCGTTCCAGCGCTGGGCCCCGCTGGCTCGAATCACCTCATCTACACAAAGTAGGATGCGGAGGCCACGCAGACCTTGTCTGGTTTTAGTGCGCTTCCGTTCGCTTCCTTCTGAAGAGCTATCGAGAGGCCGTGCCAACGAGAATAAAACTGATATAGACGATAGGGGAGCACGGCCGAGTTCACCCCGAACACTGTCGCACCGATGAATTGACGTTTCCCGCGAAGTCGACTAGCCTTACATCCAAAGTGCGGTGGGGGGTGCTATCCCACACATTCGGATACTCGTAGAACCAGGGAGTTCGGTGGATGCAGCGAGAGGAATACCTCGAACAGGTGCCGGTGGTTGACGATCTGATGGACAGGGTTTTTGCGACAGTCACCCCCGACACCAAGATTCAGGAAGCGATCGAAATCCTGATTGTCCACAAGCTGACAGGTCTCATCGTGGTCGACAACGAGGACCCGAAGAAGCTCGTTGCTGTGCTCTCGGAAAAAGACTGCCTAAATACGATCCTCCAGACCGGCTTCCATAGCATGCCGGACGAAAGCGTCAGCTCCTACGTGTCCACCGACGTCGAATCGATCGAGAGCGGCAGCGACATCATCACGGTCGCCCAGCGCTTCCTCGAGTGCACGTTCCGTCGCTTTCCCGTTGTCCGGCGCGGCGCCCTGGTCGGGCAAATCACCCGCCGCGACATACTGCGCGGGATGCGCGAGTTCGGGGAACAAAATCGGCGGTAGACCGGGACTATATCTAGGGAGCCCGGATGCCGAACCGCTTGTGACCCTGCTGATATCTAAACGTCGCCCGCAGGATAGCCGAAGCTGCCCGGACCCGACTGGAGATCCCGGCATCTTACTACGCCAAAAACCCCAGCAGCTGAACCGGAACCTGCCTGCCAAAGAGCTGACCCGGGATGCTGTAGCCGAAGGTATCCGAGATAAATACTCTTCGGTTTCGACAGATGTAGACTCGAGTGGTCGTCAGAGCGGTGCCAACCCTACTGAGAATGTCGGCGCCGTCATCATCCCGTCCATAGAGCCGTCCACCATGATCTAACCTTGGCCAGAAAGCAACAGATGAATTTCTGGGCTGCACGACGAACGCGCAACGAGAATATTGGCAGGGGTCTCATTTGAGAGTTCCCCTCTCCCAGAAATTTTTCAGTGCTCGCCCTTCAGATTCGTGCTCAGGGCGAGGACTCGGTTGGCACCTGGGAAGGTCTCAAACATGCCTGAACGTTTCAGGCGCTGGGGGATGGCAGTCCTCCTGCCTGGCCTCACTATCCCGGAGCCAACAACCAGCCCTCGACTTCGGAGCTGAGCGTAGTCCATCCGCTCCGTGTCGAAGTAGACGATCTGCCCGCGCTGGAGCTCAGCACCCTCCGCCAGAAGGCACCGTCTGAGTCGCCAGGTTTTGGCATGGGTTTGCCGCAGCTGCCCCGTGTGCCCTTCTGTCTCCGCGCGAGCGCCACCGAAGCGTCGTCCCGCCCATCTCCGAATAGAGTCGGTTCCACCGCGGTAGGCGGGAGATTCTTGGCGAACTGTTGTCTCGGATGGACCGCTTGAGAGGGAGTACAGCCTAGCGCCAAATGTTGTCTGATCAAGTAGCTAGAGACGTGTCTCAACTGATCGGATTTTGCCAAGGAACAGCTGAATAATCGAGGGATCAGAGGCGCTTTCCAGCCGAAAGACGACCAAGGAACAGTTGATCCCAGGTTGGACGACTGATAGGTTCTGATTGCCAGAGGAACTCAGATCCGAAGTTAATGGAGTTGAGAATTGTTTTCACCATTCTGGGGGTCGCGCTCGTCTTCTTCGTCCGCGAAGTAGTCCCGGCCGATGTCACCGCGATCCTGATTCTTGCCGCTCTGGTGGTGAGTGGGGTCCTTACACCCGAAGAAGGGGTAAGTGGGTTCAGCAACCCGGCGCCGGTGACGGTTGCCGCGGTGCTTGTGCTCTCGGCCGGTCTCATGCGGACCGGCGCAGTGGTCAAGCTGGGAAGGGGCATTGCGCGCATGGGCGGTTCGACGGAAGTCGGACAGATGGCTGTGGTCCTGATAGCCGTGGCCGTGCTGTCGGCGTTCATCAACAATACCGCTGCCGTCGCGATGTTCATCCCAATCGTGCTGGGCATCGCCCGCGAAAAGAAGATCAGTCCATCGAAACTGCTGATCCCGGTGTCGTTCGCAGGCATCCTGGGCGGAGTCTGCACCTATATCGGCACTTCGACAAATATCGTCGTCGGCTCGATCCTGGAACAGCGGGGGTACCCGCCCTTCCAGATGTTCGAGTTTACCCGGCTGGGCAGCATCCTCCTTCTGCTTGGTATCGTCTATCTGTTGTTCCTCGGGCGCAGGCTCTTGCCATCCCGGCGGACCCAGGAGAACTTGACCGAGAACTACCATCTGCAGGAATACCTGACCGAGCTGGTCATCCAGCCCAGCTCACGCCTCATCGGCAAGACCTTGAAGGAGAGCAACCTCAGTCTGGCAGATGATATCGAGGTTCTGGAGATCCGGCGTGACAAGAAGCGGATCAGCTCAGTGCTTCCCGAGATCGTCCTGGCCGAGAACGACCTGCTGATCGTGAAGGGAAACATGAAGCGTATCATTCGGGCCCGCGAGGCCGAAGGGGTCGAGATCCACCGCAGGGTCGAATTCCGGGATCAAGACTTAGAGTCGGCTGAGGTCATGCTGGCCGAATGCGTGATCTCTTCCGGCTCACGCCTGATTGGCAGGACCCTCAAGGAGATCGACTTCCGCAGACGCTTCCAGGCCACTGCGCTCGCCATTCGCCGCCACGGCGGTGAGATCCGCGAGCAGCTGGGCCGCGTCAGGCTTCGAGTCGGTGACACCCTGCTAATCCAGGGCCGACGAGACAGTCTTCAGGGTCTTCGCGACAGCCAGGAGTTCATGTTGATCCTGGAGGAGTTGTCGACGCCGCCGTATCGAAAGCATAAGATGGCCGTCTCTGTCGCCATCTTTGTCGCTGTGGTCGTACTGGCGACGCTCCAAGTCATGCCGATCATGGTCGCCGCCCTGCTCGGTGCCCTGGCGATGGTGCTGACGCGCTGCCTGACGGTTCAGGAGAGCTATGAAGCGATCGACCTGCGGATCATCATGCTAATCGCCGGCACCCTGTCTCTGGGCCTGGCGCTGCACAAGAGCGGCGGTGCAGAGCTCATCGCTAACCAGGTGGTCGATCTCGCTGGTCCCTATGGCCCTCATGTCGTTCTGGCCGTGCTCTACCTGGTGACGATGGCGATGACCGAAATGATGTCGAACAACGCTGCCGCTGCACTGCTGACCCCAATCGCAATCGAGATCGCGAATGGAATGGGTGTTGACGTGCGGCCGTTTGCGCTCTGTATCGCCTTCGGGGCGTCGGCCAGCTTCCTGTCACCGATTGGCTATCAGACCAACGCGCTGGTCTACGGCCCCGGCGGCTACCTCTTCACCGACTACTTTCGCGTTGGCTTTCCGATCAGTCTCTCGGTCTGGGTGCTTTCGACGATCCTGATCCCGGTTTTCTGGCCCTTCTAGGGGTAGGGGTCCGAGTAGCAATGGAACGAAATCCTGGTGTTTTTCCGGGATCGTGTCTTTTCTGTGGAAACAGGGGTATCGACGATAGCAACGGTGCAAAATTCAACCTGCTGGACCTGGAATGATCAGGCGAGTGGGGACCACAGACGGCACCTCATGACAGCTTCGGTACCTCTGGGCCTGCTTCCCTTGGCTCAGTGACACGAGTCGCGTTAGACTTATGCGTCATGCCCTCCTCTCCGTCTCCCACGGCCGTGGCCCCCTGGCGACAGAAGCTCCACGAGATCATCTTCGAGGCCGACACGACCGCTGGAAAGGCCTTCGACATCATTCTGCTCGTCGCGATTCTCCTGAGCATCGTCGTCGTGAGTCTCGAGACCGTCAAGGAATTCGATCCATACGACTCAGTGTTCGAGGTAATCGAGTGGGTCTTGACCATCCTCTTCACCATCGAGTACATCCTGCGGCTGGTGTGCGTGCCTCGGGCCATGCGTTACGCCACGAGCTTCTTTGGCGTTGTCGACCTCCTTTCCATCGTGCCGACTTACCTCACCCTGTTCGATATGGGAACCCGGTCCCTCGTCGTGATTCGCGCGTTCCGGCTCCTGCGTGCGTTCCGTGTTTTCAAGCTCGCACGCATGCTTTCCGAGGCTGCCGCGATACGCCAGGCCGTCTGGGAGGCTCGCGGCAAAATCGTCGTGTTCTTGACGACTGTCCTCATTGTCGTCACGGTCGCGGGTGTGGCCATGTACGTGATCGAGAACACCTTCGCCAGTCCGAACGAACCGAGCGAGTTCACCTCCGTTCCTCAAGCGATGTACTGGGCTATCGTCACCATAACGACCGTGGGCTACGGCGACATCGTTCCGAGGACACACTTAGGGAAGCTGCTCTCCGCTCTCCTGATCATGGTCGGCTACAGCCTCATCATCGTCCCCGCCGGGTTTGTTTCCGCGGAGCTGGTCAGCTCCAGGCTGAGCCGGCCAGTTTCGACCCAGGCCTGCCCCCACTGCATGGCCGAGGGGCACCAGCACGACGCCGTTCACTGCAAGCATTGTGGCGGGAAGCTGTGACCCCGTGAGTCGGCGGTGGCGGGCGCCAGGTATCCTTCCTCTGGCCAACCTCCGATTGCTCTCAACAGGGTTGTCTTGCCCGACCCTGGAGGACCGGCGACGATGATCTCTCGAAAACGAACCCCGGCTGGAAAGGGCAGACCCCGGATAGCCTGAAGCTTGTCGACCTCCTGGAGTTTTAGTTCATTCACCTCGACGGTTGACCTCTCTCCGAAAGTGGGCTCTCCGATGGTTGTTGTCTTTGCCCAAAGGCCTCGTTTGCTTCGGTAGGGCTGGGAACGTCAACACTCCGAATGTTAACCGATAGCAGGCGGGTGTGAACACATTCCAGTCGGCTGGTCGACCCAGACGCAGAGGCTTATCTTTCGTTTCCGGTTCTCATCCCCGAAGCTCTCCGGCGGCAATCGAAACTGAGATCTGTCACCCCACCCCTACCAATGTACTACCGGCTCTCTCGGGTGTAGAATCCTGGATCGAATATCGTTGCCTTGAAAGCATAGACGGAGGAGGCTCAAATGTGGACTCGCAGTCCGGTCCAGGGTATTTTTGGCCGCTCGCCATTCAAACCTATCCAGGAGCACATGAAAGTGGTTGACGCTTGCGCCAGCGAAGCTCCGGCGCTGCTTGAGGCTCTGGCAGCAGGAGACAAACGCCGACTCCTGGAGATCAAGGAGAGGATCTTCGATCTCGAACACGAAGCGGACAAGGTGAAGAATGAAATCCGAGCCCATCTTCCCAAGAGCTTGTTCATGCCCGTCGACCGACGCGATCTGCTGGATCTCCTCAACGCCCAGGATTCCATCGCAGACTCGGTCCAGGACGTTGCCGGCCTGCTGATTCTAAAGGAGCTCGAGATACCGGACTACATGAAGGAGCTACTGCCCGCCTATGCGGCACGGAATGTAGATGCGGCACATCAGTGCAAGCATGCCATCGACCAGCTCGACGAGCTCCTAGAACTGGGCTTCAAGGGGCGGGAAGTGGATCATGTCGAAGAGATCTTGGAGGAGCTTTCCCGTATCGAGTCGGAAACGGATGAGCAGGGGATCGAGCTGAACAGAGCGCTGGTCAGTG
>JAKZYH010000196.1:0-8621 GCA_047514575.1 Acidobacteriota bacterium | reverse complement strand
CCAGGCCGAAGTAAGGCGGTCGAGCCGAGCTCGACCCACGGCGGCCTGGAGGCCACCGCCACGACGAAGACCAGCCGCGTAGTCGAATTCGATTCGACATCCTCCGAACCCCTCGGCTTGGAGCCGAGGGTCGGCCTCAGTGAGCGGTGCCGGAAGCAGGTGCTGCCGGGAGTGGGTAGACCTCCAGTACGACGAAGCCAGGTCCAACAGTGTCGCACGCCGTGACTCGTTAGCAACCTGAGGCCAGGTTCCGAGGAGAGAGCCGGACAACAGCACAATTCTCCGGTCGGCAAACGTGGGTTTCTCGAGGTTCCTATGTCCCGCTGTACGCATCCCCTTCAGGGATGAAATCCAAGGGCGGCGGCGCTCCCCCAGGGTTGGGAAACCCCGGGCTGACATACGCAATCCCGTTGGGATTGACCTCGATTAGAGAATCGAAAATCGTGTGCCTTCCTCTCTTTTCGGCACTACCAGTCCTGAGGAAGAGTTTCTCTCTCGAATGGGTCCAGTCCTAGTACTCCCAACTGGGGGGTAGCGGCGGTGGGAAGTAGATCCATGGATCGGAAGGAAAAGCAGGTTCACTGGCAGGTGGGCCAGCTTCTGGTTCCGGCCGCCCACCATCTCCATCAGGACGGGTCCCGGAAAAGCGTTGCAAGCGTGAACCAGGGCGGCGGTGGCGATGGGGCCGGTGAAGTGCGGGACGAGCCCGACGTAGTGGGTCTCGCACAAGGTTGCGATCTTCATGAACTCGGTGATGCCTCCGGCGTTGGGCAGGGAAACTCTCGAGTAGTCGATCAGACGCTCCTCGATCATTTCGTTGATATCCCAGCGGTCACCGAACTGCTCGCCGACCGCGATGGGCACCTTCACTCGGGGACGAAGCTGGCGGTAGACTCCCGGGTTTTCGCTGCGAACCAGGTCCTCGACGAAGTAGGGCTCCAGGTCCTCGATGAGCGAGGAGAGCCTGATGGCGTCGGGCATGTCGAGTCGTGTGTGATAGTCAATCGCCCAGTCACCTTCCGTGCCCACGCCTTTGCGGACCTCCACGCAGAGCTTGTAGGTGTCGCGGACCGATTGACGTGGGTTGAACGCGGGACCCGAACCCAGGGTGCTGATTCGATAGGCCCGGAATCCGGCGTCCATGCAGGCGCGCGCAGCCTCACCCCGGCTTTTATAACCGGGAAATCCAGTCGAATAGCACTCGATGTGGTGTCGCACCGGGCCCCCGAGGAGCTGGTAGACCGGTACTCCGAGTGCCTTTCCCTTGATGTCCCAGAGTGCCAGGTCGAGTGCCCCCAGAGCGTGGATCTTCTCGCGTCCCGGAGGGTAGAAGTGGCCTCGATACATCAGTTGCCAGAGATGTTCGATTCGTGCAGGGTTCTCTCCGATGAGCAAGCCCGCACACTGGCGAATCGTGTCCGCCGAGCCTCCTTCACCCACTCCAGTGATGCCCTGGTTCGTCTCTACGACGGAGACGTGGGCGCTTTGGTTGAACATCGCGCGAGAAGGTGCTTCAAAGAAGCGGATCCTTGTGATTCGCAATGAGGACAAGGCCTCACGTGCCTTCGCCTGGACCCGAGTGGGGGCGGCGAGGCCCAATCCGGCGGTCCCGGCCGCGGTCAGCGAGCCGAAAAAGTGTCTTCGGTTCATGGAGTCTTACCTTTCCTGTTGAGCTGGACGAAGTCAGAGTCTCCAGGAAATTCCTCCCCTACGCAAGGGAGAGTTGATCCTACAACGGACACACTGCAATCTCTGTTCGTGATAGACATGCCACGAAAGCCTCCCATTCGAGGTTGAAGGGTTGGGGATTCCTTCCTCCTAGTGGATAGGGTAGCATCGCCTTATGCCCTCAACCCTGGCGATCCTGGGCGGGACCCAGGCCGTTACCACCGACCCAGGTTCGATCTTTGACTGGCCGCTGATCGGACCTGAAGACGAGGAAGCCGTCCTTGAGGTTCTACGCCGTGGAGCCATGTCGGGTATCGACGTGACCCAGCGTTTCGAAAGCGAGTTGGCAACCTGGTTCGGACGGCGCTTTGCTCTCTGTCATAATACCGGGACCGCGTCGATTCATACCGCTCTCTTCGCCTCTGGGGTCGGGGTCGGTGATGAGGTCATCTGCCAGAGCCTGACCCTCTGGGCATCGGTCATCCAGGTCTTCTCGCTCGGGGCGACTGTTGTCTTTTCGGAAGTCGATCCCCAGACACTGACGCTAGATCCCGCCGACATCGAACATCGGATCAGCGACCGGACCAAGGCCCTAGTGGTGGTCCACTACTGTGGTCATCCCGCGGACATGGACCCGATACTTGAAATAGCGGCAAGGCACCGGCTGAAGGTCATCGAGGACGTCTCGCATGCCCAGGGCGGACTCTACAAGGGACGTCGTCTGGGCACCCTGGGGGATATAGGTGCGATGTCTGTCATGTCGGAGAAGAGTCTGGCCTGCGGCGAGGGCGGCTTTCTCATTACCGACGACGAGGAACTCTACGAGCGGGCCGTCGCCTTCGGTCATTACGAGCGTACTGGCCAGCTGAAACACCCTCAGCTCAGGCCTTTCGCGGGAATGCCGCTGGGTGGCTACAAGTACCGGATGCACCAGCTCTCATCAGCGTTGGGACGAGTCCAGCTTCGTCATTATCAAGAGCGAATCGAGACCATCCAGAAAGCCATGAACTACTTTTGGGACCAGCTAGAGGGAGTCCCCGGCCTCAGGGCCCACCGGCCTTCTCCAGACTCGGGAAGCACGATGGGAGGTTGGTATTCCCCGCATGGCCTGTACCAAGCCAAGGAGCTCGGGGGTTTATCGATCACCCGGTTCTGTGAGGCGGTTACTGCCGAGGGTGTCCCCGGAGCCAATCCCCCCATGCACCTACATCCGTTGCTCAATGAAGCCGATGTCTACGGTCATGGTCGACCCACACGAATCGCCCATTCGACCAGAGACCTGCGGCAGCCCGCCGGAAGTCTTCCCGTGACTGAAAGCCTTCCCCTGGCTTGCTATTCCGTCCCCTGGTTCAAGCGACACGATGCCCAGATCATCGAGGAGCATGCCGAGGCCTTTCGCAAGGTAGCGCAGTCTGCCGATGCTCTGTTGTAGAAGCGCTGGCCCCATTCGGAAAGGGAGCCGTAGAAGCCTGTATTGAATGGGTGCGGCCGACGCTCCAAGTTGAGCGCCTGAGAAGCCGCGACCAGTTGACCGAACCCTAAACACATCAAATCCGCGGCACGACAATTGAGGAGGGAGATTCAGTGATTCAAACCAACCGGAAGGACTCTCGTTTACTTCGGTCCGCAGTGATCATCCTGCTGGGTCTGACCCAGCTTACCTGGGCCAGCTCCCAGAGAGGTCCAGAGGAAGACCCCCCAGTCTTTCGTTACAAGTTTCTGGTCATCGATGATCAGCCCCTGCTGGAGAGCCACAATCTACGCCGAAGAGTCAATCAGGCCGTCAAGCGCAAGGAGCCGGTGCTGCGGCTGGACGCTCCCTGGGAAACGGACCGGGACCAGCTCAACTACGTGTGCATCCTCTACGACGAGGAAGAGAAGATCTTCAAGATGTGGTACACGCTCATGCGCTGGCGCGGGGACACCTCGGACGGTCCTCGTGGTGTGGCTTACGCCACCAGCAAGGACGGTCTCGACTGGGAGAAGCCGGTCCTGGGGCTCGTCGAGGCCGACGGTTCTCGTGAAAACAACATGGTCATCGGCTTCAAGCGCAATTTCGTCTACACCATCATCAAGGATGCCAGTGACATTGCCGCCCGCCGTTACAAGATGATCTTCAGCACCTATGCCGAGGAGGCCCTGTGGGCGGGGCACCACTCTGCTCTCAACCTGGCCTACTCACACGATGGTCTCAACTGGAAACGTCCCAGACATGTCAACCCGGTACTGCGAGGCATCAGCGACGACAACTGCACCCTGTTCTACGATGAGGATCGCCGCAAATACGTGTTGACGACGCGAAGAGTGCCCAACGTCCCGCGGGACATCTCCCAGTATGAAAGTTACGATCTGGTCAATTGGGAGGACAAGGGAAGAGTGCTGGTAGCCGGCGACGAGTTGGATCCTCCCGAGCTCTACAACATCTATGACATGCCCGTGTTCCGCTATGAGGGCTTCTTCCTGGGCATGATAAACCCCTATTACGTTCACCCTTTCGCCCCGACTTATGGGGCCTATCACAAGCCTCCCGACTACCCCAAGGGCAAGGTTGGGCAACTGGAGATCTCGCTGGCGTACAGTCGAGATGGCCAGAAATGGCACCGTCCCGACGATCGCTCGCCGGTGGTTCCTATTGGCAAGCCAGGGGATCAAGACGGAGGTGTGATCTTCCCCTCCGAGAACCCAGTGGTTCGTGACGGGGAAACCTGGATCTACTACACCGCCAACCGCATTAGCCACACCTGGTGGGACTGGCTCAGCTATGACCTGTCCAAAGGGACCCGCGACCTTGCGGTCCTGATGCTGGCCCGCATGCCCGAGGATCACTGGGTGTCGCTGGATGCTGGGGGTGACGAAGGTTGGGTGATGACCAAACCGTGGGGGCCGCCCTACCAGATCTTCGTGAATGCCGATGCCTCAGGGGGTTCCATAGAGGCGGAACTGATCACTCCCTACGGAGAACCGATCCAGGGCTTCACGCGAGCGGACTCCGTTCCTCTGACAGTTGACGGAGTCAAGCAGAAGCTGAGTTGGAAGGACGGCAGGTCTCCCTACGATCTCAGCGTCGAGCAGTATGGAGGAGTTTGCTTGCGGTTGTATCTCATCCGGGCCAAGCTTTACTCCTACACCTTCACCCTTCCTGACCCCGACGGAGAACTCGCTCGGAACAAGGCCAACGAACGCTGGCTGGAAGTAATCAAACACCGTTCCGATCAGTGGGGTGTCCGCTCGACGGAGCCGGCCACGGGGGTGTCTCCCTTTCCTCGGCACCAATCCAACCCTGCGACCGGACGCGAAGACTTTGGGGAGCAGATGCAGAAGTCCATTCGGGAGAGATCTCGCTAAGCTGAAACTTCGAAAGTCGAAGGTACAAGATACAAGGTACAAACAAGCTCCAAATCACAAGCATCAAGTTCCAAACGATCGCCCACCATCATGTTCGGCGATCCGACAGAGCCGCGAACGACTTGAGCCGTTAGCAAAATGAGCCCAGGTTCCGAGGAGAGAGCTGGACAACTCTTCCCCACGGAGTGACCTTCCCCACGGAGTGACGCACGATATCGCCTATCCTCGACCGAAGTTTCGTTCTCGAATGGGGCAGCACCGCTTTCGGAACGTCGCACGTCTCCAGGTGCGGGACTCCACGCCAGTAACAGACATGCTCGCCAATCAACAGAGCCGCGAACGACTTGACTCGCTAGCAACATGAACCCAAGTTCCGAGGAGAGAGCCGGACAACAGCACAATCTACGAGTGCCAAGTTTCGTTCTCGAATGGGGCCAGCTCCGCTGGGGGCCCCACTGACCTGAAACTAAACTCGGCCAACGTAGCTTCGGACTCCAGGCCGAGGTCTTTTTCTTTCGAGCCTCTGGCTCGACCCACGGCGGCCTGGAGACCACCGCCACGCTAGCGGGCCAGAAACCAGGCTGTCATGATAGCGCATACTCGGTACAGGTCAAACGCAACATCATGGACACCCCGTTCCCGTGGCGGTGTCCGCCTGAGTCGCGATAAGATGATCAGGAATGTTTGGAAGATCCAGAGAAAATCCAGAAAGGAGAGCTGATGCCGTTCATTGACCTTTCAACCGTGACTCCGCAGCAGATTTTTCCCGGCGTCCAGATTCGGGCGCCCTATGGCGAGAATCTGATGCTGTCGGTGGTAGACTTTGAAGCCGATTCTGAGGTCACCCTACACAGCCATCCCCACGAACAGGCGGGAGTCATGCTTGAAGGACGCATGGAGTTGACGATCGGAGATGAAAGCCGTGTCCTGAGCCCCGGCGAGTTCTATATCATTCCACCAAACACACCTCACCGCGCTGCGTCTGTGGGAGGACCAGCGAGAGCATTGGACGTCTTCAGCCCCATCCGCGAGGACTATGCCAAGCCCTGGCCGACCGATTAGTAACCGACCGTGATTCAGCTCAAAGACGGCATCCCTGTGTCACTCTGGAACGGCGCATCACCTCCGAAGGGAAAAGTGAGACTATGAAACCACGGCGGAACGTGTACCTGATCGGAGGAGCACATAGCGGCTTTATCGGTAAGTTCCATCCCGATTTCATCTGGAAGGGACACCCTGACTTCGGGAAACGAACCAATCCTTCTTTGGAAGACCACCTTCGCATGGCCGTTCTGGGAGCCTTCGAAGCGACCGGCACAGAGCCCGCGGCGGTGCAGAAGGGATACGTCGGAAACTTCACGGGCGAGCTCTTTGCCAAGCAGGGACACCTGGGGGCCATGCTGGCGAGCCTGCATCCAGATCTGAAGTACAAACCGTTCTCAAGAGTGGAGGGTGCGTGCGCTTCGGGAGGCTTGGCCCTACTGTCGGGGGTCGATGCCATTTCCGCTGGCAACGATGTGGTCCTGGTGGCCGGCGTCGAGATACAGACCACGGTCAACGCTCGAGAAGGGGCCGACTACTTGGCACGAGCAGCTCACTACGCCACTCAGCGCGCTTGCGATGCGTTTACCTTCCCCTGCCTGTTCGCCCGCCGTGCCAAGGCCTATCAGCAGGCCTACGACGTCTCTGAGGAAGACCTCGGCCGAGTGGTTCTGAAAGCATACAGCAATGCCAACAAGAACCCCCACGCCCATATGCGAACAGTCCAGATGACGCTGGAGAGGGCAGGAACCGTTTCCGAAAAAAACCCGCGCTTCCTCGAGAACAGGAAATATCGAGAGTACCTCAAGTTGAGCGATTGCTCCCAGGTCTCGGATGGAGCATCCTCGGTCGTCCTGGTTTCGGAGAAAGGGATGGATCAACTGGGCAAGTCCCGCGAGGACGCCGTGGAGATCGTTTCCTACGGCCATGCGACGGCACCCCTGGACGAAGTGCCCGAACCTCTGTTTCTGTCCACTGCGGAGCGGGCAATCCAGGAGGCCTTCCAGGACGCCGATGTGCGACCTGAAGACATCGGAGTGGTCGAGGTGCACGACTGCTTCAGTATTACGGAGCTGTTGCTCTACGAAGCCCTCGGGTTCGCAAAACGGGGTCGGGCCATTGATCTAGTGAGGGACGGTGTCACCAATCTAGACGGGCGACTACCGGTGAACACGGGAGGTGGGCTCATGGCCTTCGGCCACCCGGTTGGGGCTACGGGAGTGAAACAAGCGCTCGAGATCTTCAAACAACAAAAGGGCCTTGCTGGCGAATATCAAATCGGGAGCCGACCCCGGTTTGGGACAGCTGTAAACCTGGGGGGAGACGATCGCACCGCAGTCGTCACCGTCTACCAGAACCCAAACTAGACCGCCGAAGTCCAGCGGCGCCGATCCGAACAATGACTTTTTTGAAGCAAGGACTCATAAATCTGACTCAAGATCGCTACAATCTCCTGCCATGGCATTAGCCGATCGATTCGGGCAGCGGGTCGGAGTCCTGTGTGCCCTCTACTTCGCCCAGGGGGTCCCCTGGGGATTCATGACCATCGCCTTGATCTCGTTTCTGACCGCTCGAGGCCTGGGCGACGCCGAAGCCGGAGAGCTAGCGGCGATGGTTCTGCTTCCCTGGACCTTCAAGCTGATCTGGGGCCCATTGATCGACACCGTCACCATTCGCTCGATGGGTCGAAGGCGACCCTGGATCATCGGAGCAGAGCTGATGATGGCGGTCACCATGTTGGGCCTGATCCTCATGGGAGACCTGACCCACGACCTGAAGCTTCTGGGTTGGATGTTCTTCATCCACAACTGCTTCGCCTCGCTTCAGGACGTCTCCACGGATGCCCTTGCCGTCGACATCCTCCCCCGCTCAGAGCACGGACGAGTCAATGGGTTCATGTGGGGGTCCAAGCTGGTGGGTAAGGGCGCGGGAGCCGCGGTGATGGCCCAAGTCATGGCAGCTTGGGGACTCTCGGCCGCAGTTCTCCTTCAGCTAGCCCTACTGCTCGTCATCATGTTGCTGCCTCTCCTGGTCCTGGAACGGGCCGGAGAAAAGCGCTTCCCCTGGAGTCCTGGAGCTGCAAACGAAACGGGTCAGGGGGCAAGCCTTCGCAATCCCATGGAGGTATTGAAGGATTTGGCTCGAGGTTTCGCATTACGAGCGACCCTCGCCTTTGCGCTGATGGGCACGATCAAGACAATCGGCCATGGTCTCGCCGAGATCATCTCCAAAACACTCTACACACAGCAACTAGGCTGGAGCTTCGTGGAGGTGTCGCTAGTCATGGGTTACGCGGTCTTTCTTGAGTTTCTGGGCGCGGTTGGCGGCGGCTTCCTGGCGGATCGCTTCGGCCGACGACGTTTGCTCATGATCGCTCTCTTCCTCTATGCAGCCTTCACTTTCACTTTTGGAGCCCTCCCAGATCTGTGGCAGGAGACCTGGTTCGCCACCGCCTACCTGATTCTCTATCAAGGCCTGTTTGCCCTTATATCGGTGAGCTACCTTTCGTTGTCGATGCAAATCTCCTGGACCCGCTCGTCGGCGACCATGTTCACTACCTATATGAC
>JAKZYH010000195.1:0-19471 GCA_047514575.1 Acidobacteriota bacterium | reverse complement strand
GCCGACGGTATGGCTCGTGATTGGGGTGAAGTCGTAACAAGGTAGCTGTAGGAGAACCTGTGGCTGGATCACCTCCTTTCTAACGGAAAGACAGACGGTAGACGTTTTACCTGTCCCCCCTGCCTAGTTGTCCAAGCTCTTCACGAGCCTCGACTTCTCTGCCATCCAACCCTAGCCGATCCGACAGAGCCGCGAACGACTCGCCTTGTCTGCAATCGACTCGTCGGCACAATGAGCCCAAGTTCCGCGGAGAGAGCCGGACAACAGCGAAATCCTCCCTTTCGCCAACGTCGCTCTCCCGCATCGGCATCGCGTCATCGTTGAATGATTCGGTCAGGACCCACGAGATCGGGGTAAAGGCAAAGTGTCCTACCCCGCCGGGTAGATCGGCAGGTCGGTCTGGGCAAAGTCGGCGCCTTTCTGAAGCAACAGCTGCCCCAGAAACTTGGCCAATGCATAGCTAAAACAGTCGCCATAGTTCAGGCCGGCCGGATGGCGGCCCTTGCCGTATCGGCTGAAGGCTTGGCGAGCAATGAGGGCCTGGTCGAGATCCAACGAGACCACCGCGATTTCTGCCTTTGAAATGAGCAGATCAAGGTCTCCCAAACCAATCGCTCCGTATCGTGACTCAATGATTAAGGAGGTCTCAACCAAGGTAGCACTTGAGATGGAGCATGACTCCGCCTCTTCGATCGCCTGATTGAAGTGTCGGCGTTCTGGCTCGTTCTGAAGAATCGCCACGAGTGCAGAGGTATCAATCACCATCAGCCCGGGAGACCCCGGGCGTCATAGCCGATGATCTCGTCGTCACTTCGGCTGTCCAGAACAGGAAGCGAGGCGCAGTGACGAGCAATCTCGTCAAGCTCGTCGGCCAGCGGTCGGCCTGCCCTGTCACGCTGGAGTCGTCTCAACCGCTCGCGTAGGGCCGTAGTGACCGCCTCCGTTTTCGTCTCTCCGGTGAGCCTGGCAAGTGTCTCGGCCAGCCGCTCGGTTTCGGTGTTTCTAATGTTTAGAGCCATGTCTTCTTTACGTGTAGACTACCTACTACAATGTAACACGCTCAGTCTGGGTGATCAAGTGAAGGCTTTGCTAGATCGGGAACATGCTAGACTAAGCGGCGAAGGGGCTTTTCGCACTTGGCGGAGTCTTCCTTCTCGAACGTAACTCGAGGGCATTTCTTGCGCTTCGGGTCCAAAGCCCGGTGGGGGTATAGCTCAGCTGGAAGAGCACCTGCTTTGCAAGCAGGGGGTCGTCGGTTCGAGTCCGATTACCTCCACCAATCTTTTCAATAGCTTACGGCAATCGGCTCGAGCCAAGCATCCTGCGTGGGAGACTTTTTTCGCCGACCCGTTCGAAAACCGCCTTACTGGGGGCATGCCAGTCTCGTTGCAACCTCGGGTGAGGGGTCTCGCTGGGCCACCTCCAGCAGGACCGGCAGGGCCGAACGATCCTTCAAGTCGTCGAAGGCCAGGACGGAAGGGGCAGCACCGCTGGGGCGCCACTAACCTGAACTTGGTTCGTTAGGAAATCATGCAAGGGTCGCGGTAACGACAAACACGGCAAACCTAACCGAAGTCTCTTTCTCGAATGGGGCCAGGACTCCTGCAATCGTTAGTAGTTACTTCAGTCTTCGGCCACTTGATCTCAACATTGGGTCCTCAGTGCCCACGTAATACGGCAAACGCACCTGCATCTGGGCTAAAGAATCTGTCTGGGATGGCCGATCAGAAAGGTGATACGGGTGTGCTGGTACCCAGGAACCAGCGGGGCAAGGATGCCTTGCGGAGACAATTTCAAGGAGGAAGTAGTCAATGAGCAGTACTTTCAGCGTCATCACCAATCTCCCCAGCTTGGTGGCGCAGCACCATTCCACCCAGAACCAGCAGAGCCTGCAAAGGACCCTTTTCCGGCTCTCAACTGGTCAGCGGTTGTTCCGGGGAGGTGAGGATCCCGCCGGCCTGGCGTTGGCGGACGGCTTGAACGGTCAGATTCGAACGCTGGAGCAGTCCATCCGAAATGCGAATGACGGTGTCGGATTTGCCCAGGTGGCAGACAGTGCCTATGGACAGGTCCAGAATCTGCTGAGTAGAGCCGCTTCACTGCTCGCTGAAGCCGAATCAGACACCAACAGCAGCGGCGAGGCAGCCATTGAAACCGAGCTGGGTCAGATCTATCAGGAAATCGACCGGATCGGAGCGGCCACCTCGTTCAACGGAACTGCTATCTTTTCCAACGCGACCCGAAACATCTTTGTAGGGGACACCCAGAATCTGACGGCGTCCAATGCCCAGATCGGGATCTCCAGCAGCGCACTGAGCACGGCTGATCTGACGATCACAAGCGGTGTTACCGGCACTGGATCCACTATCGCAGTCGACATTGGCACCGTCACGGCCACCGATATGCTGGTACAGGTAGAGGCGGCGATTGACACGGTTGCCAGCCGTCGAGGATCGCTGGGTGCTTCCATGAACCGACTGGAAAACGCCGTGTCGGTCATGCAGTCCCAGGTCCAGAATCTAACCGCAGCCGAATCACAGATTCGGGACGCGGACTTCGCTTCGGAGATCGCGAATCTGACGAAGTTCCAGATTCTGTCTCAGGTCGGCGTAGCGGCAATGGCCCAAGCCAACGCCATACCGCAGAGTGTCTTGTCTCTCTTCCAGTAGTCGGGAGCACACTCTTACAAGTTAAGAGCTGAGTCGAGTTGAAGGGCAGGATGGTACGCGAAACCTACTCTCGGACCGTCCGGAGGGGCCGCACTTCCCTGATCCATTCGAAGTCTTCATCGTGATGGAGCAGAATGCCCTTCTCCTCGACTACCATCTGGCGATCAGGCAATCCGGCGGGCTTTTCTGGGTGGACCAGACGGCGATGCCCAAACGTCGGCATTCGAAGAAAATGCACGAGGCCTCTGCGTACGAAGACCAGGATGCCCTGGGATAAAGGACGCGCTGGGTTTTAAGATAGGAAATCAGTAGCCCCCACTCTTTTTGTGTCTTTCGCACCCTGAAACACCCGCAACAAATTCCACTCCCACGCCCATCTGTTGCCCTCGACTCGCGACGGGATCGGTGAGATCATAGGGCAGCGATCGCCGCTGGTGGAAACCGTACTGGCTTGCTTCGGCTGCCCACACGCCGCCAGCGAAAGGTGGGAGCTCGAATGTGAAGAGGGTGCGGATCCCAACATCCAGGAGGCGGCGAACACTCGACCTTTCCAGTTCATGGGTCTCGACTGTCGTGATTCTTGGAATGGCTCTGTCGCCCACTCTATTTCAAGGCTGTAGCGGAGGTTCTGATTCCGGCCCTGTGGCTGCGAGTCCGACGGCGGCGGCGCCGTCCGAGATGTCGCCGCAGCGACTTTCCATCCGGGTCGCCCAGGTCAAGATCGTTCCGGAGAAGGGTGAGCTTGACCTGAACCATCGTGCCTTGATGGGCGTCCTTGGAGCCATCGAACGTGAGCCGGGAATCGACGTCGTCGTTACTCCCGAGTGTTTTCTCGATGGCTACGTGTCCACCGAGAAATCCGTGCGCAAGGAGGACATGCTTCGCTATGCGATCGACCCGGAAACCTCAAAGTACACGCGTGCCGCCGCCGAGTGGGCGCGGCGCAATCGGGTCTGGTTGATCTACGGCTGCACCCGCAAAGTGGACGAAGAGGCCTACAACTCGGCGCTCGTCTTCAACCGCGAGGGGACGCTCGTCGGCTCCTACGACAAGCTGCATCTCCAGAGTCACGATCACAAGTACACGCCCGGTGGACACCTTGACGTCTTCGATTCGGACTTTGGGAAGTTCGGGGTCATGATCTGCGCCGATCGGCGCTGGCCGGAGACGACGAGAACACTGGCTATGAAGGGTGCGCGGGTCGTATTCAATCCTACCTATGGATTCCACAACGACCTCAACCGCGCCATGATGCGAACGCGCGCCTACGAAAACAGCATCTTCATCGCCTTCACCCATCCTTCACAGGCACTGGTAACAGGACCGGACGGGAGGGTCGAACAGGACAGCAGCGACGATACGCAGCGTTTCGCCATCACAACGATCGACCTCGATCAGGTGCCCTCACCAGGAGCCAACAGACACATCCCGGATCGGAGACCGGAGGTCTACGCACGCTGAGGGCCGACGGCCCAGTGTCTGTGTCCTCAAATCGTGGTGCGCACCCTCTCGGCTGTCATCGCTGCCAGCACATCCTCGGCGTGATGTAGTTTCCAGAGAGACCGCTTCAGCGGTCTGGCGCGAACGCGTATTAGACCGGTCCTTACGTTCTGACCTAGGGGTCAGTAGTCAATCGTTGTCGCTGGCTAGGCGCTGCGAGCGAGGCATATCGAGCTATATGTGGAGTGAGCGCAACAACGCCAGCGGCGACGAGGGGCTGTTGAACCCTGGGTCAGAACTTATGGCGCGCGGCACTAGATTCCCCAAGAGCCTCTCGCTGTCTCGCGAATGAGCGAACCGAGCACCTCCAGATCGAGATCCGAGAGGCGCTTGAAGCGCACACAACTCTTTCCAATGCTGGCCTTCGACAAACGTTCTCTGTAGCGCTCGGCTACGTATCCCTGCTCGTCCGCGCTGCAACAGTAGAGGGAGATGTAGCGTTTGTTGCTGGCGATGCCGATCTTCATCCACTCACCTTCTCGCCCACTCGCGTATTTGTAGTGGAACTTCCCGTACCCCAGCATCCCGAACTCCATCGTTGGCTCGAGCTCCGGGGCAATCTTGCGAATGAAGTCGTGAAGCGACTGGATATCGTCGCGACGATGATCGTCGACGCCAGCGATGTACTCTTCAGGGGTCTTCGCATCCGACTTGCCGTACATGTCCACATTCTAACCTGACGACGTCACCCTAATTCTTTCCAAAGCTGTAGAGACTCTCTTCGGTCCGCACGTAGATCCGGCCAGCGGCAATTACCGGACTCGCCATGATGCGCTCGCCCAGGTCGTGGGAGGACAGAATTTCCCATTCGGAACCGGCTTTCAAGACCGTGATCACTCCCCGTTCACTGGCCAGGAACACCTTGCCATCACCGGCCACGGGCGAGGCGAAGTAGTTTCCCAGTCCAGTGACACGACCCTGCTTCAAAAGCTTGCCTGACTCTGCGTCCAGACTGGTCACGATTCCCCCGTTCTTGACCATGTAGACCACTTGGCGGTAGAGCACGGGACTGGTCACATAGGGAATGCCCCGGAGATAGCTCCATAGTGTGTTGCTACCTGTAAGATCGCCCTGGCCACCCGGCCTGAACGCCGAGATGGAGTTGCGAGCGAGCTCGAATACCTGGGCGTACTTCTCCCACTCCAACTGGTTGATACCGCCGTCCTGATCCAGATCGATGATGGAAAGTCTCCCTTTCACATCTCCTTCCGGTAGTTCCTCGCCGGTCAGGATCCGGTCTCCATCCTTGTCCCATTGGCTATTTGCGGTGGACCAATCCTCCATCGAAATCCGGGAGGTCGTGTCGCCACCTGGGGACCAGGAGGCCACAAAGACCCGTTCTCGACCCAGCACGGGGGTAGGATTGACAATACGAGCGAGGCCATTGATCCACCAAAGCCTCTGTCCTTTCTGCGCGTCGTAGGCTGTCAGTTGCAGTGCTCCCGCCACGAGGACGGCCTCCCGTCCCTCCGACTGCCAGACGACTGGAGTGGAATAGCTTCGGGTATGACCCGGCCTGGGAGTCCTCCACACGGTCCTGCCACTCAACTTGTGGATGGCGATCAGGAAGCTACCGCTGTCATGGTCCTCATTGAGGATCACTTTGTCCCCCACGAGGATGGGCGAGCTAGCTGCGCCGAAATCGTCGTGAAAGGGTCCCAGGCGTTTTTCCCATAGCAGATGCCCGTCGAGGTCGTAGCAGACCAGTCCATAGCTCCCAAAGAAGACGTAGACACGCTCCCCATCGCTCGCCGGACTGGAAGAGGCGGGGCTTCCCGTGCCATGGGTGCGCTCGATGCTTTCCACCTGAGTTACCTTCTCCCAGAGCCTCCTTCCGGTGTGCCGATCCAGAGCCACGGTTGCGAGTTGCTGCTTCTCGAATACGCTCACGAAGATCTGGTCGGCCGTGACACAGGGGGTAGAATGTCCCGCGGGGAGGTCGGCCTTCCAGACCAGAGTCTGCCCGTCACTCAGGTCTCCAGGAAGAGGTACCTGGTCGCTCGCCGGAGTTCCTCCATCGCTCCGGAAGTAGACGTCGGACTCGGCTGCCAGAGCCGTGCCAAGGAGCACCAGAAATACCAGCATCGCAGTCTGATTCTTGCCCGATCGTTTCATTGGGACACCCTTCAAGATCTGGGGGAGCATTTCATCAGCTTCTATCGATTCCAGGGGAACGCAAACGTCGGCTGGTTCACGTAACGCTTCATCCCAATCGTCAGACGCGCACCTGACCCAGCGCTCAAGCGTACCTGGAACTGCGAGTCTCTCACCTCGAACTGCTGGTCGCCAACGGCAACGGTCACCGCATCGTGCTCGGCGTAGGCTCCCGTTTGAACGATCAGCCTGCGGCTCTTGACCGGACTCGTATTGACCAACAGCAGCGAAATGCCCTCGGGACGGACCTGTTCCACGAGGGCTCCCACACCCCGAGGCAAGCCCGGCCGCCGCCCTTCGACATCGAAGTAGCGGACCTGCGCGTGAAGAACATTGCCACCGCTGCCCGGGTCGTTAGCCCCTAGCATGAGGTTGATGAGACTACTCACCGAAGTCACCACTGGCATACCCGATGACGCTCTAGTGTCGGCCGTCTGGGAATCTGCCCGCACCTTTTCGACCTGCCTTCGAATCACGTCGAGATCGTTCGCGATCGACTCCATAGGAAAGGCAGGAGCCTCACCTCGCAGGTAGTGCACCCAGGGTTCGTCAGCGACACGCGGCAGGTCGGAGGCCTTCAGCGTCCAGGTGTAGATGTCTGTCAACTCCGGCAGGGACCAGAAATTAACGTTGCCACCGCCTCGAAGGCTGTTGTCAATATAGGCATACCAACCGTTATCACCGTACTTGTGCGGGACCATCAACTTGCCGTCGATGACTTTCTGTTGCGCGTACATGTTGTCGATCTGCTTCCTCAGCGTATCGATGTACTGATGATCGCCCGTCAGAAGGAATGCGAGTCCGAGGCCCACCCGCGCCCCCCGCATCACGTAGTTGTTACCGGCATTTTCCGAACCATCTTCCGACTTTGGCCGGAAGTTCCAGCCATAGACCCCGCCCCACCACTTTCCGCTCCATTCACCACCAATGGATCCGTCGAGACCGATGTTGCTGGGAAGATTCCCTCCGTTTCGCGCCGCCCGCTCGACCCAGGCACCGACGTAATCCAGGATCCAATCGCGATACTTCGTCTCCCCCGTCAACAGGTACGCGGTCATCGCCAGGTTCGTAGACAGCATGTTCTGCGGATGGTCGCCGCTCAGATTGACGGTGTAGCCCATACGCGTCCAGCGCTCGGTGCGGGGGAGCTGACCTGGGCGCGGGTCATGGCGGGGACGCGGATTACCACCCCAGTCATATTCCGAAGCCGGAGTCAGCAGCGGTCCACGGCTGCCATTGAAGAGACTGCGAATGATCTTTTTCTCAGGGTCGTAGTTAGGAGCTCCAGGATCCTCGTTCATGTAGAATCCGGCAAAGCGACGAGCCCGATTCAGATACTGGGTGTCGTCGGGACGGGCGAGCCCGTACCAATACCACGGGGCCATTGCCTCGCCCGTATGCTCCCAGTCGAGCTGGGGACAAAACTCCTTGTAGAGCATGCCTTCCTTGGCGGCCTCGACCACGGGCTCGCGAGCCTTCGTGTACTGGTCGAGATGTCCCTCCCATATCTTCTTGTGGAGCGTCAGGATTTCCGGGGGACCTCCGAGCATGTAGATGATAGGGAGGTCGCGGTAAGTCTCCGTGACGTCGTCCGCCCCATCCATCGCGCCCCAGTTCGGCGTTATCCGCATCCAACCGCGATCATCGACATACTTGTTCGCGGCCACGAAGGCCGCTTCGCGGTTCGAATCGAGCAAAGCCCACTGGGCCAGCGCCCACGCCGGAGGCGCCATCGGCGTCGTGATCTCGATCGCCGGTCGAGCAAGGGCCGATGGGATGATCAGAAAAACGAGGGCAAGGCAGGTCATGGCGAAACCATTCCTTGGCCAGCTTTGCACAGATGTGATCATGTCTTTCCCCTATTTCTGCCGAAGGAAGGCGTCAGATCTGAAGGCTGGTGAAGAGTGTACGGCCCTTACGGCCCTGTAACAGCAGAATCGCTAGCGGAAGCGAACCCTTCCAAGGGATTCTGCCGCGCAGGCCAGGGTCAGGGCCAGCAGAAGACCAGCGACGCCAGCCAAGACTACCTCAGTACCTGCTCCCGACGTGTAGGGCTCACGAGGAGGATAGGCTCTCTCCACGAAAGAGACGGCCGATACCTCTTCATCCCCCGCCAACCTGGAAAAAGCCTCTCGGGTTCGGAGCTCTATGAAGAGACCACTTTGCAACCTTACTTCGCGCTCTAAACGACGTTTCTGAATCGTGAGTCGGGCGGTTGATACCAGACGGTTGGCATCCAGAAACTTCTCCAGTGCTTCTTCAGCTGCCTTAAGATCCAACTTCACAGTCTGAAGTTGGATCTCGATGTGGGAAGCGTGTTCCCTGTTCGCCCTTCCCCGGCGCATAGCGTCAGCCTCGGCAACCCGCTCGACCAGACGGTTTGCGATTCGGGAGGCCAGTTCGGCATTATCAAGAACCACGTCGATCGCGAGCAAGAAAGGGTAAGACTCATTCGGTACAGTTACTTCGACATTTCGTTCAAGAAACGAGCGCCCCAGGTAGAGACGTTCCGACAAGCTATCCTCCTCGATCCCCAGATGGTCTAGAAGGACCATGGGCTCGCCCGCTCCCGGTACATGAAACCTTTCCATTAGGAAGGGATCCAGGAGTTCTGGGTTTAGCGCGTGCTCCACGAGAAAGTCTGGTCGATTCCTGAGGAGGACACCCAAACCTACGCCTCTTGACCTCAAGATGCCGGGCCTTGCCACCAGGAAAGTAGCGGTGGCCCGGAACATTGGCTTCTGGCGCATTGAATAGAGGAAGGCTGCAAGCATCGAGACGACGCATACTGACAGGACCATCCAACGATGCCGTTGGCCAATTCTCACATAGTTGAAGAGAGAGCCCCCAGCGCTGCCGTTTTTGAGGTCCGATATCGGCTTCAGAACATAGGTTGCGGGCTGGAAAGCACGGGCCACTGGCCCCGATGAGGCCCCCCTCGCCGTCTTTTGCAGGCTGCGCCCAGACTGCTGCGATGCAATTTGCTCCCGACCCTCAGGAGCCCGCTCCCCCATAGGGGTATTCTAGTGAGCCCGGAGCCTATGGGGAAGTAGAAATCGGATAATTAGTTGAAGAATAGTCATGGAACCCCTTCAACTGCAGCCAGGATCGTTCGGGAAGAAACTTGGTCGGGGTTAGCAGAGAACTTGCTGTTGTCCGACTCTCTCCTCAGAGCTGAGGTTCGTATTGCTGATAGGTCAGGTCGTTCGCGCCTCTGCCGGACTTTGCTTCCTACTACCAGCAGTTTACCCGTGCGCAGCACGGTTTTGCGTACATCAATCAAGGCCCTCCTCAGGGACGTGCAACCTTCAGACGTGCGACGAATTTTTCACTTTAAGCATGAGACGTTTACCCGGCGCACCACAATGGCCTTGCGCTGCTGTGCTTGTTCGTCCTTGTGGTTGAAGCGGGAATAGGCGATCAGGAACTCGTCTGGGCCCACTGCTAGCAGACTCGTGTATCCACACGATTTTCTCGGTTCCTCCGAGTTCTTCCTCCCGGCGAGGAGCGTGGTTGGTATGGACCAGGCAGTTCCCCGCCCGTCGGCCGAGAACTTCATGTATACGCCCGGCCGGCCGAAGGAGCAGACGAGTATCTTGTTTTCCAGAAGCAACAGCCCAGGAAAAACACCGAAGCTGTGCAGTGGCTTGACCGGCTCCCAGGTGTGGCCCCGGTCCGCACTGAAAGTGATCACCAGGCGATGCCCCTGGGTGTAGGCCGTATATCCTGCCGAGCCACGTATCGCGCAGGCGAGTCGCCCATCGGAGGTCACCTCGATGACCGGCTCTGTCATATAGGACTCACCGGTGGGATCCACAGCGATCGTCCCGCGCTTTTCCCAGGTCCTCCCCTGGTCTCGAGAGACCATACAAGTGGCAGGCCAATGCAGTGGGATCTTGCCGTTCGCTATGGTGTAGGTGGCCCGGTAATCTGCGTAAATCAGTTCTTCATCGAGCTTCGCGGGAGCGTGCTCGAACCAGGTGCGTGGTACCAGATGGCCCTCGGTGTACTTCCAGAGCAAGAGACCACGCGTGTCGTAGCGGATCTTCTCGGGCCTCCAGGCCTGGGTCTGAGGAGTCCAGCGGTAAGCCGACAATTCCCGCACGTAGTCCTTCAAGGCTTGAGGACTGTCCTCGTACCGGTGCAGCGAGAGCCCTTTTTCGTCTCCCAGGAAGCCCGCCGGTGGGGAAAGATTCAATCCGGCCGCCTTCAGGTTGAAGGCCACTGTCGATGCCATACAAAGAAATTCCCCTGGGGCAATCTCGCAGACGCTGACGTGAGGTTTGTAGCCGGCAATGTGGTTGCAGACCCGCTTCCAGGTCCTACCTTTGTCTTCGGAGGTGTAGGTCGGGCTGGCGTTACCGAAGGCCTCGACTGCGTCCGCGTTGTGTGAATACCCCAATCCGATGCGGCCTTCCGGCAAGCGGAACAGCGCTGGATACTGGTGGAACCCCCAGCGCATCTCGCCTGGCTCTGACAGAGCGACGATCACCGGCTCGCCGAGTGTGACCTCGACCTCAGGACCCGCTTCGACAGGGGAGCCATTTTTCTGGCCTGCTGGGATCGCCAGTAGGAGGGTCATCAGCCAGAGATTGATCACAGCGAACTTCCAGGTCATGATAACGATAGTGGCAATCCTAACAGACCCTTTTGTAAAGGGACTACCCTGGATGGACGCGCCAGGCACCCTAGCGGACTCTTGACTCCAGGGTGCTCTCGGAGTGCCTTGATTATCCATCAATCGCGCTTCCCTGAGGGGAGCTGACCAAAGGTCGTGAGGGCTCTATGAAATACTGTTATGCCGAAAGTCCACTGGGTGCACTATTGCTGGCCGGTACGTCAGAGGGGCTTCATATCGTCGGATTTCCAGAGGGCTCCGGCCGTCGTGAGGTGGAGGCCGACTGGATTGAGGATTCGCGACCATTTCGAACTGTCGAGGCCCAACTCGAGGCGTATTTTGCGGGAGAACGTTTCAAGTTTCAGTTTCCATTGGCACCGACGGGGACTGAATTCCAGCTCAAGGTCTGGGGTGCGTTGCAGCGAATACCTTATGGCCAAACGACCTCATACGGTGAACTAGCGACGCGGATTGGGAATCCCAAAGCAAGTCGGGCGGTGGGCGCGGCCATCGGCTCCAATCCACTTCCTATCGTGGTCCCCTGCCACCGTGTGATTGGGAAGTCGGGCTCATTGACTGGATTCGGAGGGGGGTTGCCGGCGAAGAAGATGTTGCTGGAGCTCGAACAGCGGATATCAATAAGGGTGCGCTGAATTCAGCCCAGTCTTGCCCCGAGAGCGCAGACGGCCGTCCTTGCCCGGGCCACCATGCTCTCGAGCGGAGGGCTCGCAAGAAAGAGAATACTTCGGCCTGGAGACCGAAACCACCCTTGACTGCTTCCTTCGATCGTTCTGTAACGTTTCTGCCGCACCCGACACTAAGGGTCTGTCAGGACGCGAAACATTGAGAACAAGAAACTTGGATGGCCAGAAGAACACCCAGATCTTGGTCTCGAAAAGGATGAGAGGGTTGGCGTTCGGAAACGACTTCCAGGTGGACACTGACTTCGCCGGCGACACTCCAGTCGGCGCGCAATTGGCCAGACTGGAAAAGAGAAGGAGCGTCGAGAGGGACGTTCCTCGCTGTGGACAGGTTTCCGGGAATCAGGCTACTATGCCCGAATCAATTCTCGTCTGGCCGTCGAGTGGTGTGATTGCGAAGTGGGTGAGGCTGCTGTCGGATGTAGGTGTGAGAAGCTCTAAGGATTCAACAGGTCCTGGCACAGAAGCCGAATCGATGACTGAGGCCCGGCTCTTGGTAGGGCTGCGCGCCGGCGACGAATCCGCTTTCATGGAGTTGGTAGAGCGCTACGACTCCAAACTTAGATGTGTAGCGCGTATGCACGTGTCTACGAGTGCCGCTGCCGATGAGGTTGTTCAGGAGACCTGGCTCGGGGTTTTGAAGGGGATCCAAAGGTTTGAGGGCAGATCCTCTTTGAAGACCTGGATCTTTAGGATCCTGATCAATTCCGCCATCAGACGCCGTCAGCGTGATGGAAGACTGGTCCCGTTTTCGGCACTTGCCAAGGACGAAGCCGAGGCGACGGAGCTGGCTGTTGATCCCGGCCGTTTCTTCGAACCGGAAAACCCATCCCAGGGACACTGGGCGGTTCCACCCACAAGTTGGGGGAACGATCCGGAACGCAGGCTGCTGTCTCAAGAATGCATGGGACAATTGCAGCAGGCTATCAGCGAATTACCGCCGGCTCAGAAGTCGGTCGTCACCCTCAGGGACGTCAGTGGCTGGACAGCAGACGAGGTTTGCGAACTCATGGAGATCAGCGAAGCGAATCAGAGGGTACTCTTACATCGCGGCCGATCCAGAATCCGAAGCGCAATGGAAAGTTACCTTCAGGTCAATTAGATCCGAGGCCCGAAGCATGGATTGTGATGAACTTGTGGAAGTGATTACTGAGTACCTGGAAGGGACTCTTCCGCAAAGCGACCGAGTCCGTTTCGAGAAGCACCTCGCCGTCTGCCCGGGCTGCCAGGAGTACATGGCACAGATGCGTCTGACGATCAAGAGCCTGGGTAGTATCGAAGAACGGGGAATTCCTGGCGATGCCAAGGGCGCCCTGCTCGAGGCTTTTCGAGATTGGAAGAAAAACGCCTAGAGAGCCCCAGACTCCTCACTTGACCACAATCAAGGGGCTTCCCAGAAGGCAAGGTCGAGGTTCCGGGACGACTTCTGTCCCGATCAAGCTAGAATGGGCAAACCATGCAAAGGGGGCTTGGCAGACTTGTCTTTGGTCTCATTCTGGGTTTGGGTCTCGAAGGTTGTGGTGAGCCGGACCAAGCTGGGAAATCGGACCAGCATAGATCCGCCTCAGCCAGCTTCGTAGGCCGCGGGGCCTGCGCGCCTTGCCACCCGAAGGAGCTGGATCTCTGGGAGGGTTCCCACCATGATCTGGCCATGCAGATCGCCAGCGACGAGACCGTCCTGGGCGATTTCGGCGACAGTGAGTTCACCCATTTCGGCGTCACCTCCAGCTTCCACAAACGAGAAGGTCAGTTCCTGGTCCGGACCGAAGGAGAAAGCGGCGAACTCCAAGAGTTTGAGGTCTCCCATACCTTCGGGGTGGAACCCCTGCAGCAATACCTGATCCGGTTTCCGCGAGGACGCTTTCAGGCTCTGAGTATCTGCTGGGATACGCGCCCTGCAAAGGAGGGCGGCCAGCGCTGGTTTCACCTCTATGGAGACGAAGAGATCGGCCCGGACGATCCGCTCCACTGGACGGGGGTGTATCAGACCTGGAACCATCAGTGTGCTGAATGCCACTCCACCAATCTGAAGAAGAACTATTCAGCTGAGAACGGTTCCTACCAGACGAGCTGGTCTGAGATAGACGTTTCCTGTGAGGCCTGCCACGGACCCGGTTCCGAGCATGTGACCTGGGCCGAGGACGCTCCGACGAAGAATTCGCCGAGGGTGGACGACTCAAAGGGTCTGGTGCTGCGTCTGGAGGAGACTGCCGATGTTTCCTGGGTTTTCGATCCGGGCGAGTCCATCGCTAGGAGAAGCCGACCCAGGAGCTCACAGGGAGAAATAGAGACCTGCGGGCGCTGCCACTCTCGCCGCTCCCAGCTGTCAGAAGAGTACGTTTACGGGCAACCTCTCCTCAACACTCATCGGGTGACCCTCCTGGAAGAGGATCTCTACTATCCCGACGGCCAGATCCAGGACGAAGTGTACGTCTATGGTTCGTTTCTGCAAAGCAAGATGTACCACAAGGGAGTGAGCTGCAGCGACTGTCACCAACCCCACAGCTTAAGCGTGCAGGGTGGTGTCGATGCAGTCTGTCGTACCTGTCATCTGGAAGAGAAATACGAGAGTCGCTCACACCACTTCCACCCGCCGGGCTCCTCCGGCGCCAGCTGCGTAGAGTGCCATATGCCGGCGAGGAACTATATGGTGCTAGACGCCAGACGCGATCATAGCTTTCGGGTACCGAGTCCTCATCTTTCCTTGAAGCTGGGTACACCGAACGCCTGTAATCAGTGTCACCAGGACCGACCGGTCCAGTGGGCTGCGGATGCTGTGGGGCGTTGGTATGGGCCAGAGCGTTCAAGCGAGCCGCACTACGGAGAGACCTTGTTCGCGGGTCGGAGGGGTCTTCCCGGAGCGGGGGCGAGCCTCTTGGCCCTGGCTCAGGATGAGAGCGCTCCTGGAATCGCTCGCGCCTCCGCTTTATCACTCCTGCCCAGACATCACTCTCCCGAATCGACGCGGGTCATTCGAGACGCGCTCGCCCACAACGATCCCCTGATTCGGATCGCCGCTGCGGCCGCTGGGGAGATGGTCGAACCCACCGTCCGCTTGGAGCTCCTGTTTCCCAGCCTGACCGACCCGGTTCGCGCCGTACGTCTCGAAGCAGTCAGGGCCCTGGCAGATGTGCCTCCAGATTCGTGGAGCCCCGGGCGCCTGGCCAAACGCGACCTGGTGCTGGCTGAATACCGCGAGGCCTTCGAAACCCAGTCCGATCGAGCTGAGTCCCACTACAATCTGGGACTGCTCCAGCAGCGGCTCGGCGACTCTCGAGAGGCGGAGTCGGCTTACAAGAAAGCCTTGGAAATCGCGCCCTACTCGATGTTGGCCTATGTGAACCTGGCGGATCTGTATCGTGCACAGGGCAGAGACGCGGAGGGCGAAAAGCTGCTGCGTGGTGGCTTGAGAATCGACCCTCGAAGTGCCCCACTACAGCATTCGCTGGGCCTACTGCTGGTCAGGATGCAGCGGCGGTCCGAGGCACTGGACTGGCTCCAGAAGGCGGCCGAGACCCAACCGGACCAGGCTCGCTACAGCTATGTTTATGGCGTGGCGCTCCAGTCTCTGGGGCAGCCCCAGCGGGCGCTGCAAGTGTTGAGGACGGCCCATTCCAGACACCCAGGAGACCCTGACCTACTGATGGCACTGGTTACCCTGATGCGGCAGGAGCGTCAGCCCAAGCTGGCACTGCAGTATGCCCGCAGACTCCAAGAACTCGCGCCGGGTGACCCGGGGATCGTGAGTCTGTTGACTCAACTTGAGAGAGAATCACGATCAGCGGAAAGGTGAGCCAACAAAAAGTAGGAGGACAAACCTTGATCGAGTCAAGTTCCACGGGTCTGGTGTACCGGAACCCCGAGCCACGGATGAGAGATATCAACGCATGGCATCCGACCCTGTTGGTTGAGGCTGGCACAGGACTAATCTGCACTTTCGATCTGGGGCCGGGGCCGGGAACCCACGACTACCGAACCTATATCAACCGCAGCCGGGATGGGGGTCAGTCCTGGGATGATCCCCTGCCTCTTTTCCCCGACGGGCTGATCCAGGATCCAGAACGCCACACCGTTCACACGGCTCGGCCCAGGCTGATGCCAGACGGCGAAATGGTGGTCACGATCGGACGCTGGTATCCGTATGACCCGGAAGAGGGAATCGTAAATACCGCCAATCTGGGCTATGCGCCGATGGATCTGTTGTTTGCCCGCAGCAGTGATGCGGGTCGGAGCTGGGATGCTGTCGAACGTGTGGACCCTCCCCTGGTGGGCCCGGGCTTCGAAGTAGCCCATCAAGTAGTCGAGCTGCAAGACGGCCGTTGGCTGTGGCCGATGGCAACCTGGAAGGGTTGGGATGGTTCCGCTCCCAACGGGATGAAGGCCATTGCCCTGGTTTCCTCCGACCGTGGCAAGACCTGGCCTTCCTCCATTGACATCATGGACGACTATGCCAACGGGATCATTCACTGGGAGCAATCCGTGGTGGAGCTCCGGGACGGGCGAGTGCTGGCGGTCTCCTGGGCCTTCGACGAAAAGGCGGGAACTACCAAGGCCGTCAACTACACGGTGAGCGAAGATGGCACAACCTTTTCGTCACCGCCCCGCTCCACCGGTCTAGCTGGCGAAACCGCCAAGCTGCTGACCCTGCCGGACGGTCGAATTCTATGTGTCTTCCGTGGCATAGACCCGCCTGGGCTCTGTGCCACCCTGGTGAGGCTCGATGGTGACCAATGGCAGCATGGTCCATCCACGGTACTCTGGCAGGGCAGTGCCGCGAATAGGATGATCGGGCGTGAAGCTGCAGCGGAGGAGTTGAACGAACTCAAGCTGGGCTATCCCAATCCCATTCTGCTCCCAACGGGCGAGGTGCTGGTGGCCTTCTGGTGCTTCGAAGAGGATGTCTACAACATCCGCTGGATACGGTTGAACGTGGAGTGACGGCTTCGACTTAGCTACTAGCTCGTGGATTCTGAGAATTTCGCTCTCACACGTCCCGGAACTCCCCCATTTTGCGGCAGTGGACGCGCACGAACCCGGAGGCCGCGAACTCTGGCCCATTCTATACCGGCATTTTGGCGGGCCGAAACGGCTATTCAGGGGGCCGGATTCCGTAGCGGGTAGGGTCGGTAAATCGAAACGGTGAAAAGAAACGATCCAGATGGTAGTCAGGGTCAGGCTGCCGCCCGAGGATTCGGAACACGATCGACCGTCCGCCGTTGAAGGAGGCGGCCGAGCCGGCACCGGCAAAACCGCCAATGATATAGAGACCGCGTCCATCCATGCTTCCGATCACGGGAAACTTGTCGGGAGTCGTCGAGGTAGTGCCAGTCCATTCATGGGTGACTCGCATGGGGGCAGCTTCCCAGTTTGCACCCACCGAGGCACAGCAGTAGCGGGTAATGAAGCGGGAGGGCTCACTCCTACCGGCTCGGCTTGGGGAAACGGCCGTGTTGTCGGAGCCCAGAACCATGCCGCCGGAGGCGATTCGGGTAAACCAGGCAAGCGGTCCGCTGACACCAACCCGAGGCTTGATACCGGAAGGCCCACCCTCCAGGTGGAGTCCCTGCTCTTTGTAGGGTGTGATCAGGTTGGGAAAGGGGCCGAGGAAATTACCGAATACGGTCGGTGTATGGGCTTCGGTGGCATTGACCACATGCCGTGACCGGATGATGCCGCGATCGGTGTGGACGGCGTACTCCTCGCCTTCCCGTTCGACCCGCTGGACGCTGGTCCGTGTGAAGAGCTGGACCTGGGGGCTGCGCAGTGCGGCTCCCAGAATGCCCCAGACCCATTTGGCGGGGTGCCAGGTGGCGCTCTCGAGGGACTCGGCCCCGTCCAGGGAGGTTCTTACTCCGCTTCGATCCAGGAGCTGCTCGGGCGTCCGTCGCACCCAGTCGGCGTATCTTCGTCGATTGCTGAGCGCCAGTGAGGACTCGAGACCTTCCCTCGCGACCCGGTCGGTGTAGAACACCCAACCCTTTCGGGCGTAGTCGCACTCGATTCCCTCGGACTCCATCGTCTCCTTGATCGACTCATGGCTGGCCTGAAGCGCCTGGACGTAGGCATCCGCGAAGGAAGCTGCTCGCTCCTCCCGCTCGGCATCCGAGAGTTGAGGCTGGGTGAGAGCCAGGTATTTGTTCACCGGTGCGTAGACGTAGTAGCCGTGGAGCGCACCGCCCGCCATCACGACGATTCCTCCATTGCGTCCGGCAGACCCGCTAGCTGCCTGGTCACGCTCGAGAATCACGAGGGGTCCAGTACCGTGCTTGGACCAATGATAGGCCACCGCCGCCCCACCGAATCCAGCGCCAACCACGACGACCTCAGCACGCTCCGGTAGCGCAGCATCCGGATGGATCCTCCAGGGATGATCGACAATCGGATTCTCGGCAGTCAGCCAGTAGGGGGTCCTGGAGATTGTCTTGGACAGCTCCACCCAGGGTGCCGAGTCGGGAATCTGTCGCCACATCACGTCCAACGACCACCTCATGAACTTCAGCAGGCGCACCGCCCTGGAATCCAGAGGGTACCGCACATTCATGAACCGGATGGCTGACTCCAGATCCCTCCATCGCAGGCCGATGAGGAGTGCCGACAAGACACGAAGTCTGAACAGAGCTTTCACCTACTTGCAGCTTACAGGTTTCCAATCCCCGGTCAAACTGTTGGTTCCCGAGGGCTGAAGAAACTTCGCGTCAGGCGTGGGGGTGGCTTCCACGCCGCCGTATTCCTTCCGTCGAGCCCTTGGCTCGAAAAACGGCGGCCTGGAGGCCACCGCCACGGTTTCAACCCTTACAGTTGGGCTACTCGCAACAGCTTCCTTCGGCGTAGGACATGTCAGAAGGAGTCTCCGACTGCGAGCGCTTGTAGATCACTCCTGCCTTCGAGAATTGACAGTCGAAGCCAGATTTTGGGCCAAGGCTGCCGATCAGCTAGCGATGAGGAGCATTTGTAACTTAGAATACAGGCTCTTTTGGCTGTTGCGGCTTTCCGAGAACGACTCTAAGGGGGCCGGCAACAGGGGTCTTGACTATTCCAGGAAGTACCAGGGAGAAAGAAATGAAACTTCGACGCATATCCGCCTCTACCGTGTTGTGCCTCCTTCTGCCAATTCTCACGGCTCAAGTCGCTGCAGCTCGCAATGACGGCGGAGTCTCGAGACCGGATTTCTCTGCCCTGACGTTCACCAGTACCGATGTGCCCATGGCCATACCGGATTTCGATCAAACCGGGATCACTTCGACTGTGAATGTCCCTGTCCCTTCTGTTACCGTCGCCGACGTCAATCTGGTTCTCGAGGACCTGGAACATACCTGCGTTCGCGATCTGAGGATCGAACTGACGTCACCGGCAGGGACGAAGGTCACTCTCGTTAAGTCCACCGCAGGAGGCGGAATTCTGGTACCGCCGTGCTCCCGGAATTACGTCCAGACGAAGTTCGACGATCAGGCCTCCACCAACCTTGCTGCCGGCACAGCTCCCTACACGGGTTCGTTCAACGTCGAGCATGCATCAGTGGACCCGAGCCCGCTCAGTGGGTTCAATGGGGAGAATGCGGGAGGAATCTGGACGCTCTCTATTGCGGATACGGCACAGCGAGACGTGGGCACCTTGAAGGCCTGGAGTCTCGAGATTGATTCCCCCCCTGCCTCGACGTTCACGAGTACCGATGTGCCCAAACCCATAGCTAGTGCCCGTCCGGAAACCGGGGTTTTCAGAACTGTAATCTGTTGAATCGGAACCACTTTTTATACCTGAGACTGCTGACAGACCGACTCGACCCAGCTCGATCCAGAGCGAGGACGAGCGAGCGAGGGCGCACGGGCCAA
>JAKZYH010000194.1:0-3514 GCA_047514575.1 Acidobacteriota bacterium | reverse complement strand
CCTTCGGCCGGCGCACCGGGGTTCCCAGCAGATCCGCCTGAAACTGCATCAGAAAATCATTAGCGCAAGCTCCCCCGTCCACCTGGAGACGCGGGACCCGGTGCCCCGAATCCCCCTCAAAGCAGTGCACGACATCGACTGTCTGATAAGCGATCGACTCCAATGCGGCCCGAACCAGGTGAGCCCGGCCGCTTCCACGGGTCAGGCCGATAAGCATTCCCCTGACATTCGAATCCCAGTAGGGGGCTCCCAGGCCCGTAAAGGCGGGTATCAGAAACACGCCTTCCGTGCTGGGGACTGAACGGGCCAGGGCTTCCGTTTCCCCGGCGGTTTCCACCAGGCCCAGTTGGTCCCTGAGCCACTGGATAGCGGCTCCGGCGATGAACACGGAGCCCTCCAGGGCATAGTCCACCTGCCCGTCGACGCTCCAGGCAATGGTGGTCAGCAGCCCGTGTTTCGATCGGATCGGTGAGGCTCCTGTGTTCATCAGAGCAAAACAGCCGGTTCCATAGGTATTCTTGATCTCACCAGGACGAAAGCAGGCCTGCCCGAAGAGGGCTGCCTGTTGGTCTCCAGCGACACCCGCGATGGGAATCTCCACATCGGTGAAACGGCTGGCTGTATGCCCGAAGACCCCACTGGAAGGAAGCACCCGGGGCATCAGCGAGATCGGGATTTCGAGTCGACCCAGCAGTTCCTCGTCCCACTTGAGGTCGTGAATATTGAAGAGCAGGGTCCTGGACGCGTTGCTGTAGTCGGTGGCGTGGATCTTGCCCTCGGTCAGCTTGTAGATGAGCCAGGAATCGATCGTTCCGAAGGCCAGTTGTCCCTGCGAGGCCCTTTCCCTGGCACCCTGGACGTGGTCCAGAATCCATTTGATCTTGGTGGCGGAGAAGTAGGGATCAACCACCAGACCGGTCCGCTCGGTGAACAGCTCAGACCATCCCCGCTGACGAATGTCTTCGCAAATACTCTCGCTCTGGCGTGACTGCCACACGATCGCATTGTGGACGGGCTCCCCGCTGGTTCGATCCCAGATCACGGTTGTTTCGCGTTGATTTGTGATCCCCAGAGCTCGTATCTGCCGGGAATCGACCGCGCTCTGCTTGAGAGTTTCATTCAGAGCCCGAAGCTGGGACTCCCAGATTTCTTCCGGATCGTGTTCGACCCACCCGGGCTGCGGAAAAATCTGTCTGAACTCACAGGAGTGTGAGGCGACCTGATTCCCTTCTTTATCGAAGAGGATGGCGCGTGAGCTTGTCGTTCCCTGATCCAGTGCGGCGATGTAGTGTTTCAAGCGAAAGGCAGCCGGCTACCCAGCGTCAACAGAGAGGCGATCCAGTTCAGTTTTGATCAGGTCGCAGTGTTCCTTCTCCTCGCCGGCAAAGCGGAGGAAGATATCGCGTCCTCTGGTGTCCTCGAAGCGCTCCGCGTACTCAGTGAAGAATGCGTATGCCTCTTTCTCCATCTTCATGGCGACCTCCAGAGCTTTCACTTCGCTGAGATCTCCCAGCAGGCCTTCACGAACTTTCAATGCCGACGGGAAAATGGTTTCCAGAGCTTCGAAGTCAAAGTGCAGGAAAACGGGTGCACTGAGGATGTTGGGCGTGTCCTTGATGAGTCGGTCCCATTCAACCCGTAGCTGCCGCAAATGGCGCTCCTCCTCCCCCAGCATGCTCAGGAAGACCCTTCGGGTGGAGGGAGAGTTGGCGCCTTCGGCCGCGGCCCTGTAAAAGCTTACGCCGCGCTCCTCGGTGGCCATCGCGATGCGCAGTGCGTCGCGGGCAAAAACCTTGTCGTTGTCGAAAACCAGCCGCGAGGGCTTTTTCTTTTCCTGGCACTCCTTGCAGATGCCGTAAATCTGCAGGCGCTGCTGAACAGGCTTCAGGCCGTATTCAGAAGCGATGCTGGCCTGCAGCTCTTCGAGTTCGGGGCTGAAGAATTCGATCGTTTGGTGGCATTCCTGACACACAATGTGATGGTGTTTGGGTCGCCGGTAGAGTCGCTCGAATCGGGTCAATCCATCAGTCAGATCCGTTTCCCGGGCAAGACCGCATTCGGTCATCGCTTTCAGGGTCCTGAAAACCGTGGTGAATCCGATGCCGGAGTCCTTCTTTCGTACTTCTTCGTAGAGTTCATCCGCACTCAAATGCCCGTCGGTTGCGAGAAACGTGGCCACAATCAGCCTGCGTTGCCGCGTCATCTTCAGGCCGTTGCTCTTCAGGTAGTCGGAGAAAATGTCAAGATACGGGTCGGTACTCTGCGTCATAGCTGCTTCCCCTGTTCGTGACTCGCCATCGATCGAGGGACAACCCTGCTATATTAATGGATTGCGACAGATTCTGTCCCTTTCATGAGTAACCATCATTGCGGACAGGTTTCGCGCGGTGTGGTGGCCGGGAGAGGAGGAGGCGATGCCCCGGGCATCCTTGACGACGACAAGCCTACTCTGGGAGGAAAGAGACATGCCAAGGCTCGAGATTGAAGGTGCAACAACGGTTGAAGTGGAAGCAGGTAAGCGCCTGGTTCTCGCCATTGAAGAGGCTGGAGTCGATATCATGCACGCGTGCGGCGGGAATGCGCGCTGCACCACCTGCAGGGTTGAATTCCTGGACGGCGAGCCAGCGCGAATCACGGTGGCCGAGCGAGACAAACTCTCGGAACGTGGACTCACGGGAGTTCGACTTTCCTGCCAGGTGCAGTGCGAGCGCGACATGAAAGTGAGCGTGGTTCAGCGGCTTTCCGAGACGGGCCGACCCGATCCGGGAGCGACTCCGGCTGAGGAGATTACTCCGCCGCCGGAGTGGGTCTGAACTCAGCACCGCAGGAAGAACCCCTCACCGAATGGATCTTCGGGATCTAGCAGGATTTCGCTCTTGCCTATAATGTGGGCGGTTCCGCTGACTCGAGGAATCACCGCTGCGAGATCTGCAACCCGGGTCTCATGGACTACCTCGACCTCAAAGCAGCTCCCAATGATGCTCTCGACAGTCAGAATCTGACCCGCACAGATTCCGCCCTTCCGATGGAGGATGGCCGCTCGGCCGCTCACCCCTGTCCCCGTGGGCGAACGATCCAGCTCGCCGTCGGCGAACACGCAGGCGTTGCGGCTGTGGGAATCGGAGAGCTCTTCTACGAAAATGACGCCGTACAGGAAGTTCAAGTCCTCCTCTCCTGCTGGATGGCGAATCGGGTATCGTGAGAGAGACTTCTTGATCTGCTGTCCGAGGTTGACGATGCGGCTGGCCTGAGCCGGTTCAATGCTCAAGCCCAGGTCTCGAGCATTGACATAGAAGTAGAAGGCTCCTCCGAAGGCGATGTCGCCACGTATCCTGCCCCACCCATCCACCTCAGTGACAACGTCTCTTTCCAGTACAAAGGAAGGAACATTGTCGAAGGTCACCTTCCCCACCCGATCCCCTGCGGTCTCGGTTTTCGCCGTGACCCGGCCGGCCGGCGTGTCGAGCCGAAGGGTTCCGGGCTGTCGTGGAAGCAGCAGGCCGCACTCAAGGCC
>JAKZYH010000193.1:0-8857 GCA_047514575.1 Acidobacteriota bacterium | reverse complement strand
TTGCGATGGTAGGTCACCGCGAAACGGTGGGCTTCGTCTCTGATCTCCTGGGCAAGGTGAAGCACGGGGGAGGTCCTGTCCAGAGTCAGAGGGTCCTCCTGCCCCATGATGAAGATTTCCTCTTCCCGCTTCGCCAAGCTGATGAGAGGAGTCTCCTCGGTCCCCAGGCGTGACAGCGCCTGGTAGGCCGTGTGGAGTTGGCCCTTTCCACCATCGATCAGAATCAGGTCCGGCATCGAGCTGCCTTCGTCCAGGATTCGACGGTAGCGGCGATGGACGACCTCATGAATGGAGGAGAAGTCGTCGGATCCCTCAACCGTCTTGATCCTGAACTTGCGGTATTGGCTGGGCTGCATCTGGCCGTCTTCGCAAACTACAAGCGAAGCGACGGTCTCAGATCCCTGAATATTGGAGACATCGAACCCTTCGATGCGCCGCGGAGGCTCTTGCAGGTTGAGCTCGCCCCGAAGGGCCTCCAGGACCTTCCATTTTTCTGCCCTGAGAATCTTGAAGCGACTCTCGAAGGCGATTTTGGCGTTACGTTCCACCAGCAGAAGCAGGTTGTGCTTCTGTCCCCTCTTGGGTACAAAAATGCGCACCTGCCTGCGTCTTCGCGACCCGATCTTGGAACAGAGCCAGCGTCGAATCAGCTCCTGGTCCGAAACCTCGATGGGCAGGTAGATCTCGTCGGGAACAAACCCGGCGTTGACGTAGTATTGTTGAATCGCGTCTCGCAGGAAGCTGGCGGGTTGAAAGAACTGGAGATTCTCCCAATAGAACTCGCGTTTCCCCACAATCCGGGTGTCGCGAAGCGTGAAGAGCTGTAGAGCCAGTCTGGATCCTTCGCGGTAATAAGCGAAGATATCTGCGCTGTTCCGACCGCCCAGAATCATCTTCTGCTCTTCGCTAAGGTCTTCCACCATGCGAATTCGGTCGCGATAGAAGGCCGCGGCTTCATAGTGCTGCTCTCCAGAAGCCTCCAGCATTTTCTGCTTCAGGCTCCGGATCAGCTCCTCGTTCTTGCCTTCGAGCAAGAGAACGACATCCCGCACCGCCTGACTGTATCCGTCCTCGGTGCAAAGCCCCTTCACACAGGGACCCAGACACCGCTTTATGTAGTATTCCAGGCAGGGCCGGTCCAAGCCCCCGTCAATCTTGAGAGCGCAAGTGCGGAGCATGAAGTGGCGATTGATAATCTTGATGGTGTTGCGGGCCAGCGACGCTGGCAGATAGGGTCCGAAATAGAGGGCTCCGTCGTTGACGATCCTGCGGGTCAGCAACACCCTTGGGTAGGGCTCGTTTACCGTCAGCTTGATCAACAGGAAGGCCTTATCATCCTTCAGGTTGATGTTGAATTTCGGTTTGTGCTTCTTGACCAGGCTGCTCTCGAGAATGAGAGCCTCCAGCTCGTTGTCCGTGACGATGTATTCCAGATCCCGGATATGCTGCTTGAGCACCTCCGTTTTGGGATCGGTTTCCCGTGACGACTGGAAGTAGGAGCGCACTCGGTGTTTGAGGCTCTTCCCTTTGCCGATGTAGATGATCTTGTGGCGAGCGTCTTTGAAGAGGTAGACACCTGACTTCGTAGGAAGGCGCTCCAGTTTGGCCTGGAGAATCTCCGGTTCCATGGCTGGGATTATATCGCTGTCAGCTGCCAGTGGCGCTGAACTGGGACGCTGTAGACCTAGCCAGCGATCCTGGAGAAGGTGTCGGAGGGATCAGAATGCCAGCCGTGCCGCAACACGCGGACCTTGACGCACTGGCGTCCGAACTCCATCGCCTCATCGTAGCTGGGCATGTAAATGTCGATGATCTGGCCCCGGACGGCGGATCCTGTATCCAGGACCGTATAGATTCCGCTATACCTCCCGGCTTCCACCTCAATCACAGAGCCAATCGGGAGAGTTGAGGGATCTGCGGCAACGATGCCTCGCTTGACGTACACACCCGAACGTGTGATTCCGCTGTCAGAGTAAGCCGTTGCTTCGAAAACCTCGTAGTCGGGCTCCGATGGCGGGCTGAGGCTCACTTCTGCTGCGGAATCGGGCTCTGGCAAAGTGGGGGCCTCCGCTTTCCCGGGCGAAAAACGAAGGATCACGACCGAGCAGAACAGAAGCGGAATAGAAAACAGAGAAATGCGTATCCACATCTTATTACGCTCACTTTCCTCTCATTCTCGTCCCACCATCAGCTCTCTCATTCAAACTTGTAGGCATAGACGCCGGGGGGTGTGAAAAGTTTCACTTGGGGTTCTCTTTTGGTAGAGGAGTGAACGTCACTGACGAAACTCAGCCGGCCGGCCGTAGCTTCGGACAAAGGACGGCGATCTGGACACTACCGCTATGACCCATCGGCAAAGTTTCTTCCTGAAGGCTTCAAACCTTGCTGTGGCTGCAAAGAATGGACTTATCCCCCAGGATGGTGTTGCGGCGAACCGTTGCTGCCTCCCCAACCGAGACACCCCGACCCAGAATACCTCCCGTGACAACTGCGCCCTTTTGAATACGGCAGCCAGGCCACAGAACCGAATTGCGGATTCTGACACCTTCTTCGATGCGGCAATTGCTGCCAATCACCGAGTGGGAGATCCGGACACCGGGCTTGAAGGTACAGGACCGATCAATCAGACAGTTTCCCTCAATCTGTGTTCGAGGATCCGGATGCTCTTGGCGAGTGTCGGGGAAGGCAGCAAACGAGGGGACTTCGATTCTTCCGTCGAGGCAGTCCATGTTGGTCTGGAAGTAGTTATCCGGACGGGTAATCTCACGCCAATAAGAGTCGAAAATGGAGGCAAAAAAGGGCGCCTGACGTTCCAGTAGAAGCGGGAAGAGATCGCGCTCGAAGGAGAAAGGAACATCTCCCGGAATCCACTGGAAGATCTCCGGTTCGAGGACGTAGACGCCTGCATTGATCGTGTTCGCTTTCAGGGACTTGCCTCGAGGCCGTTCCACGAAGCCAGTTACCCAGCTATTGCTGTCCGTCTCCACGACCCCATAGGGTCGCGGATTGTCGACCGGACAGACCCCCAGGGTCACAAGTGCCCCGGAATTCCTGTGTTGTGCTAGAACCTCCTCGAGAGACAGTTCGGTCAAAATGTCTCCATTGATCACCACTACCGTGTCATCGATCAGGTACTCTGCCTTCTTCAGGGCCCCGGCGGTCCCGACTGGAGTACTCTCGACATGGTAGCGGAGCAGGATCCCCAGATCGGACCCATCATCGAAGGAATCGCGAATCTTGCGGGGTTGATGGGCCAGGCTGAGGATTACCTCTCCGATCCCGGCTTTCTTGAACTGGTCTATCTGGAACAAGAGCAGCGGGAAGTTCGCTACAGGAAGAAGGGGCTTGGGGGTGCTGATGGTCAACGGCAACAGTCCACTACTGGAACCGCCTGCCAAGATAAGGGCTCTGATCACCTTCGGAGGCTAGCACCAAGGCAACGCGGTGGCAACCAGGCTCCCAGCCCGGATTTCCGTAGCCAGGACGGATCCTGGCGGCGACACAGTAGACCAGCGATGAGATCAGGCTAGGTACAACCCCGAGACGAAGTGTGTTAAATTGACGAAATTCATGAATCTTCCGAACGCGTTGACGGTCTCCAGGATCTTCCTTGTTCCAGTGCTGCTCGTGGTGCTCTTGACGGGCAGGTTCGCCGAGCGAGAGCTCTGGGGATTCGTCGTCTTCGCAGCCGCTTCGATCACGGATTACTTCGACGGTTACTTTGCACGTAAGCGATTCCAGGTCACTACCCTCGGCAAACTCCTGGACCCGATTGCAGACAAGCTGTTGATCTCGGCAGCGTTTGTTTCCCTGGTCGAGTGGCAGGTGGCCCCCTCCTGGATGGTCATCATCGTCATTGGCCGCGAGTTCGCCGTGACCGGCCTTCGCAGCATCGCATCGGCTCAGGGTCTGACCATCGATGCTTCCCGGCTGGGCAAATACAAAATGGCGAGTCAAGTACTGTGCGTCAGCGCCCTGATTCTGGGCACTCGTTACTCGACCTGGCTGCTGCATCCAGTGGGAACGGTTCTCTTGTGGTTGGTGGTGGTACTGGCCTTTGTTTCGATGGTCCAATACTTTCGCAGATTCTGGAGTCAGATAGACGAAAACATCAAGTACCCCAAGCTCCAGGATCACGGTAAGGCGCCGTTGAAACATAACAGCGGCTCCAACGCGGTCATTAATTCCTGAAAAGCGCCGAGATCTGATCCGGATCGACCCATGAACAAGCTGTGTTTGCCCCTGGCCGAGAGCACGCTCCCGTCTCTTGAACGCAAGATCAGTCTGTACCAGGACCGGGTCGACTTCATAGAGATTCGTCTCGACTATCTGTCCTCACCAGGGCTCCCGAGCCTTCCGCCCGTGGCACGCGCCGAGTTTCTCGCGACCTGTCGACCACCCCGTGAAGGAGGCAGGTTCGAGGGAAGCGAACGAGACCGACTTCAGCTCCTGAGTGCTGCCGCCCGCAACGGATTCGCCTGGGTTGACCTGGAACACGACGTTGACGAGGACCCCGATTTACCCAGCTCGACTCGGGTAGTGCGCTCCGTTCACTGCTTCGACCGCTTGCCCGACGATCTGCCCGGTCTCTTCCAGAAGCTGGAGAGGCGGGGAGGAGACGTCGTCAAGGTCGCCGCTGCAATCTCCACCACTCGAGAATCAGTCAGGCTGTTGTCCTGGATGGAATCCCTGCCCGATGAGAAACCCCACATCGTTCTGGGAATGGGTGGACTGGGACAACCCAGTCGCTTTCTGGGGGCGTTTCTAGGGAACTTCTGGACCTTTGTATCGGAGAACACAGAGCAGACGGTAGCACCCGGGCAGTTCGCCCTGGAAGAGGCTAGGGATCTGTACCGGCTCGATAGTTGGGAAAGCACTCCCGTGATCTACGGCATCATCGGCAATCCGGTCGCCCACTCCAGATCACCCCAACTCCACAATCGACTCTTTCAGCACCATCGTCTGGACAATCTCTACTTGCCGATTCAACTGGATGAGCTGGAACCCTGGATCGACTACGTCCGATCCAGTCGTCTCCGGTTTGGTGGCTTCAGTATCACTCTTCCCTTCAAGACCGAGGCAGCCGGGTTAGCCGATTCGATCGATTCTCCAGTACCTTCCATCAATACGCTCTGCGGCAGCAGCTCTGGATGGCGGGGACTCAACTCCGATTATCCCGCCTTTCTGAGCCCACTCACCTCGCGGTTTCCCCTTCAGCACAAGCGAGCTCTGGTCCTGGGGAACGGAGGAGTCGCCCATACCGTGGTCGCTGGCCTGAAGAACGAGGGGGTGGAAGTCGTGGTGGTGGGACGCAATCAGGAAAGAGTAGGCCGGCTGGCCAGCCACTACGGCTGCAGTCACGCTCTTTTTTCCGATCTGCCCCTGACGGCAGACCTCTGCGTCAACACCACCCCCGTCGGGCAATACCCATCTACCGGGGCTTCGCCGCTTTCGGAGGACCAGCTTCGATTCGAACTGGTCTACGATCTCATCTATCATCCAGAGCAGACTCGGCTGCTGCAGATGGCGGCTCAGAAAGGGGTCCAGACCATCTCCGGAATGGAGATGTTCATCGAACAGGGGGCACTCCAGTTCGCCACCTGGACAGGCCTCGAACCGGACCGCGGCTGGATGCGCGATCTGATGAACCAGATCCTGGCCGAGCAGGAAGAAGCCCCCTCTGAGACAATCGCTTGATAGGGATCCATGGAATGGCAACCCTTTAGAGTCCAGGTCCCTGCCAGCTCCAGTAACCTGGGTCCGGGATTCGACACGCTTTCGCTGGCCTTCGGACTTCATCTCATCGTCGACGTTTCGCCCCGCGAAGCCTCGGGAATCGAGTGGCCTTCCGACTGGACGCTGCCCCTCTCAGAGAATATCTTGGACCGCGCCCTTGGTACGGCCTTCGAAGCGCTCGACTTTGCCCCACCCGGCCTGCGCCTGGAAATCGAAAACCCCATTCCTCTGAGGCGCGGCCTGGGCAGCAGCGGAGCAGCCATCATCGCCGGCATCAAGATTGCCGAACAGATCTCGGGTAGAACCCTCAGTAACGAGCAAATCTTGAAGCTTGCCTATCCTTTGGAAGGACATCCTGACAACTTGACAGCAAGCCTGTTGGGGGGATGGGTCCTCTCCTGGGTGAGCGACGGCCAAGTGGATGCCGTGCGCTTGGTAGCGTCTCTTTCCTGCCGGTTCGTGGTCCTGATACCCGAGCCAACCGTCGCCACGCCCGAGGCGCGTGCGATCCTGCCTGACAGCTATTCATTGGGAGATGCGGTCTTCAACCTGCAGCGTTGTGCCTTGCTTGTCCACGCTCTTCAAACCGGCCAGAAGGCCCTCCTGAAAGAGGCTAGCAGAGACCGACTGCACCAGGAGTACCGTGCCCGGCTGGTTCCGGGATTGCCGGCCTTGCTGAGCGGGCAGGGCGTAGCGGAAGATTGGAGCTCGTCGCTGTTGGCGACCTTCATCAGTGGTTCCGGCTCGGCGGTCGTCGCTCTGGTGGAGGACCACGAAGAAGACATTGGACGCTGGATGGTCGAGACCCTGGCAAGAGAAGGGACAGCCGCGCACTACGAGGTCCTGGAGCTCGATCCGGTTGGCGCTCGAATTCAGCCGAATGTAAACCAGAAGTGAGGAGATTCAGATGGAGCAGGATGCAGGACGGGTAGCCCAACATAAACGCAACGGACGCGGCCCTGATATCTGGTTGGCAGGAGACCCAGAAGACCTTAAGCAGTGGCTGCCTCTGGGGGCAGCGGGCGTGGTAACGAACACGGTCGTCCTCAACCAGATGGTCAAGAAGTACGGCCAACTGACCGAGGTGGTAAAGCGCTACCTCGAGATCACCGACAAGCCCGTCGTGGTTGAAATCGACGGCCACTCTCCGGAAGAGCTGATGCGGGTGGGTCGGGTCTTCACCCAGATGTCGAGCCAGATCATCCTGAAGATCCCCTGCAGCGTGAGTGGCCTGGCGGCCTTCGAGATGGCTCGTGCAGAAGGGGTCGACACCTTCTGCACGACCGTCTTTTCCTTGAATCAGGCCTCCATCGTGGCCCAGGCAGGAGCCACCCACCTTCTCCCCTTCTGCGAGCCGGTCAAGGAAATGGGAGGCGATTCCACGAAGCTGATTCGGGAATGTGTCCAGATGTTCCAAGGATGGGAGCAACGCCCCTTCATCACCGCTGCCCTGGTTCGGTCCGCCGATACCGCCTATCGAGCACTTCGAGACGGAGCCGATGGCATCATCATCTTCTGGGCCATCTTCAAGGAGATGATGGAACACCCGCTCACGCAGACCTGGAACCAGACCTTCCTGGAGGAGTGGGAGACAATGCATGAGGCGGATCTTTTGCAGGGTATTCCAGTCGAGGGATGACTCCCACAACTCGAGAATAACGACGACCTTCCACCGATATAACTCGGTGCTTCCAGCGGAGCCATCTGTCCCCTTTCGCGGTGGTACAATGAAGCCTGTGACCGATCGGTACTCACGCCAGGTTCTGTTCTCGGGGATCGGCCCTGACGGACAAGAGAAAATCCAGAATTCTCGAGTCGTTCTGGTGGGCTGCGGCGCCTTGGGGACGGTGAGCGCCGAACTTCTGGTTCGAGCCGGTGTGGGGCGGCTGGACCTCATCGATCGAGACTTCGTCGAGGAAAGTAATCTTCAGCGCCAGAGCTTATTTACCGAGGCGGATGCGGAGTCTGGCATCCCCAAGGCGGTGGCTGCCGAAAAGGCCCTCCGATCTATCAACTCCCAGGTCGAGATCAACGGCATCGTCCAGGATCTGAGCTTTGAAAACGTCGAGGACCTGTGTCGGGATGGCGACATCATCGTTGACGGAACCGACAACTTCGAAACCCGATATCTGATCAACGACTTCTCTGTAAAACGTGGCATACCCTGGGTCTATGGGGCATGCGTGGGCAGCTACGGGACGGCTTTCCTGGTTCGTCCAGGAGCTACCTCCTGTCTTCAGTGTCTCTTTCCCGAGCCCCCGCCTTTGGGCAGCGTGGAAACCTGCGACACGGCAGGAGTCCTGGGCTCGGTGGTTCACGCCGTGGCTTCCTTTCAGGTAGCTCGGGTCATGAAGCTCCTGGTCGGACGAACTCCCGGCGAGCTGATGCTCAAGGTGGACGTCTGGGAGGATCACTGGCAACTGATCTCAGTGGCGGGTGCCCGAAACCAGGACTGTCTCTGCTGCGGCAAACGGGAGTTCCGATTCCTGGATGCTGAGGAGCAGACTCACCTGATGCGGCTATGTGGTAGAGATGCAGTTCAGGTTCGCCCCAGCCGGATGACCCAGCTTGACTTTCCCCAACTGTGCCAACGCCTGACGAAGAGTGGTAAAGTCCGTTACAACGAACACATGATGAGAATTCGGGTCAACGGATATGAGATTGCCCTGTTTCCAGACGGCCGTTCGATCATCAAGGGCACCGACGATTTTGCGGAGGCTCGGGCAGTCTATGCCAGGTATATTGGGAGTTAATCTGAAACTTGATTCGCTGTTTTCGACAGAGAAACGGCGTAACCCATTGATTTATAGTTGGATGGAGAGTTATCCAAGCAATTATCTGAAAACCGTGGCGGTGGCCTCCAGGCCGCCGTTTTTCGAGCCAAAGGCTCGAGGGAAGGAATACGGCGGCTTGGAAGCCACCGCCACGCCGTCCGAAGTTTCTTTTTCGAATGATCCGGCGGTCCGCAGCCGGTGGCGGGGCTAGGGTGAAACTTCATTTGCAGATTCGGATCGCAGAAGGACGTAACCCATTGATTTGGCGATGGATTGAGCGTATTTGAGTCGGTTGTCCCGAAACCGGGGTCTTAGCTGCCACGGCTCCGCTACAGCCTACGACAACA
>JAKZYH010000192.1:0-5680 GCA_047514575.1 Acidobacteriota bacterium | reverse complement strand
CTGTTACCCCAGGCTTGGGCAGAGATCGAGTTGATTCTCAGCTTTGATGGGCAGCCGCGTATGCGCATGCTATTGAGCGATTTCTTTTCGACCGGCCGCCCGGGACTCGTTCCCAGCCGCTCGCTTCTGATCGGAGTCGACGCCGATGATTTTCTGTACTCGTACTTCCCGATGCCCTTCTTCGAGAACCTGGAAGTCAGCCTGAGGAGGCTGGATCAGACCGACAGTTCACCTATTGAGGCCTCCTATAGCATCCGCCTGGCTGGACAGCGGCCCCATTCGGACAGCGGTCTCTTCGGGGCTCAATTGCGTCATTCCGAGGCGACGGACCTGGGGGACGATTTCCCGCTTCTCGACCTTCATGGACAAGGGAAATGGGTAGGCTTGTTCGTCGAGCTGGGCTCGGTCGGCAGCGCCATCCGAGGCTACCTGGAGGGGGACGAAAGAGTTTTCATTGACGATTCACCCTATCCCTCCGTCTACGGCACCGGAGTCGAAGACTTCTACAATGGAGGTTTCTACTTCGACCAGGGGTCGTTTCTCCTACCTCTTCACGGCTCTCCCTACCAGGTAGGGACTGAGACCGGCGAAGACGTGACTGCGGCCTACCGTCTCATGCTCACCGATTCAATCTCTTTTGCCTCTAGCTTGTTCGCCGGTGTCCAGGTGGGTCCGTTCGGCAACACCTCCATGCGAGCTCGGACCGTCGCCTTCTACTACCTGCGTTCGCAGCCGCGCCTCGTCCGGACCGACGTGTTGGACCTCGGCGATCCGGAATCTCGAAGCGAACACGGATACGAAGTGATCGGCCAGCATGACCTTCAAACACTCAATGGATTCTTCGAGGGCGAGCCGTTGGTCGGTCTTGAAGCGAGCGGTGTCTACCGCCCCCTGGGGAGAGCACAGTTTGTCCTACGCGCACACCCCCTGGCCAGGTCCTGGAGGTTGAGGCGTCGGTTGGACGCCGGGCTGGGGGGCCAGCGAGCCGACGTCTACGTAAACGGAGTCTTTGTGGCCCAGTTCCCGGCGGTCCCAGAGAATCCCTCTCGAAGATGGCGTGAAATCGATATTGACTTGCCATCGCAGGTAGGAGACCTCACCCAAGATGGGTACCTGTTCTTCTCGGTTCTTTCCCGATCAGAGTCGATTCTCACCGCCGCAACCTTTCCCTCAACTCCGGATATCCCACCGAACTCGACCTTTTCAGAGTTTCAGTACGAGCTTTGGTCTGAAGCCTATCCGTTCGCTTGTCCCGGTGACGTGAACGAAGACAGCAGGCGGGACGTCCTGGACATGGTCACCCTGGTCGATCAACTCACGGGCAAGTTGGAACTGCTGGGAGTTCAACTAGCCGCCGCGGACGTCAATCAGGACGGCAGGGTGGGTGTCGACGACCTGGTCCAGCTGCAGCGCCACATCAGCGGCGAGGAGCGTTTGCCGGAGTGCTCTGGTCAGGAGTAGGTAGTCGATCAGAGGTCGCAGGTGGCACGTTTGAACGTCTGAACGTCGCACGTCTGAACGTTGCAGGTTGCAGGTTGCAGGTTGCAGGTTGCAGGTTGCAGGTTGCAGGTTGCAGGTTGCAGGTTGCAGGTTGCAGGTTGCAGGTTGCTCAGAAAAGCATCTCGAGAGCATGCGACATGATCTACACCGAAGTAATTGCGCGTAGCCCAGGGTTGCAATGCGAAGCGAGCTACCCTGGGTCTAGTCACCCAGTCCGTCTCTACGCTGTAAGCGTTGTTGCCAACAGCCTGCCGGTCTGCAATAACCCCGATGGGGTAAAAAACTTGACCGAACTTGACCCAGGGTAGCTCGCTTCGCATTGCAACCCTGGGCTACGCGCAGTAACGCCTTCGGCGTAGGTGAATTGTCTGGGAAGGCGCTGTTATCGTATAATTTTCAGGATCTCGATGAGCGAAGCTGGTGGCTGAAATATCAACGTCCAAGTGACGAACCTCCCATCATGAAAAGATACGCCCAAGTCATCATCCTTTTACTGGTGGCCCTCCCTTTCGTCCTGGCGGGCTTCGCCTCGCCGCCTGAGGCCGCACTGAATCCCGCGCCTGAAAAGGAGGATTCAAATAAGAAGGACGAGCCAGATCCATGCGCCAACACCCTGCGTTGGAGCACCGCTAGCGAGCAACAAAACTTCGCCTTCGATGTCTACCGTGGCGAGCAGGAAGAAGGGCCCTTCACCCGCATCACCTCGAAGCCCATACCCGGCGCCGGAACCACGGATGAAACCACCCGGTACAAGCACAGAGACGATAACGTGGAGCCGGGAACCCAATACTACTACTATGTCGAAAGCATCTCGATGAGTGGCACGCGAGAGCGGTTCACACCCGTCATAAAGGCCCGCATCAAGTGCGCCGCTGCCGAGTGACGGGATTTCCCTGCAGGCCGGACCACATTCCCAAAACTGAACAGCGACTCCCATCGGCCGAAGGGATCAGTCGGAACTATTTCGGCCGCCATTCAAGACTGTAGTAGAACCCGCTTTCCCCGATCTGGACAAATCCCAGGCGTTGATAAAGACGCTGGGCAGGATTGTCCCTCGTGACCGACAGGCGGACTGCCCGGCTTGCCTGAGCTGCTTCGGCGAGAACCCCTTGGAGAAGAGCCGATCCAATCCCCCGGTTCTGAAACTCAGGCAGGAGCGAAATATCGATAACCAAAATCCCGTCCTCCGTCCGATCGACGTAGAAGCGACCGATGGGCTCACCTTTGCTCAGAACGAGGTCGAAATCAGCCTGCTTGAACTGTTTCTGATACGCAGCATGCTGAATCTGGAACTGCATTTTCACCAGAGCGATCCCCTGGGCCTCGTCATTCAAGGACAGCTGCCGAAGGTCCTCGCGGGTGGTAGCAAAGAGCCGACACAAGAAGGGTTCGTCGTCAGGACTGATCGGGCGGAGCGTGATCTCAGGGTCGAATCTGGGGAAAATTATCATTCACCACAGCCAGCTGCCTGAACCGGTGTCACCTGATCTAGCGCCTTCGCGAGGTATCGTAACAGGCCCTGGTCCGTTGCGGAATCTTCTGGCAAGCTCTCGGCCTCTACCTCTATGATGGCTTAAGCGATGTGCCTGGCGGCAGTATAGGGGGTACTCACCTGCGATCAGAGGCAGGATCAGCCGAAGGAGAGAACGATGGTGGACAAAATCTCATTGGCCCTGTTCGCAGATCACGTAGGTGAGCGGTTTCGGATCGTGCTGGATCAGGAAAACACCCTGGAGGCGGAACTGATCGAGGCCAAGGCACTAAAGTCCAACGCCACTGAAGAGGATCCCGACTACATCCGCCGTGATCCTTTCAGCCTCCTCTTTCGCGGACCCAAGGATTTCTACCTGCCGCAGCAGACATACAGGTTAGAGCATCCCACTGTCGGGACGGTTGAGCTGTTCCTGGTCCCGATTCAACCGGATCGCCACGGCTCCCAATTCGAGGCTGTTTTCAACTAGACGCGTCCGCTGGTCTCCATTCCAGGAGGTGGTTGAACCCGCTCTCCTCGATCTTGGTAAATCCCAGCCGTTCATAGAGACGACGGGCTGGATCATCCCTCTGCAGATAGATGGTGACCGGCAGTTCCGTCTGGCCCCCTTCGTCGAGCAGCTCTTTCAGAAACAGCGTCCCAATACCCCGGTTTCGGAACTCAGGCAGGATCGAGAGATCGAGAATCCGAATCTCATCCGCTCGCCGATCTAGATAGAAACGACCGACGGGCTTGGCCCTGAGTAGGATGAGGTCAAGCGCTGCTTTGGGGAATTGTTGCAAGTAATATTTGTGCTGAGCACGAAACTGCAGCGCCAGAAAAACTGATTTCTGTTCCTCATTTTCCCACGGGACCTGTCGGAGATCATCACGAGTAGTAGCATAGATCTCGGACAGAAACGGTTCGTCTTCGGGAGCGATGGGCCGGCATGTCAGAGCGGAGCGGTCGATGAGTAGGTCAACCACTGACTGGAGCCCTCTTCTTGAGCCACTTGTCCTTTCGCCACCAGCTAATCGTCGTAGCCAAGGTGACCTATGGTACCAAAACCTAGTCAGTCAAGATGGCATGGAATTGTGCCCAGCACGAGTGTTGCTGCCAGATCTCAGTCAGATTCGGGACTCACCAACATGTACGAGGACTCCTTTTGAGAGGCCTCTACCCCCTCCTTTCCTCTGCGACTCTTGCAAAATCCGCCTTGCTAAATGTACCATTTGGAATTCGTAGTTTTCTTCCTCTCTTGGAGGTGTATTGAAATGAAAGCTGATTTCAAGATTATTCTCACGCTGTTCTTCTTACTGTTGACCGTTGCTGCCCAAGACGCGATGGGTCAAGGAGCCTTCTGGCGGGACAACTTCGAAGCGAACGGTCCAGACCTGGGGGGAGGAGACCGTAATGCCCCCAACCATGCCGACACGGACAATGGTTCCGGACCCGTCGTCTGTGGTGTGTCGGACTTTTTCTACAGAACTACACAAACGGGCGCGAATGCAGGCAACGGTCAGACCGCAGCTTATACCAATTTCAATGGGAGCAATATTTGGCGCGCCGAGGATGTGGATGGCTGCCCCGGAGTGACCAATCCTGATCAGCTGGACTTCACTGGAATCGCTATAACCGGCCGAACCAACCTGAGATTCAGTGGCCTCTTTGCTGCCCGTCAAGGAGGTAACTTTGATCTCGGCGAGTTCCTGAACGTAGATTTCAGTCTCACTGGCGCCGCTCCTTTTACGAATGGGCTTCACTTTCTACGAAACGGGAGTGGTAATCTGCAGCTGGACACCTTTCCGCCCGACGGCACACCTGATGGCGCTGAACTGACTGAAGCCATGGCCTTTTTCGAGATTGTTCTAGGGGGTACTGGTACCACGCTGGCGCTGCGCGTGACCACCAATACCAGCGGCTCGGGGGAGCATGCATTTGACTTCTTCAGGGTTTCTGAAGTGCCGCTGATGGTGCCGGTAGAGCTTCAGAGCTTTAGCGTGGAGTAGGCCAACCTCAATCCATCTCCTTGGCTCGGCCAACTCTCTGATCGAGCCAGGATCGTGGCGCCGAATCAGGACCATCAACCCCGTCTAGCAAGCCCGCGTCTGGGCAGGGCCTCCCTGAATCTCCGCCCAGACTTCGAACCCTTGTATTTCGCCTGGAGACGAGAAGTTCCCACCATTCCCTGATGGACCCCAACTAAGTGATCCGAAGTACGATTCTAGGTTCGACTCGGATAGAGCCCTGTGGTGGCAATGATAAAGTTGATGCCTAGGTAAGGGTTCCTGATCTGAACTGCTTGGCTTCCCCCAGTGTTTCCAATATGACCAGCACGCATATCCTCATCTGGGGCTTGTGAGATGTAAGTGTTCGCCGAATTGGCGAACGCGTTTCCGCTAGCGCTGGACAGAAAAGCATCGTCAATCGACGGCCCTGAGAGTATGAGTATTCGACGGCAACTGATTGGTGGTGAGGTTTACTGATTGGTTACCGCCTTTTTGTCCCAGATTCACTGCTGTCCGGTCTATTTTTTGAGGTATAGCTGAAAGCCTTATGTGCCGGGGTTTTGGGGCGATGGTGAAAGAAGGGGGTTGTTTTGGGCCCTGAAGCTGCTGGACCTGATTTGGGAAGGGGACCTGCCTTGGTTAGACTCTTTGGTTGTGTCAAGAAACCAAGAAATAAGGAGACCAAGGAGATCCCATGGCC
>JAKZYH010000191.1:0-5217 GCA_047514575.1 Acidobacteriota bacterium | reverse complement strand
CAGGAACAGTATGTTGTTCTGCTTTGATCCCTGATAGTCGACCAGTCCCAGATCCGGCTTCTCCCATCGGATACCGTCACGGGACTGGGCATAGAGGCAGTGACTCTGGTTCACACCTTCGTCGGTCCTACCCAGGATCTGATAGTAGATCCGGTAGAGCCCTTCTTCCTCGTCGTGAAGGAGCGCGACATAGTTCAGTATGCCCCTCTGCTCCCAGGGCCGATCGATCAGGAGCAGGGGATTGGCAGGATGCTTCCGCAGTTGGACAGGCACCAGACTCAGCCCTTCCCGCTGCGCCACCAGCCTATCGTCGTGCAGTAGAAGCTCTGCCTGCCGGTTGAGGACTATGGGCTCTCTCTCCGCTTCAGGGGCGGCCGCTGCTCCTGAAGAGAAGAAAATCAATATCGACAATGCTCCAATCAGCCAGGCGAGTACTGTAGAGCAAAACCTGCCAACCCTTCCCCTCATCGTCACTCTCCCGATCTTTAGGGACACTGGCTTCGCCAGCATCTCTGAATTCACTCGGACTGAACGAGTGCGCCCAGATATGATGCTGATGCCCGGCTGGAATGTAAACCTTCGAGATCTAACGAAAAAACGAGAGGCACCCGTCCCAGTCGTCGAACGACCAGGACTAGCGCTCGGAAAGGAGGCGCTCAATATCTTGCTCGATCTGATCGTAGTGGCCGGTACCGACGTACTTGCTCACCAAGCGCCCCCCACGATCAACCAGAAAAGCCGTGGGCAAGACACTGACCGCACCCAGCGGCTCCAGATCGATCACGGTAGGAAGCAGCAAGCCGGGCTCCGGATGAGGCCTGGCAATCCGAAAGTTGATCTCAGGATGTTTGCCAAGAAAGGCCTCCACCACCTCCCAACCACCGCCATCGACATTGAGACCGACCACTTCCAGTTCGGCACCGTATCTCGTCTGCAGCTGGACCAGTTCGGGAATGGCGGCAACGCAGGGTGAACACCAGGAAGCCCAGACATCGATGAGGAGGGCGTGTCCTCCGAGATCGCCTAGCGAGAGGCCGTCTTCACGCGTGCTCAATCGAAACTCGCTGACAGGAACTCGAACCGACTTCTCAACATACTCCAGCTCGGCCTTGCCAGCCGCGATGTAGTGGTAGGTGGAAACGGCGACGAAAACGATCAGAATCAGAGCGATCAAGAGGGTGATTCGAGGCCACGGCATACGAGCTTATTCTACCGTATCGCAATCCGGACGAACCAACCTACCGATTCTAAATAGAGCTTCACTGGCTAGAAGACCATGCAAAGAGTCGCCAACGCCAGAGACTGCAACGCTGCGGTCCCAGCATAAGGATGCCGGAAACAACGGACCAAACGAACGGTGGCCCATTGGACCCGGTTGACCGCATGTCACGATCAGCGATCGGGACCGCTCCCCAGTCGCGGCTCTGCCATTGGCGGTAAACAACAAACACGGCAGACGTAACCAGAGTTTCTTGCTCGAATGGGCCAGAACTTCTGGGGCGAGCTCCGAAATTGGCCAGCGACATAGGACCCAGTCCAACGGTGCCGTGAAAGGCATGCGGACTCAGACACTCATCCCTTTCGGGATCCCATCAAGTGTCTATAGGAGGAGAGCGCTTCCAACAGGGGAACGCCTCTAGTCATCGAGCGCCTCCTGGCTGCCTGCAACACCTTCCTCGGATGTCTGAGAACCTTCGAAATCCTACCGAAGAGTGAACGTTCCGGTACTGGCATCGCCAGCTGTGTGTACGGTACGGGAAGTACCTGAACTGCCGTCACCTCGTAGTACTCGGCAAGAATCGAGCTGACGGTTGTGAGTTCAGGATTGTATGGGGAACGCTCGCGATTCAGGCTGTAGAAGCTCAGGCAACCAAGATCAGCAGTCTTGGCAATGTACCGGGACACCTGTTCAGTTGTCATCTCCTGAAAGGAGACCATGTTGATCGCCAGATCCAAGCGGGCAAGCTCCAAGTTCCGCAAACAATAGTCTGGAAGAAAAACGAAATCATACTGGGTAATATTCCTTCTGAGGGACGAAAATGAGGCGTCACCGTGCAGGAAGGTCCGGGCGTTTGGGAACAGCGTCCTCAGATAAGTGGCAGAAAACAGGAGAGTCTCGGGAAGGTCCAGGATCACGAAGGTTGACTCGGGAAACAGCGTCTTGAACTGATACGCGAACCCTCCCCATCCTGCACCAATCTCGAGTATCACTCTTCGGTCAGGCGATTGTTTTCCGGCTTTTTCCAGGAAGTTGGCTCGATCCAGTCCCAACAATACTTCGTAGAACTTGAGGGTATCCAGGTTAACGAGATCTCCATCAATTTCATGGCCAAAGCCTCCCAGCTCAGTCGACTCCGGCACAAACAGTTGGGCTTGATCGATATCCCTTAAGGCCTGGAGCTTCTGTGCAAACTGACGCTTCTGAAAATCGTGGTGCCGTCGATATTCGTATGGCCGTATGCCGGTAAGGTGATAGCAGTGCTCACGGAGCGTCTGAATCAGCAGAGGCGAAGCGTCGAACATGTGATTGAAGCCGGCCAATTCCTGCTTCCAGTAGTCGCTGGGTTGTGCTTTCCCCCGACTACGCTCCTCAAGCATCTCCAAGACGCGCTCCCGAACAGAGAGATAGGCTTGGTGGCCTGCGGACTCCTTGGCGACTGCAATGTCGTCTCGCAACTGAGTGCTCATAGGAGGGATGTTAGTTCTTGAGAGTGGAGAAAATGACTGTTCTAGGGCCTACCCTACAAGAATCGAGTGCAAAACGAGTATTGCAGACATCCTTCTCCGAGGCCAGTCTCGAGCACTCCTCAGACCCTCACCATGCCCATCGACTTCACTTCTTGAGCTGACTCTGGGCTGATTCGAGGAGGCTTCGTGTTTGAAATGTTGCCGTCCATTTGGGTATGGTTTGCGAGGATAGGATGAATACTATTCGCAGCCCGATTCAAGCCATCGAGTACTCCAATCCAGTCGAATCGCTGGAGCGCACGAATCCATTTTCTTCTTAGGGGGCACCCGTATGTCATCCCGCAACCGACCGAAGCTGACAGTGCTCTACGCAATCGCTTCCCTGAATCACTTTTCCTACCACGAGCCAGTCATCGATCACCTCTGCGCTCGAGGACACAAGGTGATAGCTCTGCTTGGTTCGAGATCTGGAGAGGACCATTTGAAAGGGCCGGCTCGGGCCTGTGAAGCTCGGAACCCAGCCTTGACTCTTGGACGGCTTGCTCCCTGCCTTGGCCCGTGGCAGAAACCCCGATCTGTCCTACGCTCCCTGCGTAGCTACGCCAGTTACCTAAATCGTACGGACCAGTCCGATTTCTACAGATTACGACAGATGGGATACTTGCCGGGTTCACTCCGAAGCCTCGTCAGATACAAGGCGCCTCGATATCTACTCAAGAGCCGCCGTGGCCAGAACATCCTGCGAAGCCTCGAAGGTTGGGTTCCGCTCTGCCGACCTGTCCTGCGGAGTCTCCAGCAGTACCGGCCGGACATAGTGATCGCTTCTCCCGCGAACATGCGATTCTACGAGGAGGTGGAATACTTGAAGGCAGCGAGGGCTTTGCGAGTCCCAACTATCGTCCCAGTTCTGAGCTGGGATAACCTGACAACCAAGGGAACCTTCCCGACTTTACCCGACTTGTTACTGGCCTGGAATCAGGCACATTTCGAGCAGGCGGTTTCCTTGCACGGTTTCCCACACGTCAGGATTTGCATTACCGGCGCTCCTTTCTTGGACAAATGGTTCACCAAGCCTCGGACCGAGTTGAGTCGCTCCGACTTCTGCAGCCGAATCGGAATCGATGCTTCGCAACCCTTCTTGCTGTATCTGGGCTCATCCGCGAACATTGCTCGTGATGAGACCTGGCTGGTGGCGAAGTTAGCCGGCGAATTGTTAGCTTCTTCTGACGATCGCCTCCGTAATCTTGTGATTGTCGTCAGGCCGCACGGAGCGAATCAGGAGATCTTCAAGAAGCTCTCTGCTCCGAACGTGAACGTCTGGATTCGAGAAACGCCTCTGCCGGACAATCCACTCGCCCTTTCTTATTTCCGAGCAGCACTCGATTTCTCGGTTTGTGCGGTCGGATTGAACACGACCGCGATGTTGGATGCCGTGATTCTCGACCGTCCAGTCCTTGCTCTTCTGGTTGAGGAGTACAGAGACAGAAACACTGCTCAGGCAGTTCACTTTCGACTGATCCTGGATGCGGATGTCTACGAGCGCCCAGAGACGATTCCTGAGTGCCTATCTGCGGTGCAGCAATTGTTGGACGGAAAGGACGGCAAAGGCGAGAACCGACATCGGTTCGTCGATCGGTTCGTGCGCCCTCGAGGACCCGGACGTGCCGCAGGGGAGATCTCCGCCCAGGTGATCGAGTTAGCAGCTCATCGCGGGATGAGCGTTGCCGACATCGAAGAAGAACTTGCTCTAGCCTGAAGACTGAACCGCGAAGACACGGGGAGCCTGATCACACTTGAATTCCTTGCTATCTCTAAAGCCAGCAAGTGCCCAGATTCAGCCATACCCAACTCAGTCGAAGACACAGTCCGGGATGAGTCACCGGTGAGCGAAGAGAAGCTCAGTGCTCCCGATCCAAATCAGTTCCACGAGCTCACTATTTGCTCCGTGTCGTTCGGCAGCGCCGAATACCTGATGTCGAACTGGAGGTTGGCAAAGGCGCTGAGCGGCGAGGGTTTGAAGAAATGGATTGTCATAGAAAACTCGCCGGCGGCCTGCGAGACTCGGCTGACCACATCGTCAAGCCCGTTTTCCGTCGTAGAAGGTACGGAATTCGACTCGAACCATCCCACGCCGGCCAGTCGTCACCACGGCCTGGCACTGAACAAGGCCTTGGGTTCTGTCCGGACCCGATTCCTGCTGATGATGGATCCGGATTTCTACATCGTTCGGAAACACTGGATTCAGTGCGTTCTGAAGCATATGGACCAGCAGGAACTCGCCTTCTTCGGGGTACCCTGGCATCCACGTTGGTCCAACAAATACCGCTACTTTCCCTGTCCACACTGCCTCTTTATCGATCTGGAGCGGGTAGGGATCGATACGTTGGATTTGAGCTACCATCAAAAGGTGTGTAAATAGCAGAGGCGGTGAGTATCCTTCCGGGTTGACCTAAACCCAGGGCCGGAAGGCCCATAAAGGAAGGAGTACACACCGCATGAAAGAGAAGAACATTGAGGGGACTGTGGAGT
>JAKZYH010000190.1:0-2514 GCA_047514575.1 Acidobacteriota bacterium | reverse complement strand
GACCCGCGTCGCACGCGCCTATAATTCTCAGTCCAAGGACCGGGGAAGAACACTGTCAGGAGGTCTCGGGGCCAGGACCATGGAGAAGCCGCGTGAGTTCTTTGGAGCCGCTCGCAAGGTGGAAGACGGCGCCAGTTTGACCATCGTGGCCACGGCTCTGATCGACACGGGAAGTCGCATGGACGACGTCATATTCGAAGAATTCAAGGGCACCGGCAACATGGAGCTGGTGCTTCATCGTGGCCTGGCAGAGCGACGCATCTGGCCCGCCATTGACATCAAGAAGTCGGGCACTCGTAAAGAGGAAAAGCTGCGAAGCCCCGAGACTCAGCACAAGATCAATCTGGTGCGCAGAGCCCTCTCTACCCAGAGCACGGATGAAGCGCTCAGAGTACTCCTTTCCAAGATAGAAAAGACCGCCAGCAATCAGCAGTTTCTGGAAATGCTGAAAGCTTAACGCGTTCCTCGTTCCGCGTTTTCTCGTTTCTCTTTTCTCGCTCAGGGAACTCTTCCTGTTGGTTCCGCGACTAAACTTGTAGCGGATCACTTCGCATCTCAGCATTCCAGCGTAATCTGGCAGCCAGCGTAAGGAGAACAGAGGACATGAGCTCACCACTCTCTGCCGACTGGCGTAACTACCTGATTGCCGGCTTGATTTCCCTGGCTGTCGTTCTGGGCATCCTGCTGTTTCAGAGGGGGGCGAAAGAGGGGTTCTTCTTTTCCGCGCCACGCTCCGGGCAGCCGGTTGAAGTCCTGGAAGTCAGTCTCGACCGAGAGGCCCGGCGACATGTGGACATCATTTTCGGTTCCAACCTGGGCAAAGGACGAGTCGGAGAGGTCCTGGGCCAGGAGCCGGCCAAGATCAACCCGCCCATCGGCGGGGCCTGGCGATGGTACACGCAGGCCGTGCTTCGCTACGAAGCGACCAGCCCCTTTGCACCGGCCACCGAGTACCTGATTGTCCTGGAGCCCACACAGTTCCTGAAGGAGAACCAGTACCTGGCCGGAGATCAGGTCTTCCGCGTCGTTACCGACCGCTTCCGAATCGATCATCTGGAAGTGAAAGAAAGGCCTCTGGTGGCGGGCGAGGTGATGCTCGAGGGAGAGCTCCTCTTCAACTATCCCGTCGATCGCCAGGAACTGACCGGGCATCTGCAGATTACTGAGGGAGGGGGGAAACCCATCGGCTATCGTCTCGAGGCTCCATCTGTGAGCCAGGCAGTTCGATTTCGAACCGAGCCGATCCGGAAAACGGCAGAAGAGAGAATTCTGGAGTTGAGAATCGCCCCGCAGCTCACTCCATCCGGCGGAAACGTGCAACTGGCCACGGCCTTCTCCCGTACGATTCTGATCGGGTCGAACACCCGGCTGGCTGTGCGCGAGGTAAAGGCACGATCGACTCTCGACTCCTCTCAGCTGGAGATTCTCTTTTCTTCGCCGGTTGAAGCGGAGCAGTTGCAGGAATTCCTGACTCTGGAGCCGGCTGCAGACTTCCAGATGAATGCCACCGACAATCAGGTCTGGCTGAGCGGCGATCTGGGTCCTGGCAACACCTATCAGGTGCTGATCGGAGAGGGCCTGAAAGCCACGGATAACTCGACCCTTCAGGAGGACTTTACCCATACGGTGAGAATCCCCGACCTCTCCCCGACGCTCCGATTCAAGCATCAGGGTCTTTTCCTTTCCGCCAGCGGGTCACGCAACGTTGTGATTGAAGCCGTCAACACCCGGATCGCCGAAATGGTGGTGGATCGCGTTCACCTGAGCAACATTTTTTCCCTGGTCCAGCATTTCGGATATCAATACCGACAGACCAGTTACTGGGGAGGCTATCTTCCCCACGGCCTTGGGGATCGCCTTCTCAGCGAGAACCTGTCTCTTGCCGTGACTCCCAATCAGATCCTGGAAACCACCCTCGACCTCAGTTCCCTGATCGATTCTAAAACGCCCGGGCTCTACCGTGTGGCTGTGCGGCGACCGGGACACTACCAGGGTGACCAGCGCTGGATCCTGATTACGGACGTTGGCATCGTCGCCAAGCAGGGGCAGAGCGATTTCCTGGTGTGGGCCTCTTCTTTCAGAAATCTTCAACCGATCGCCGGTGCCCGGGTTGATGTGTTTAGCGATCAGAACCAGAGGATCGCCTCCGGGGGCACCGATTCAACTGGTTTGTGGAAGGGTTCCAAGCTGGATCTCACCGCGAACCGGCCCTACTTGGTCACCGTTCAGAAGGGTCAGGAGTTCAGTTTTCTGCTCCTCCCCCAGGCCCGCATTGACACGTCGGGGCTGGACGTAGCCGGAGCCGGTTTCCCGGTGACCGGCTATCAAGCTTTTCTCTACGGCGAACGCGATATCTACCGACCCGGCGAGGCCGTGAAAGGAGTGGCCCTCATCCGCGACGAACGGCGTCTTCCGGCTCCCCGCATGCCGGTCGTTCTGACTCATCTGGATCCGAACGGTCGAGAGAGGGCCAACCTTACCCTGGAAATGTCCGAAGCGGGTCTGGCGGAATTC
>JAKZYH010000189.1:0-3548 GCA_047514575.1 Acidobacteriota bacterium | reverse complement strand
TTCGTACGGGGTGCCCCCAGAGGTAAAGTCGACGGCCCACTTGACACGCCCGTTGGGGAGATCCTTATTAGCTGCGATTCCAGAGTCGAAGACGGCCACCCGTACCTTTCCTCCGTGCCCGACCAGATCGGCTCCGATGGTCTTCAGCTGAACGGCCAAGGGCGCCGTTCCATAGTTGTCATCCCAATTGGTGGGACGGACAAGGGCATCCAGCGTGACGTAGCTCACGAACGGCGATCTCAGCACCTGGCGGATTTGAGCCGCGGTGAGACGAGCCGTGTAGCCATGGACGGTAGCAAGAGTATTGACGCTCTGAGCGCCCCGTCTTCGACGATTATCTTCCTGACGCGTAAAGAAGTCCCGCTGAACCTGGACGATCACCGGGATGGGGTAATCGAAGTGTGGATTTTCCGCCAAGAAATCCACTTCTCCTTTGAGAACCGGAGAGATCTTCCGGACCAGATCCGATGCCGGACTCTTGGCTCCCAAATAGGTCAGTGGAAGAAAGCAGAGACAGGTGGTAACTAAAAGTGTTGCAAGCCTATGCGTAGATCGGTGCTGCTCCATCACAATACCTCCGAGCGGTCTCGCGGATACACTTTCGGCAACTGATCGACCCTATCGCGGCAGCGACTTAGGCATCAGCTTTGCGTCCCGGTTCTTTCGAAATCGGGTAGCCTTTTCGTTGTGGTTCCGAAACCACAGTGTTCTAACTGTTAGCTGAGCTGAGTGTCTTCCTCACAACGAGCCTTTTCGGTCGCTGTTCCGAAAACTTTAGAGAATCTGGAAAATCTCCTGACTTCAGCAACGAGATCGCGTGGGATGCTGTAGCGCTCAAGTTGCTCGCGCTTCCCCTGCCGGGCTGGGGTAGAATGACGGCTGATCTCGATCCTGGAACGTCTACGTCTACCCCTCGCGGGTCCACAGATTCGGCGACAGGAGGAAGCATGAGACGCAACCTGCAGCTGCTGACAGCCTTGACCGCAATCCTCTTCACTACTACCCCGGTCTGGGCAGCCTGGCGGTCCGAAGGCCCCTGGCTGGGCTCGGTGAAGAGTCTTGCCATCGATCCCATCGATCCGTCCACGCTCTACGCGGGGACCCACAACGGCGGCGTCTGGAAGAGCACCGATGCAGGGAGCAGCTGGCAACAGGCGGGTCTGGCGGTACAGGTGGTCAGCAGCATCCGCATCGATCCGCAGAGCAGCAAGCGCCTTTTTGCGGTCACCAAGAACGGTGTCTTTCGGTCCGAGGACGCGGGCGCGAGCTGGGTCAAGGGTGGGCTGGGCCGATTGGTGGGCCATCCTCTGGCCATCGCTCCATCAGACCCCAAGAGGCTGTTTCTGCCCGACGTCAACAGGTTGCACCGCAGCGACGACGGGGGCGTGACGTGGGCGGAGTCCCGTGTTGGCGGGATGGACGTCAGCGGCATCGCCTTCGACCCCCAGGATGGCAGGACCGTCTACGCCGTGGGGAGCGCCGGCACGGGTAATCCCTTTCGGCGCAGTAGCGACGGCGGCGAGAGCTGGGAGCTCATCGCCTCGGGCCTCACGGACGCCGGGCGAGCTCAACGGGTTCTGGTCGCCCCCGGTGGAGATCTGTATATCCTTGCCTGGAAGGGTCTCTACAGGAGCGGCGACCGAGGCGAGACCTGGGCAATAGTCAGCAGCGAGGTTTCCGGGTACAAAAAGTCCTTCCTCAGCGTTGATCCCCGTACACCGGGAATGCTCTACGCAACCCTGAAAACAGGGCTTGCCAGGAGCACGGATGGAGGCAAGACCTGGAAAGACATCAGTGAAGGACTTCGTTACCTCTCCAAGGCCCTGGCCATCCATCCGGAGAGCTCGAAGACTCTGTACGCGGGCGATCCTCTGGGTGTCGCCAAGAGCACGGACGGTGGCCGCAGCTGGCAGCGGAGCAACCGCGGGCTCGCCGCCGCCTGGGTGAAAAGGCTCGCAGCCGATGCCTCGGGGGCTGTCTGCGTCGGGACCGACCCTGGGCTCTTCTGCCGCGACGCCAACGGCGAGTGGCATGGGCCTCCCGAATCAGTAAAGAAACTCGACGCGAAGGACCTCATGGCCGACTGGCAACAGGCTAGAACGTTCTACGTCACGGGCAGGGCAGGCATCGGACCCTACCTGCGGAGTAGCGACACGGGCAGGACCTGGGAGGGCCCGGCCGCTGTGGCCGAGCGGCTCAAGAAGTCTTGGCCCAGCAAGAGGCAAAAAAGCCTGAAGAAGCTGCTGAAGAACCTGCCTCGAGATTTCCAGTGTCTGGCTCAGGACCCTGCAAACGCCAACGTCCTCTACGCCGGAGTTCCCAGACACACGCGGGGTGACGCCAGGGTTTTCCGTTCTTCTGACGGTGGCATTGGATGGGTTCCTTGGGATGAGGGATTCCCAGAAGACGGAGTGAGGCTTCTGCGTGTGGCTTCCCCGGAAATCGTCTTTGCCTTGACCGAAGACAACGGCATCTACCGCTCTGGGGAAGGCGGAGTCTGGACGCCGGCAGGCGCCGGCCTCGAGCAGAAAAACATCCTCGATCTGGCCGTCGATCCGGACGAGCCCTCTCGCTTGTACCTTGTCAGCGTGGATGGGCTCTACTTGTCGGCCGACTCCGGTCAGACCTGGACTCCCAGCAACCAGGGTCTCAAGGCCAAGAACCTGAAAGCCGTGGCTGTGGTGGACGGGCATGGGGTCTTCGTCGGCGGTTTCCATGGTGTCCACCTCAGCAGGGATCGGGGTAAGAGCTGGACGGCTTTCAACGAGGGTCTTTGGCACACCGACGTACGGTGTCTGGCCGTGGCGGGTGGTGATTCTCCACGGCTCTACGCCGGTACCGCCGGTGGGAGCGTGTTCTCGATCGCAGCGCCCTGAGGGAATTCCCATGAACTTCATACATCGCAACCGTGTTTTAGGGCCGTGCCGGTTCTTCTTGGTTTTTTCGACGCTCTTGATTGCCGCACTCTCCACCTTCGCCGGAAGTCGTCAGGACGATCTCATCAAGGAGCTCGGCCATCGGAAGGCCGGCGCCACGGGAACTCCGAGCTTCGTCCTGGCCAGCACCGATCCGAATGATCCCTGCAAGGTGAAGGGAATCAGCTTCATCAGGGGTGCCAGACCGTTCGATGCCTTCAAGACCGAGATCGAAAATGCTTTGAAGGCGGCCGGTCGCTAGGAGCCTGACCGAGTAATGGCTCGGGCTGCGTTACAGGCGCCGTTAGTCCAGCTGCAAGGCATGGCGTTCGTCGTTGCTTCGCGAACTCGACCCGTGACGCTCGCCACAGACGTATCAGTATTTACGTTCCAGTGTGTTCGAGCGTACTAAGTCAGTCGAGTATCTCCTTCCTGGACGGCACACACAACTCTCGCTCCTGTTTGGTGTCCAGGCGACCGGGACCAAACTGATCATTGACAAAGAGGCCCTTTATGGTTCTTCCGGTAAATGGGGAGGTCAAGTGGCCAGGTCCTCATGGATGAAGTAGAGGTTGAGCTTGAAGTAGTCCATGTCTCTGAAACCATAGGCTCGTCTTTTGAGGACCTTAATCT
>JAKZYH010000188.1:0-9737 GCA_047514575.1 Acidobacteriota bacterium | reverse complement strand
TTAGGAGCTCTCACCAGCAACATCGACATCTTCGCCCGGACCCTGGCCCGAATCGACACGATTCTTGCCGAGAACGAGGCCGTCGGGGTGAGTGGGAACGAAAAACTGAAGCGCCTCCTCAAGGGCGCAGGTGAACTGACCAGTGTCAGCCAAACAGCCGCCGAACGGATCGTGACCATCGTGGGTAGTTTGCGCCGATTCGCGCGATTGGACGAGGCTGAACTGGACGAAGTGGACCTCCACGAGGGTATTGAAAACACCCTCACTCTGGTTCAGCACGAGCTTAAGAATCGGATCCAGGTAGACAAGGATTACGGCGAAATTCCTCGGGTCAAGTGTTATCCGAACCAGCTGAATCAGGTATTCATGAACCTCCTGGTCAACGCCAGCCATGCCATCGAAGGACCGGGATCCATCGCCATCAAGACTCGTCTCCAGGGGGGAAACGTTTTAGTTGAATTCAAGGACTCGGGGAGGGGGATTCCCCAAGAGAATCTCCAGCGGATTTTCGATCCTGGATTCACTACCAAGGGTTTCGGAGTGGGTACAGGGCTGGGGTTGTCGATTGTCTATCGAATCGTCCAGGACCATCGGGGCACGATCCAGGTCGAAAGTGAGGTTGGAAAGGGCAGTACCTTCCGCCTGTCGTTACCGATTCGGCCCGAGGAAGTGGGAAATGGTGAAAACCCGGTACCCAATCCCGGCTAGAGCGCATGAAGAGCCCTGCTTGATAGGAGAGCCATGACGGACTCAGAAGAAAAAAGCGTCGTTATGATTGTCGACGATGAAGAGATGGTACTGATGAGTATCCGCTCATTTTTGAACCTGGAAACTCCTTATGAAGTCCTGACCTTCACCTCTCCGGTCGAAGCACTGGACCACTTCGCAAGAAGCGAGGTCGATCTGGTCATCTCGGATTACCTGATGCCTGAAATGGACGGCATCAGCTTTCTGGGTAAGGTTCGAGCGCTGAAGCCGGATGTCCCTCGGATCATTCTCACTGGATACGCCGATAAGGAGAACGCGATCAAGGCGATCAACGAGGTGGGACTGTATCAGTACATAGAAAAACCCTGGGACAATGAAGACCTTCGTGTAGTCTGAAAGCTCCAAGATACAAACAAGTCTCAAATTCCAGGCACCAATACGTTGTGGTCACGCCCGGCGCTGAAACCTGTTACGGTTTGGAACCTTGTTGCTTGTGATTTGGAATTTGTTTGTATCTTGTATCTTGGGATTTAGATGATATCAGGTGAGGATATCTTTGACGACGTTGCCATGGATATCAGTGAGGCGAAAGTCTCTCCCAGCATATTTGTAGGTGAGGCGGGTATGGTCAAGCCCGAGTAGGTGCAGGATGGTAGCGTGAAGGTCGTGCATGTGCACCTTGTTCTCGACTGAATAGTAGCCGTAATCGTCAGTTGCTCCGTACTGAAAACCGGGGCGGACACCTGCGCCTGCGAACCAGATGGTGAAGCCCTCGGGATTGTGATCGCGTCCGTCCGATCCCTGGGCGACGGGGGTGCGGCCAAACTCTCCTCCCCAGAGCACCAGGGTATCTTCGAGCAGTCCTCGACTCTTGAGATCTCGGATCAGGCCGGCGATGGGCTTGTCGACTTCGCGGGCGTTCTGAAGGTGGTCGCGCCGCAGCCGTTGGTGCTGGTCCCATTTGTAGCTGTGGCTGACCTGGACGAAGCGGACGCCTGCTTCGGCCAAGCGTCGGGCCATCAGGCACTGGCGTCCGAAATCCTCTGTCATCCGATCGTCCAGTCCGTAGAGTTTCTGGGTGGCATCGGATTCTCCGGAAATATCCTGCAGTCCGGGTGCCTCCGTTTGCATCCGGAACGCCAGCTCGAAGGACGCGATTCGACCTTCCAGATCGGCTTCGGGTCCGGTCGCTGTTAGATGCTGTTGGTTCAACCGCTGGATGAAGTCGAGTTCCATCCGCTGGATGTCGCGCGGGGTTTCGGTATTGGTAATGAAGGGGATCTTCGCCTCTTTCGATGGAGTCCCTACGGCTCCCACTGCGGTTCCGGCATAGGGGGCTGGCAAGAAGGCCGAGCCATAGTTGTTAGCGCCGCCGTGACCGGTGCTGGGGCAGATGGTGATGAAGCCGGGCATGTTCTGGTTTTCGCTCCCTAGACCGTAGGTGATCCAGGAACCCATGCTGGGACGGACGAAGGTGTCGCTGCCGGTGTGCAGTTCCAGCAGAGCCGCACCGTGACGCGAGTTGGAGGCATGCATGGACTTGATGAAGCAAAGTTCGTCAACTATTCCTGCGACATTGGGAAACAACTCACTGACCCAGGCTCCGCTTTCACCGTATTGCTGGAACTCCCAGGGAGATTTGAGCAGGTTGAAAGTCTCGCTGGACACGACCTTTGGGCGCTTGAAGGGCAGTGGCTTCCCGTGGTCTCGCTGCAAGAGAGGCTTGTAATCGAAGGTGTCGATTTGAGAAGGGCCTCCGTGCATGAACAGAAAAATGACTCGCTTTGCTCGGGCAGGGAAGTGGGGTGCCTTTGGGGCCAATGGATTGGAACCCAGAGCGGTATCGTTGCTCGCCGCCCTGGACTCCTCGCCCAGCAGCGCGGCCAGGGCTAATCCGCCGAAGCCGGCGCTGCTCCTACGCAGCATTTGACGGCGTGAAAGCCGGTGGTGAGGAAGAAAGTCCCAATGACTATTCATATGCAGTTCCCATGGAATCGAAAAGCCGAATTATAAACTAAGTTGTTTCTAAGCTGAAACTTCATCGGCTAGAAGGTGCCGCCAACGGGTGAACTACCAGCGTTACGAAGCCAGGTCCGACAGAGCCGCGAACGACTTGAGCCGCTAGCAAAATGAGCCCAGGTTCCGGCCGTCGAGGACGACGAAGAAGGGAGAGAGCCGGACAACTCTTCCCCACGCAGTGACGCACAAATCCCCAGTAGCCGGAAGTTGCTTTCTCGAATGGATCCGGCTCGCAGTATGAGCCAGACCGCTCAGCCCAGAAAAACAAACTCGTTGGATGCCATCAGAGCTTGGCAGAAACTCTGCCAAGCTCCAAGGCGTCGCTTCCGGGAGTCTTCTTCACGGTCGGAAAGAGCCCTCTCGATCTGCCCGATGAAACTCAGGGCCTGTTCGGTTTCACTTGGATTTGGAAGCCGTGAAAAGGCCTGTTCGTAGGCCGTCCGAATGCGGCCGCTATCATCCAGGTCTTGTCGCTTCAAGAGCTCGCTGGCCCAGCGGCGGGAATGGTCCAGCACCACGGAGCCGTTCATCATGAATAGCGCCTGCGGTGCCATCACACTTGATTCTCGGTTCCCATTCAGAACCGAAGGATCGGCGAAGTCGAAAGCACGGAAGAAGTCATACAAGGAGCTTCGGATTACGGGGAGGTACACGGCTCGCCTGCTGCGATCGTAGTCGATCTTGTCTCTCTGAACGTAGCCTTCCTTCTTGATGCCGAGAATCGACCCTCCCATCTCAAAATCCAGGCCACCTGAGACCATCATGATGGCGTCCCGGATGGCTTCGGCCTCCAGCCGCCGCCGGTCTCTTCGCCACAGCAGTCGGTTCTCGGGATCCCGCTCGGCGGCGAGGGCCGAGTACTTGCCGCTCATCTGGTAGGTATTCGTGAGCATGATGAGCCGGTGCATCTGCTTCGTCGACCAGCCACTCTCCACGAAACGGAGAGAGAGCCAGTCCAGCAGCCTGGGGTGGGAGGGCCTTTCCCCGAGCTTTCCGAAGTTGTCTGTCGAGGCGACGATGCCGCGTCCGAAGTGCCAGCGCCAAATTCGATTCGACATCACCCGACTGGTGAGTGGATGGTCTTTTCGGGTGAGCCATTGGGCCAGCTGAAGCCGACCACTCCGAGAGGCGTTGGGCAGTTGTTGCCCTTCCTTCAGGCCAAAGCCGGGAAAACCCCGGGGTACGGGATCGCCTAGATTCCAGTGACTTCCCCGAATGTGCAGTGGAAGATCTCCGACGTGCTTGCCTTCTCGGACCCCCATGGCTCTAGGGAGTTCGGGTTTGGTGTCTTCCAGAGCCTTTAGCTCGCGCTCGTGTTGGGCCAGAGCTTCCAGCGCCTTTTCCGGATAGGAGGGTCTGAAATCCTCAGCCGGACGGAAGGGTCCCCAGTCCTCAAATAGGAGCTGCCTCAGGGCCTCCAGCGCCGGGTCGTCGAGCTTTCTTTCGGCCTTTTCCTCCTCTTCTGAAGGCGCCTCGTCCTCCTCTCCCTCCTCCTCGGTTTCCTCGAGCTCGCCGTAGAGAGCCTGCCAAGCCTTCACCGACTTGCGAAACAGCACCTGGTAGCGGTTGGCCAAGTCCTCTTGACTAGCGGGTCGAAATCCTTCGAAGAGGCTGGAAGCAGGCGAAGTCCAATCGTCCAACGGGGCGTCGGTGCCGTAGGAGTGCCAGCCATAGAACACAGAATGAACGGCTTCCCGGCTTCGGCGCAGACGCTCGACCCACTGTTTCAAGAAGAAGGGATTGACATCGTACTGCCGCGCCACCTGATCTCGAGTCTTGGGGACGGGTCTATCTGCCGGAAGCGGATTAGGGGCGATCAGCAGTTTTTCGAAGTAGGGGAAGAGCTGTTTGTTCTCGAGCCTTAGGGTGTTCTTGCCGGCTAGCATAGGGAAGACTCCGGCAACGGACCAGCCAGCGGCGTCGGGGGAGGCGCGACGGTTCTCGATTGCCTCTAGTCCCCCCTTCATGAGTACCCGGTTGATCAGGAGGTCGGCCGTTCCCTTTCCGGCCTCGATCTCGAGCAGCTGAACCTGATAGTCTCCGGGCGAGGCCAGTTCGAAGTCGTATTCAGCGAAATAGGGAACCCGTCCAGGGTCCTCCTCGTCTGTCTGCTCGGGGACGTTGTCTTTACCCTTTTCGAGTTTTCGGTTGACGTTTCCCCGATCGAAATCGGACGCTGGAAGCAGCCTCCAAGTGGTTGGTAGGGTCGCCCCCTCCTTTGGCAGCAGAGGGTGAAGTCCAGTTTTACTGAACTCCAAGAGGTCTCCCGCGGCCATCAGGTAGGTGCCCACTCGGTCACGGCCTCGAGCAATTAGCTTCTGGTTCTCCGCAGCGGTAGCAAGCGAGATTTCCTTCTGTTTCGCCTTTATCTTCTCCTCATGGAGCGTGAGCCGCTTCCGATCTGCCTCTGGAGCCAGCACGTACTCGTGCCATTCCGCCACGACCTTGAAGTTCTCCATGGTTTTGGAACTCTTGAAGATCCCAGCCATGCCGTAGTACTCGTTCGTGGAAATCGGATCGAACTTGTGGTCATGGCAGCGGGCGCAGCCTACGGTCAGGCCCGTGAACGCCCGCATGGCCGTGTCAAGCTGCTCGTCGACGATGTCCATCTCCATCTTGACCGGATCATCCTCGGCCAGCATCTTGGCACCTACTGAGAGGAATCCGGTAGCCTTCCAGCGCTCCAATGTAATGTCCAGGTTACCTGGATCCGGCATCAAGTCCCCGGCGAGCTGCTCCTGGATAAATTGATCGTAGGGCTTGTCCTTGTTGAAGGCCTCGATGACATAGTCGCGGTAGCGAAAGGCATTCCTGTAGAGAATGTTCTCGTCTAGGCCGTTGGAGTCCGCATAGCGAGCAACGTCCAGCCAGTGACGCCCCCAACGTTCTCCGTAACGGGGCGAGCCTAAGAGACGATCGATCACCCTGGAAAAGGCTTCGTCACTTTCATCGTTCAGAAAATCTCCGATTTCTGCGGGCGTCGGTGGAAGGCCAGTCAGATCAAAAGTCGCCCGCCGCAAGAGGGTTCTCTTGTCAGCTGGTGGTGCGGGTTTTAAACCCTTCGCTTCCAAGGCTGCGAAGATGAAGCGGTCGATGGGTGATGCGGCCCACCGCAAGTTCTCCACCCGCGGGAGTGGGGGTTCGGTGGGAGGCTGGAAAGCCCAGAATCCTGTGCCGGATGTCTCTTTGTTGGGACCGGAAACCCCCCAGGGAGCGCCCATCTGGACCCACTGGGCCAGGGTTGCAACGTCTGTATCCGACAGTTTGCCGGTGGGAGGCATTCTGAGCTTCTCATCCTGGTGCCGGACTGCCCTGATGAGCAAACTCGATGCTGGTTTGCCTGGCTCGATCGGGGTTCCTCTGGTGCCACCCTCACGAAAAGAGCTTTCCTGGTCGAGACTCAGGCCTCCCATGATGGGTTTGCTGGTACTCGAATGGCAGGCGTAGCAGTGCACGGACAGCAGGGGCCGCACTTTCTTCTCGAAGAACTCGGCTCCGTCGTCCTGACGGCCTTGCAGCGGGAGGGAGAAGAGGGCTATGGCAAGAAATGCCTGAACCCAGCACGAATGAGCTCTCTCTGTCTCGCAGTTCATGATCTCTTTGTTGACGGTAACATCTGACAGAATTCTAAGGCTAGGTCCCACAGCAACGCAACTGGGAGGCTCTCGATTCTCTCGATCCCGAGGTACCCCATATAAATCCCAAGATACAAGATACAAATTCCAAGCTCCAAATCTCAAGCTGCGAATCTTGACAATATTCGAGAGCAGCCCTTGCCGCGGTCTTGGACTGACTACAATCCCGTTGGGAATTCTGTGTTTTGGTGCTTGAGATTTGTTTGTGTCTTGTACCTTGTATCTTGGAGCTTGGTATAGGGTGCGCAAAGTCGCTATAATCGGTCGCTGTTGGAGTAACCAGATGAAAATCAGAATACTTATCTTGTTCCTGGGTGCTGCCTCTCTAATGTTTGCCTCCCGGCCTCCCGGCGAGGGCACCGATGTGGTGGGGGCGGCCACGCGTTTCTTAGATTCGCTTTCGGCCATGCAGAAGGCAGTTGCGGTGACGCCCTTCGATGCCGAGCACCGTTTCCACTGGCATTATTTCCCCGATTCCATGATCGAAGCTGCCTACGGTCATGCCCGCATGGGAGTCAGCTACAAATTCCTGAACGACGAACAGGACAAACTAGCGGAAGACCTGCTGCGATCAGGACTCAGCACCCAGGGTCTCGCCAAGGCCAAGGGCGTCATGAAGCTGGAGGACCTCCTACGCATCCTCGAGGAAGATACCTCTGGACACCGGGACCGGGAGGCCTACTACTTCAGCATCTTCGGCAAACCGTCGGCGGCGGGTGCCTGGGGCTGGCGTTTCGAAGGCCATCATCTTTCCCTGAACTTCACCGTCAAGAACGGAAAGCTGGTATCGGCTAGCCCGGCTTTCTATGGCGCCAATCCCGACACCGTCCTGAAAGGACCCGAAAAGGGGATGAGGGTGCTCGCACGAGAAGACGAGCTCGCCCGAGAACTGGTGGCCTCGCTCACCGCTAAACAGCGGGATCGAGCGGTTTTGCAGGATGTGGCCTATCCCGACATCCTGACCTTCGCGGATCGCCGAGCCAGGCTGGAGAATGAGCCGCTCGGGCTGTCTGCCTCGGAACTCGGTTCCTCGAGTTTCGTGCTGCTTCGGTCGTTGGTAGCCGAGTATGCGGGCAACGGATCGGCTACCGTTAAAGACCAACGGATGAAGAGCTTCGATGCCGCCCCGCGAGAGAAGATCCTTTTCGCCTGGACTGGAAGAACCGAGCCAGGAAAGGGTGTGTACTATCGTGTCCAGACCCCGGAGTTCCTCATCGAGTACGACAACACTCAGAATCAGGGGAACCACAGCCACTCGGTCTGGCGTGACTGGGAGGGAGACTTCGGGCTGGATGTTCTCGCTGCCCACCATCGAAGCATCGAGCATACGACGAGTGGGTTGAGGGCTGCCAGGTAGGCAGGGCCCTGGTCCCGAATCTCAACCAGAAAGTTGTCATTCCTGCCGGCTTTGTCCTAAACTCTCCGAGTAGTGTGTCTCTTATATTTAGGAGGATGACATGAAGAGATCAGTGTTTGCGATCGTGTGCGTGGCGTTCCTTGCGGTTCCGTTCGTTTTCTCGGGAGAAGTGACCATAGAGGGCCAGGACGTATGCAACAAGTGCTCGCGAGGAGAGAGTTCTAGTTGCGAGGCCGTGATTGTCGTGACCGAAGGTACCGCTGAGACCGTCTACAAGGTGGTGCAGAACTCGGTTGCCAGCGACTTCCACGGATCCCATGTGTGTCAGGGCTCCAAGTCTGTCAGAGCTACGGGGACCGTAGAGCAACAAGGCGACCAGAAACTCATTACCCTGACTAGTATTGAAGAAATATAGACAGGGAACCTGTTTACCCTGAATCATCTCTGAAATCAGAAGATCTCCGAGCCGGTGCAGTTCCGCACCACCCGTATCGGTGTGCTTTGGGGATAGACCGTCTCCTGCTCTGATATGCCGGGAGACTAGAGAAGAAGATGAAGATAGCGATTCTGTACGGGCCTTCGGACCTACGGATGGAGGAGCGACCGCTAGATTCTTCGAACCTGGAGCCGGATGAGATTTGGGTACACACTCAGATCACCGGATTCAAGATCGGCACGGATCGCGGTAATTTCGAGGGAGCGGAGCAGGTGCCCGGAGCACCGGGTTATCCGCGCTGGGTCGGAGACAGTAATCTGGGCACCATCGAGGGAGTTGGCTCGGAGGTCAAGGATTTCGAGGTCGGAGACACAGTTCTGTCTTCGATGCATCACCAGTCTGAGTATGTGGCGAAAGTTACCCCGGATTTGGTGAAAGTGCCTGCCGGTGTCCATCCCGAGGATGCAGTCTTTGGCAACCTCTATTCCCTGAGTGCGCACTGCTATCACAAGGCTACTTTCCGCCCAGGCGAGAACGTTGCGGTCGTGGGTCTGGGGACTCTGGGGCTTGGTGCCGTCGCGGTTGGTCCCCTTTACGGCGGCCGCATCGCCGCCATCGGCAACAGCGACCTACGCCTGGAAATGGCCGAAAGAATGGGCGCACACGGCCTTTTTCGCAGCGACGATCCCGGCTTGGAAAGTAAGCTCGACGGGTTTACTGAAGGGCGAGGGATCGATCTGGTGATTCTTACCGCCAACCCCTGGCCTGCTTATCGCACCGCCGTCGAGATTGTGAGACCGAACGGGCGAGTTGCGATCGTCTGCCTATCAGGTCGGGGCGAGGAGGAGCTCGATTTCAACCCATTGGCAATGGAATATTTCTACAGCAAGGGAATCAGCCTGATCGCCGTCTGCCACACGGATCCGGACCTTTACCCTGCCCTGAGCCCCGAGACTGGCCAGACGAGACACCGTCCCCACCTTTTTTCACTCATGGCACAGGGGCTGCTGGAGCCCAAGCGCCTGGTCACACACCGTCTACACTATACCCAGATCAAAGAACCCTACGAGATGGCCCTTCGCCGCGACAAGACCATGATGAACGTGGTCTTCGATTGGCGCGACGCCTAGCTGACTCCATTCAAGAAGAGAAGTTCAGGTTCGGCGTAGGACATTTCTGAAGGAATTTCTAACTGGTTTTCAGAAAATTGCTTGGATAATTCTCTATCCAACTATAAATCAATGGGTTACGCCGTTTTTCTGTCGAAAACAGCAAGTTAAGTTTCAGGTAAGTCCTGCCTCCGGCTGCAGACCGCCGGACCGTACCGGAAAGAAACTTCTTCTCCCAACCGGAGCCCCTCCTCTACGCCGAAGGTGTTATTGCGCGTAGCCCAGGGTTGCAATGCGAAGCGAGCTACCCTGGGTTAGAGTCGCCTGTCTTTTCTACGCTGAAGGCGTTGTTGCCAACACGTTGCCGGTCGGCAATAACCCCGTTGGGGTAAGGGCACTTTGCGATCTGGACCCAGGGTAGCTCGCTTCGCATTGCAACCCTGGGCTACGCGCAGTAACACCTTCGGTGTAAG
>JAKZYH010000187.1:0-2750 GCA_047514575.1 Acidobacteriota bacterium | reverse complement strand
GTTCGTCGTCGAAGATCTCGGATTCGGGAATTGCAGGCCTATGGCGGTTGCCCGCCAGCTTGTCCCGTAGCCAGGCGTTGACGTGCAGGGTGTTGGTGCCGTGGTAGAAGGCCAGGGTTCGGTCGCCTTCCGTCTGTGCTTCTTCGAAGAGATAGACGATCCCGTAGTCGTAGCTGCCGTCGGGGCCGTTGGGAATCCAGGCCTGGTCTCCCCCCAGATCCTCCCAGTGGATCCCGTTGCGGCTGACCCACAAGTGAATCGCCATCTGTTGGGCACCGCAGTCGTAAAGGGGAAAGAAGCCGATGTAGAGATCTCCGATCCGCTTTATCCTCTGCATCCCGTAGCTCTGGTGCTTGGGGTGCTCCCGCGGCGGTGCCCAGATGTAGCTGCGGCTCCAGTTCACTCCGTCTCGGGTCGTCAGTCGCCCCAGGTTGCGGGACGCGGCCCACTTGTTGTCATAGCGCACCAGGAACTTCCCCATGGCGGGGGGATGGGCGGCGAAGTACAGGACCAGCTCACCCGTTCGCTCGTCGTAGAAGTAAGGACCCAGGTTGTCGGTGGGGCTGTCCAAAGTCTCCAGCTGCAAGTGCAGACGCATGAAGGGACGCTCAGAGGTGAGGTAGCGGATCCCCTGGGGGTCCCGCACCATCAGATAGGTGCCCCGCTGAAACTGCATATTCCGAGCCTCGGGACTGCCCACCAGGGTGGCTGTCCGCAGATCGGGCACTCCCCGGGTGCGATAGTCCCAGGTGCCTCCAAAGACTCCTCCCTCTTCCACGCCGCCCCTGGGGGGCAGCTTCGCCAGGATGTTGTTGGCCCGGGAGCCCTCGAAGTCCACCAGGCCCAGGTCGGGTTTAGTCCAGTGGATCAGATCGGTGGAGATGGCCAGCATGCTGTAGGAGGTCTGGCTCCTGTACTCCAGCTCGTAGCGCCCTTTGTCTCGGTTGAAGGCGTAGGAGGAACCCTGTGGCAGCATGACGGAGTGCCCCTCCCAGGGCCGGTCGGGTCGAATCATGGGCTGGGAGCTGAGCTTGCGGGCCGGATGGAAGACTCTCTGGAGATGGGTCTGATTCTCGATCAGGAAGTCGTCCACGAAGAGCTGAGGAGCCACCGGGATCTGGATGGGCGGCTCTGGTTTTGGAGGCGGGCCGTTGCGATAAAGATAGAGGGCCCGGCGGACTCCATCGTCCCAGAGATGCCCGTCGATCCGAGGTCGAACCCGGACATGGTAGGTGGACTGCTCCAGACCATGAAGATCAAAAGAAACCCGCGTCCTGTCCTGGGTGAGTGTGCGCCGACTGACGGACGACCGGGGACGCCCTGTCTTGGCCTCCACCAGATCCACCTCGACCGGCAGTTCCTGGACCGGAGCACCCTTCTTGAGCCAGAGCTCCACCTCAGCCGAGTCGTCATCAATATAGGCCAGGCGATCCAGGTCCGCCCCTACCCAGGTCTGGACTGGAAGTCGTAGATCTGTAGTAAAAACGATCTGGCCGTCCTGAACGCGTCTTCCCTTCACGGTCAGTAGATAATTCCCTGGATCGTGGGTATCCATCCACCAGCCGGTGGGAAGATAACCTCGTTTCGGGGGACCCTTTCTGGCGCTGGCGGGAAGGGGCCGGTAGGGACCGTGTGCCAGCAGCGGGCCCAGATCAAAGCTGACCTGGTTGTCTTTCGGTCCAGGCTCGAGTCGTTGTCTGAGCGTCCGCGCACCCCCTTCGGGAAACCCCAACGAGACCTCCACCTCGACGGCTTCCATCGTGCCGAACTGGAACTGGAGCCTATGACTGGCGTCTCCGAAAAAGCCCAGCTGGAAGTTAGCCGGGGCTACCCCATGCTCCTCCTGCCTCAGCGAATACGGCTTCAGATCGACCGGAGATTTCAGACTCTTCGGCAGCACCTCCTGGCCGAGAGCGAGAACCAGAAACAAAACCGTTACTCGGGAACTGGACATCATCGTTAGCTCCTCTTCCTAAACGCGTCCGGCACTCCTTGATGACCGGTGCGCAAACAGCGTCATCGATTCGGTATTTCAGCGAGAACAAGTCCGCTCCATGGAGGATAGCTTCAGCCGGACGGGCCTTGGTACGCACCATAGCATCGGCTAAATCGGTTCGGCAAGCCAGGAGACGAAGATGCCGGGCGGTCGGCCGGTCTCAGCCACCTACACCTTTCGCCATTGTGCCGGAATAGCAGGGGACGTATTCTGGCGTTTGAGGCAAGGATCATGGAGAACCCAACGGTGAGCCAGAGCGGCCTGGGAATGGTGGACTGGGCCATTATCCTGGTCTACGCTTTCGCCACCATCGGTCTCGGCTACTACTACAGCCGCAAGCAGAAGGATGTCCGAGAATATTTCGTAGGCAGCGGGAAGATGAACCCTATGCTGGTGGGGGTCTCCCTGTTTGCCACCCTCCTGAGCACCATCTCCTACCTGATGCCGACAATTGCGCGCAGACCAGCGTTACAATGCGATGCGAGCTACCCTGGGGTAAAGTCTCTAGTCGAGTAGGCGGGGTGCTCTCAGCATCCTGTGCTTCGGTAGGTGGAGGGTTTCCAGTCTCGCCCTTTCGGTTGCGAGGTGGGTTCACAGTTCCACCATAGAAAGGCAGGTGAGCCGATTGCCACCCACGCCCCTCTCAGAACCGGACAAGCGGCTTTCCCACATCCGGCTCCTCAGGGTGCCCTTCAGGGCCGACGTCCAGCCAGGGGACAGAGATTGTGGAGAATCCTCACCGATGGCCATTCCA
>JAKZYH010000186.1:0-3631 GCA_047514575.1 Acidobacteriota bacterium | reverse complement strand
AAGTGGAGACAGCGGAACTTGTTCGGAAGACGGCTAAAGCCTTTGTTTGTAGGGGGATAGGAGTAGAGTGATTATAATCTTACAGTTAAGCGAGCTTTAAGTCCTTTGGAATCAACAACATCAAACCGGACACTAGTGGGTTCGGTCAAGAATAAGTTCGCAGAGTTCGTGCTCAGATTTGCACCAGATTTGGTCGCGAACGATTGAGCGAAACCGCAGGCGTAGCCCGGTCTACGTTGAGGATTTCGCGATTGAGGAGCGGCCGAAGATGGGGGTAAAGATGAGCGCGAGAATGTGAAGTTATTCTTGACCGAACCCTTAGGTAAATCCTGGGTTCATTCTGATAATGCGAGGCGAGCGCTCGCCGCTGGGGAGCGAATCCAGAAGTTTGGGTACGACGGCGGGTGCGAAGGCGAGAATGATGGCTAAGGGGCGACGCCGAAGTTCATTTCTGAATTTCGGCAAGCTGATCCTTCTGACCGGAGTCCTATTCGTCATCTTTCTCGTCAGCGCTGTTGTGAGCATGCGACTCGTGGTTCGAGCCCAAGAGGTTGCCGTCCCAACCCTGGTGGGCTCCGACTTGGAAGAGGCATCGCGGCTACTGAAAGCTGTCAATCTCAGGCTCGCGCTGACGGGTAAGCGCTACGACCCTGAGATTCCCAAAGGAACCATCGTCTATCAATTGCCTGGCACTGGAGTTCTAATCAAGGCGAATCGAGAAGTACAGGTCTTGGTTAGCCTGGGAAAACAGCGGGATCCAGTGCCGAAGTTACTGGGTGAATCGGAAAGAGTCGCCATGCATCTTGCGCGTCAGTCGGGCTACAGGCTGGGTGACATCAGTAGAGTTTCGCTGCCCCAGATAGAGTCGGAACAAGTGATCAATCAGTTCCCCGCCCCCAATACCCAGGAGATCACGGATGCCGAGATTGATATCCTGGTCGCCCGCAAGCAGCCAAAGCGATACATCATGGTGGACGTGGCGGGTCAGAGCCTGAATCGAGTGCTCATGTTCTTCGAAAAACAGGGTTTCAAGGTAGGGAAGATTCAGTACACTAGAAATGCCAAGGTCCGCAGGGGAGTCGTGGTGCGTCAATTCCCGGAGCCGGGCCACGTCCTTGAGGAAGATGACTCGATCCATCTAGAGGTGGCACGCTGATGGCCCGTATTGCACCATCGCTTCTGGCCGCTAACTTTGTCTCCCTGGGCGAAGATATCGACTCGATGGAGACCGCCGGGGCCCAACTGCTGCACCTGGACGTCATGGATGGGAACTTCGTACCCAACCTCAGCATCGGGCCCCCGGTGATCAAAGCCATCCGCAAACACACCAAACTGATCCTGGACGTTCACTTGATGATTTCCAATCCAGAGGCTCTAATCGAGACCTTTATCGAAGCTGGTGCCGACTACTTGAGCATTCATTATGAAACTGTCAGCCATTTGGACCGTCTAATAGATCAGATTCGGGAAGGTGGGGTGCACCCAGGGGTAGTGGTCAACCCCCACACGCCGGTCAGCCTGTTGGAGGAGATTCTACCCAAATGCCATCACGTCCTCGTTATGTCAGTGAATCCCGGCTTTGGTGGCCAAGATTTCATTGCCAACAGCTTGGGAAAAGTGAGAAAATTGAGGCTTTTGATCGAGGCATGTGGCCTCGATGTGAAAATTGAGATCGATGGCGGCATGGGACTCGAGAACACAGAAGAGGCCGTACGCTCTGGGGTGGATATTGTCGTCGCCGGATCGGCGATCTTCGGCAGTCCCTCTCCTGCCGAGACCTTTCGTCGAATGCAGCAGATCGCGGATCAGGCGGAAAACAACCCTTAATGTGGCAAAGACCATGCGATTGATTAGCAAGATATGCTTGGTATTAGTGGCAGTCGGCGTTCTTGCTGGCTGCGGCCAGAAGAGCGCAGGACTACAGGAGGGGGCCGTGGCTCCCGACAAGGTCCTGTTCGAGAACGGGATGAAGTTCTTCGAAAAGAATCAGTACATCAAGTCCCGTTTGTCCTTCCAGACCTTGATCAATACCTATCCCGACAGCGAGTACACACCCGTTTCCTTCCTCTCGATCGCGGACTCGTACTACGAAGAAGCAGGGAAGGATAATCTGCTGCAGTCAGAAGCCCAGTACAAGGACTTCATCATTTTCTATCCCACTCACGAGATGGCGGATGACGCACAGATGAAGATCGCGGCCATCAACGTCAGATTGATGAAGCCTCACGATCGAGACCCCACTTATGCCCAAAAGGCAGAAGTCGAGTTGAAGAAGTTCCTCGAAGATTTCCCAGACAGCGAACTAGCGCCCACGTCGAGGGAATTCCTCATAGAGGTGCAAGAAACCCTTGCCAGCGGGATTCAAGGAGTTGCGAATTTCTACTTTGATCGCAGGGGCTTCCTGGCTTCGGAGAGTCGATACAAGGAGATTCTGGAAAGGTACACCAACTTCAGCGCCATGGACGAAAGTCTCTTTAAGCTGGGAAAATCGCTAGAAAATCAGGGACGAATCGAAGAGGCTTCAGTCTACTACAGCCGGGTGGCGGGAGAGTTTCCCTTCAGTGATTACTTTGAGGACGCCAAGGAGAAGTTGGTCTTGCTTGAAAAGCCAGTACCCGTAGTAGACCAGGCAAAGGCGGCCAAGAACGAGTCCAATCGCCGGGAAGAAGAAGGTTTTTCGATAACGGCTCCAGTCCGCAGTGTCATCGAGGTCTTTACCGGAGGCGAAGACCCCTACGAGGTCGCGCGCAGACGGGCGGAACAACGTAAGCTGGAGGAACTCGGCGGGAACGGCGAACCGACGAAGGACGTTGAGCCGAAGTGACCTAGTACGCTGTAACACAGCATGCACCACCTGGTTCTAGCAGACGACAGCAAAACCACCCAAACGCTGGTCCGCCTTTCGTTCGTCGAAGAACCTGCTATACGGGTACACACCTTTGACGATGGCGATTCGGCGCTCCGCCACGTCCAGCAGCAACCGACCGACGTCGTCCTGGCAAGGCTCTCGCTTCCCCAGTTGGACGGATATGAGCTCTGTCGACGGATCAAACAAGACCCGACCCTCTCACACGTCCGGGTGCTTCTACTGGGCCGAGCCCACGAGCCGTTCGACGAAAACAGGGCTCAGCAGAACGGCTTTGACGGCTGCCTGATCAAACCCTTCGAGACCTCCGAGTTGGTAGCTCGTATCAAGACCCTCCTGATCCCGACGCCATCCGAGCCGACTCCTACCCCGGGATCGAATCAGTCCACTGAGGACCCCGGCAACCTTCGCACGACTTCCGAACCAACTGTCCGACTCCTGACCCTGAATCCCTCTCAGTGTCGTCCTGACGGCAACTTCCTCGCCAGGAAGGTGAGGCGACAACAACCCCCGCCCTCCTCCGCGACGGGATCTGCCACCCTAAATGAGGTTGAATTGGAACGATTGATCCAGGGCGTCATGGACCGACTTCCGAAAGAACTGCGTCGCATCCTGCCTGAAATCATTTGGGTGCGGCTCTTTTAGAGCGAACCATTATCCTTTATTGACAATAGGTTAGCCGGGTCCGAATCGTAGCGAGTGGCGCTTTTGGGCGAGATAAGGCTTGGCGAAGGGCATAAGTCGGCTAAAACGCGTCGGATTGCG
>JAKZYH010000185.1:0-3678 GCA_047514575.1 Acidobacteriota bacterium | reverse complement strand
GGTTCTCGCCCACTATGGCACTCTGGATGTTCTGGTAAACAACGCAGCTCGAGTCGCTCCTAACAGACATTTTCTCGAAGCTGACAAGCAGTGGTGGGATGGTTTCATCGCGGTCAATCTAACGGGAAGCTTCCTGTGCGGGTTACGGGCGGCGCAGATCATGGCCCATCAGGGCAAGGGATCAATTATCAACCTGTCGTCTGGGGGAGCGAGCAGGGCACATCGCGCCTTTGTTGCCTACGACACGACAAAAGGGGGAATCGAAGCGATGACCCGTGCGATGTCCCTTGATCTGGGGCCGTATGGGGTTCGCGTGAATGCACTCGTGCCGGGATCGATTGATACCCATGGCTACAATCTGGAAGAGCGAAAACTGCGAGGCGTGAATATCCCGCTGGGCCGGATCGGGGAACCGGATGACATGACCGGTGCCGCCGTCTTTCTTGCCTCTGACGATGCTCGCTATATCACCGGCCAGCGCCTCGTAGTTGATGGCGGAATGCTTGCCCAGCTGCGTTCTGCGACGGTAGACATTTTTCCAACCAGCGAGTTCCCGACGCTAGAATAGAGAATTGGGAGCTTGGTACCTATTCTCCCAGGGGACAGACGCGAGCCTCCATCTAGCCAACCTTGACTGTCGGTAGGACGGGCACTCTTGCCCGTCGCCCTTCCAGACGGGCAAGAGTGCCCATCCTACAGCAGATACTGTGCCATCGATGTTCTCGAATGGAGCCAGCACTGTTGGGGTGGGAGTCGCCTGAAACTTGTACAATCTGTCTGAACGTCGGAACGTTCCTGGTGAACTGAACGTCGGAACGTTCCTGATGAATGCGGCTTGCCCGTATGAAAATCGGATTCGATCTTCGGCCCACCTCCCGTAAGAACTCACGCCGTCGCGGCATCGGGAAGTATACTCTCTGGCTAGCGGAGGAGCTGCTCAGGAGTCCTTCCGAGCATGAGTTTGTGTTCTACCATGCTCGGGGCCGTCCACCTGCTCTCGCGGGTAATCGACACTGGACTCACGTCGGCCTACCGGAGTTGACACAGGCAACCCGTTTGAATTGGATGCTGGATCGCCTCTTCCTCAGTCGCTCGCTCGCCCGAGGTCGACTGGATCTGTTCCACGCAACCGAGATCACCTCTATTCCGAAAGTGAAGGAATGTGAGGTGTGGGCTCATGTGCACGATCTGATCCCGTTCATCTTCTGGAAGGACACCCAGCGCTGGATGCCCTGGGACTACGTCAGAGCACTCCGTTGGGCCTGGGGACGCATGAGGCAAGCAGACTTGGTCATCACCGACTCCAAACATTCGCAAAAGGACATATGTGAGAGGCTCGATCGCACTGAGGAAACCGTCAAAGTCGTCTATCCCTGCTGTGATCCCACCTTCAGCCCCAGAGCCCAAAGCGAATCCGAGGCCATCCTGGAGCGCGAATTCTCAATTGATCATCCCTTCCTGTTCTACGTCGGTGGCAGCGACTCGCGTAAGAACCTGCCCCGGCTCCTGACGGCCTTTCGAGGAATCCTCGATCTCGGATACCCAGGTAAGCTGGTACTAGCCGGCGAGACATTCCACTGGGATATCGAGGAGGTCCGTCTGCTGCGGCAACAGATCGACAGGGAGAAGACGGGACCGTTCATCAGCTTTCCTGGATACGTTCCCGATCGCTTGCTTCCCCATTTCTACAGCGCCTGCGACCTGTTCATTTTTCCCTCCTTGTATGAGGGGTTCGGCCTCCCCGTGCTGGAAGCGATTCGGTGTGAGGCAACGGTCCTGGCAAGTCGGAGTTCGTCGATACCCGAGGTAGCTGGGGAAGCGGCGGAATACTTCGATCCCGAAGAGACCCATAGCATCGTGGAGGCCTTCGGTCGAGTCTACGAAAACCCAGCTCGAAGAGCAGAATTGAGGCAGGCATGTCGGGACCAGGGCCGCCGCTTCAGCTGGAAAAAGGCGGTCCGTCAGATTCATGATCTCTACGACTCCAGGCGCTGAATCCTAGTTGTCTCGGACTTGACAGGGGCTGGTGGGTGTGCCAAAAGAGGGGCGTTCTTTTCTTTTGTCAGGAAGGAGCCCGTGGAAGAGGAGAGGTTTAGTCTGAGGTCATTGTTTCAATCCCCCCTATCCCGGCCATCTTTTAACCGCGGTCCATACTGCGTGCCGCGGTCTCCACTCCGTAGTTCCCTTGCTGGAGCCGGGATCTCTGGTTAAACAAAGGAGACTTTGGAACGTCTCGCACCTGCCAGGTGCCAAGCATAATTCTCGAGGAGGCTAGTTCAATGCATCGAGCACAGATTACTGCAACGATCGGAATCGCGGTGGTAGCTCTCTTTGTCGGGGCAAAGTATTCTCCGGAGGGACCGCTGGAGTCCCGTCTCGCAGCTGCCGAAGCCACCATCTCGAGTCTTGAAAGGCGGTTGGCGGCGATCAGCGACGTGGAGCTGCAGCAGGCATGCGACCTTCAGAGGGTGTGCGAAATAGCCAGTTACATGGGTGTTGAATACCCCGTCGTACCCCAATCCAGTGCCAGTGGGGGAAGCAGTCCGGCCGGACTCGGCCTTACTACGCCCAAGGTGTTCTTCGAAGGCGTCAATGTAGTCATCAGGAGTGGTGCGGGAAGCACGGATGATGGCGGAACCCTCAGTGGCCTGGGCAACCTGATTATCGGATACAACGAATACGACCCGGGGGCTCTGCCAGCGGGTGCTCGATCAGGCTCGCACAATCTCGTGGTCGGAAAAAATCATCAGTATCCCAGTTTTGGGGGCTTCGTGGCCGGGCAAGGAAACACGATTGACGGCGCCAACGCCAGCGTTACTGGAGGCTCGAACAACACAGCTAGTGGAACTGCTTCCTCTGTCACCGGAGGCTTTGGTAACAAGGCTATTGGCCTACAATCCAGCATCGCAGGAGGCGGAGGCAACGACGCCAGAGCCCCGCTTTCAAGCATCGCCGGTGGCACCGGCAACGAGGCGACCGGCAACGGTTCCCATGTCGGCGGGGGAGGGGGAAACCTGGCTTCCGGTGAGGGTGCCAGTGTGTTCGGTGGCACCAGCGGCAACGCTGCTGGTGCCTTTGCCAAGGTGAGCGGAGGTATTGGCAACACGGCTAACGGCAATTTTGCGAGCGTAAACGGGGGCAATGCCAGCGAGGCCAATGGCGAGTCTTCAAGCGTTAACGGAGGCTCGTTGAACCGGGCTGAAGGCAATAACTCCACCATCGGCGGGGGCTTAGCGCGCACTGCCGCCGGGCTCAACGATTGGGTTGCCGGGGCTCTGTTCCAGGACTTCTAGCTGCCCGGCTCGAACACCGAACCTGAAATCTGAAGGATCCGTCGAAACGGAAATTCCTAGGGTGCTGGATATCGAAATAACATTTTGTGACAGTCATCCGGGCGTCCCGCCTGGTCAGACTTACAACGAAAACTCTCGTCTAGCACCGAGGGGAGCAATGCCATGACTATGCAGCTTGGAACCCGCGAAACGGAGCCGATAGGCTTGTCGATGCTGCCCTGCCACATCGCTTTGATCTTAGGGCTTTTCACAGGGCTGGTCTTGACGGCAACGCGAGCTACCATCAAAAGGTGTGTAAATAGCAGAGGCGGTGAGTATCCTTCCGGGTTGACCTAAACCCAGGGCCGGAAGGCCGATAAAGGAAGGAGTACACACCGCATGAAAG
>JAKZYH010000184.1:0-3418 GCA_047514575.1 Acidobacteriota bacterium | reverse complement strand
CAAAGTCCGCGATGCGTGGCATTTGCAGAGCCTATGGACCAATACTCACCCATTCGATCTGCGTATGGCTCAATATACGCCTCAAACGAAAACCGCTGGACTTGGACGGACTCGTCCAATGGTAAAAGTCACACATCACGTGTCCTTAAATTACCTCGTGAGCTTTGGTGCCTTCCTCGCCCTGAGCTTTTTGAGCGGGTGCTTCCATCTGCCGAAGATCGAATATAGCTCAGACCTCATCCCGAAAGAGAAGAAGAGCGAAGTCTACTCCGCAGGCGATGAGGGAGTAGTCTCCTATTATGGCCTGGAAGGTCTGAGGATCGATGTCCAGTATCTCGACGACAAGACCCTCAACCAGATGTTTCCCGACGATTCGAAAGGGGGAAAAATCTCCACAAATTCCTACACCTACGGTGACTGGGTCGATCCGAACCTGGGGTACACCCCCAATCGCTTTACGGTCTTCAGGGTCTCGGTTTTCAACTACACCTACCCGAAGATGTTGCTAGATCCTCTGCAAGCGATTCTGCTGACAGACCGCGGGGAACTCCTGGAGTCGTATACGGTCTCTCCCAGAGCCCAGCGCAAGAGCCTGGAAGGATATTATCGAGTATTGCGAGGCATCAGCGGGAATGAGCACCATCGGTTCTCCAAACGGATTGGCATTGTACGGGGTACTATCTACGGAGAGGACGAACTCATCTTCAAGGGAGAAAGCTACAGTGGATTGCTCGTCTTCGAGTCTCTTCATCCCGAAGTGGGAAACGTCCGTCTAATCTTCAAAAATGTCGCCTACAAGTTCGATACGGCAGGTAAGCCTATTGCAACAGTCGATATCCCTTTCGATCTCCGCCGTACTATTACCCATCAGTTGGTCGAGAAGGCGGAAGAAGAGGAGCAGGCTTTAGAGACCGTGCGGGTGGTAATCCAGGGCCCACTTCAGCTCAAAGGCAACCAGCCGGGAGACGTCGCGAGGAATGCGGCTGCCCTCAATTCTGTGGTGAGTCAAAACATCCGGGATCTGAACCGTTGTTTTCGAGCGCAGTTTGACAAAGGCGAAGCTATTGCAGGGGAAGTTGTGGTCCGGTTTATTATTCGGGTTAACGGACTTGTAGAAGGGGTAGGTGTTGCTAAATCGACGGTGGCGAGCAAGGCTGTGGAAGAATGTATCGTGGACGAGGTAGCGCGGTGGCGGTTTAGCCCGGCTGGCCAGTTTATCGAGGAGGTAGGGGCGCGAGAAACGCTTGGCCTGCCGGGCGAAGAGGAACGCGGAGCTGGGCCGGCTGCTCGACCCCGAACGAGACCTCCCCTCACCGATGTAGACGTGGTTTATCCATTCATCTTTGAGAGTATCGAGGAATAATCTACTCCGGCGTCAGGTCGCTGGTTGCCCGCCGTGCTGTCATCAGTCGCTAGGTTGAGCCGCACGGGTTTCCGCAACACTTTTTCTTTCCAAAGGGATTATGGACCGTCAATGCGCTAGGGCATTGGCCCTTCTGGTCGTTGCACTGGCCTGTGTGGCCAGGGGCGAAAATACGGTGCAATTCACCGACGTAACAGCTCGAGCAGGAATCTCCTTCCGGCATGTAAACGGCGCAACCGGAAAGAGATACTTCATAGAAACGATGGGTCCAGGGTGCGCCTTTCTCGACTATAACAGCGACGGATATCTGGACATCTACATGGTAAATGGGCATGATCTGGCCGGGACGAGTCTTGCAAAAGCCACCAATGTTCTGTATCGCAACAACGGCGATGGCACGTTCACTGATGTGGGGCTTCTAACAGGGGTTGCTTACAGCGAGGATGGCAAAATGGAGTCGAGTATGGGCGCTGACTTCGGGGACTATGATCGCGATGGGTACATAGATCTCATCGTCCCGAATTTCCAGGGAGAAGCTACCAGGCTCTACCGCAATACCGGGGATGGCTTTTTTTCGGATGAATCAGCAACTTCCGGCATAGGAGCAGCGACGCGGGCTTACGTTGGATGGGGAGTGGGCTTTCTGGACTACGACAACGATGGGGGACTGGATCTCTTTATCGCTGCAGGCCATGTCCTGGACAACGTGAAACTGTTCGACACCAGCACCTCCTATCCCCAGCGCAACTTTCTCTTCAGAAACAGCGGTCCCGGGAAAATGGACACGTATACCTTCACCGACGTTTCTGCCGTTGCCGGGGGAGGACTGGCTGTGGCGAAGTCCAGCCGGGGGACGGCATTCGGGGATTACGACAACGACGGCGATGTGGACATCCTCGTGGTCAATTGCAATGATTCGGCTACGCTGCTGCGCAACGACGGCGGGAATCGGGGTCACTGGCTGCGGATCAAAACCGAGGGGGTCCGCAGCAACAGGGATGGGATTGGCGCCCGCATTGAGGCGATCTCGGGGAATTTGATCCAGCTCCGGGAAGTCAGGAGTGGCTCCAGCTTGTATTGCCAGAACGATCTCCGCGCATCGTTTGGACTGGGGGATAGAAGCAAGGTGGATCGGATCGAAATCCGCTGGCCCAGCGGCATCACAGACACTCTCGTAAATCTTTCGGCCGATCAATCCATCGCGGTCAGGGAGGGCTTTGGCCTGATAGAAGCCGGCCGATGAGGAAGGCGGATGGGAAGGTCTACGGCTGAGCCGCGCAGAAGGGTTATAGTAGCCTGGATCTCGGTATTTTTAGGCCTGGTCCTCCTTCTGTCGGTTGTGTACTTTGGTCTGCTCCAGGACGCGCTGCCATCTGCGGAGCAGAAACAGGCCCGAACGCTCTACCGCGAGGGAAGTCGCTCGCTCGCTCGGGGTGAGCTCGAGGTGGCCGTCTCTCTGCTGCGCCAGGCGGTCGAGCTAGACCCCAACCATGCTCTGGCCGCCAACAAACTGGGGGTGGCCTATGCGCGGCAAGGTCTGGGTCGCAAAGCCCTCGCGGCTTTCCACCGGGCGCTCGAGTTGAGACCCGACCTGGTGGAAGCTCATGTGAATTTGGGACTGGCCTATGCAGAGCAGAACCAGGTGGTCGAAGCACTCGCCGAATACCAGAAGGCCGTTGCTCTCAAGCCCGACTTTGCCGGAGCATACTACAACATGGGGCGCCTCTACCAGAAAGAAGAACACTACGTACTGGCAGCCCAAGCCTATGAAAAGGCCGTCGCATTGGTCTCTGATTTCCTTCAAGCCCACAACAATCTGGCCCTGGTCTACGCTCGCCTGGGGCGTTTCACCGAGGCCATAGCGCAGTCTGAGAAGGCGCTTGCTCTAGATCCGCGCCAATCCAGAGTCTATTACAATCTGGGGCTGATCTACGCCGAACAGGACGACTACGAAAAGGCGCCAGAATTCCTTCAAAAAGCCATCGCTTACAATCCTCGTGCATCCAGGGCCTTCTACCATCTGGGGCTGATCTACGCCGAGCAAGGCCGCTACGA
>JAKZYH010000183.1:0-5921 GCA_047514575.1 Acidobacteriota bacterium | reverse complement strand
GCTGACAGTTGAGGAGGGACTTATTTCTCGACGCATCCTCCAAAGTGATTCCAGACCTGAGCTGCCTGAAATCGAGATAAGCCAGAGCATTCACGCTAATAGCTTCCAGACGTCCCAGGTCTACGTCGCCCACGACCTTGCACGGAATCCAGACTTCAGCAGCAAAGCGGACTGTTCGGCGTACCAATACTCCCAATACATGGGCAAATCCTGGAAGGATGGGTCTCGCAGTTCCGGAGTGCTGGCTCTCTTCTCTAGAGAGCCCAACCCTCCGATCGAGAGTCAGATGAAGAAGTTCCAGTTCCTCGTCGATCACTCGGTTCTGGCCCTGCAATACGTCGAGCTACTGGAGAAAATGGAGCTTCAGGCACGCACGGACGGCCTCACCGGAGTCGCCAACTACCGTCATTTCTACGAGAGGCTGGAAGCGGAGTTCTCCCGTGCCCGCCGACGCCACTACCACTTGAGCATCGTCATGATAGATGTCGACCAGTTCAAGCGACTCAATGACACCAAAGGCCATCCCCACGGGGATGAGATCCTTCGAGGGCTGGCCAACCTGTTGGAGACAATCACCCGTCGAATGGATCTGGTGGCCCGTTGGGGCGGAGATGAGTTTTCGATCATCCTGCCGGAGACGAACTACGCCCAGACAAGAAGAACCTGTGAGCGAATCCTCGATAGCGTCCGGGACCTCCCGGGGACTTCCCTCGCTCGCTTCTCGGTCAGCATAGGAAGCGCCACTTTTCCCCAGAACTGCAACTCGCTTGCCGCTCTGCTCCAGTGCTCGGACCAAGCCCTTTATCAGGCCAAGTCCCAAGGCCGGGCTCGAGCTTGTCACTATTCAGAGTTGGAAAAGAGCCTTACTCCGGGGAGGACCAACGCCTGACCTGCGAAAGATTGAGACCCAGAACGTCGAGTGCTCGTCCTACGCCGTGATCTACGATGTCCTGCGCGGACTTCGGACGCTGGTAGAATGACGGTATGGGTGGAGCCACAGTCGCTCCCATTTCGGTGACCTCAACCATGCGCCGGAGATGACCGAGGTGAAGAGGGGTCTCGCGCACCAACAGTACGAGGGGACGCTTCTCCTTCAAGGTGACGTCTGCAGCTCGGGCCAGCAGATCCTTTGTGATCGAAGACGCAATACAGGCAAGAGTGTTGATGGAGCAAGGAGCGACAATCATCCCTACGGTTTGAAAAGATCCACTGGAGATGGCTGCCGCCATGTCTCCCCCCGGATAGAAGACATCGGCCAGATCGTGCACCTGCTGAATCGTATACTCAGTCTCGAGAGCAACGGTCCGCTCAACGGTTGCGGTACAGACCAGATGGGTCTCGACTTCTGGAACTTCTCGAAGCATTTCCAGGATCCGGATTCCATAGATCGGCGCGGAGGCTCCGGAGATGCCTACCACCAGACGCTTCGGCTTCATGCGCTTTTTTCTTGATCCATAATCACGGGCGCATTCTATGAAGCGAACTCCAACCTGTCAACGAACTGCGGCGGAGGCGATTGCGAACCATTGCGAACCATAAGGAAGGGACAAGGTATACCAGATAAGCATCACGGCCTGCAGAGTGAAATCGTCGATTGCCAGATTTGCTCTCGCCTTTCCCTCTATCGTCAGCAAGTAGCGACCAAAAAGAGACGAGCCTACGCGGATTGGGACTATTGGGGAAAGCCAGTGCCGTCGCTGGGGGAACCCGATGCTCGCCTGCTAATCGTGGGACTTGCCCCCGGCGCACACGGTTCCAATCGGACAGGGCGTATGTTCACCGGCGATAAAAGTGGCGATCTGCTCTTCGAAACCCTCTGGCGCTTCGGCTTCTGCAATCAGCCTTCCAGCCTCCACCGAGAGGATGGACTTAGGCTGAAGGAAACCTACATCACAGCCGCCATTCACTGTGTGCCTCCTCAAAACCGCCCCGCCACCGATGAACTGGCCAACTGCCGTCACTATTTGAGGAGAGAGTTGCAGCTACTGACAAGGGTGAAAGTTGCGGTTGGGCTCGGAAGCATCGGCTGGCGCAGTCTGCTTCTCGCGCTGCGAGAGCTGGGGGTCTCAGTACCCCGTCCACTCCCCGCCTTCGGACACCTCACCTCTTGCGAGATTGCAGACAAGATCACCTTGATTGGCTGTTACCACCCCAGCCAACAGAACACGCAGACCGGAAGACTGACACCGGAAATGTTTTCAGCCGTTTTCGCGAAGGCCCGAGAACTTCTAGCCTGAAACTTCGAAAGTCGAAGGTACAAGATACAAGGTACCAGTAGTGTCCAAACATTGCTCTATTAGTAGACTCTAAGTAACTGATAGAAAGTGTTTAACAACGAAATCCAATTTTTTCGATACTTTTCGAGATGAGATTTTGAGATGCGTCGACCACGTGCATCAATCCTTGTAAACCCAAGGGGAGTGGGAATCGACGAAGTTTGGCGTTCAACGAAGCGCCTCAAATCGGACTTCAGATTCTACAGAATCCTACAGATTCCCAGCCTGACTGTTTTCAAGCAAGCCCCCATGATTCAACTACTTAAGAGCTTCGAACACGGAATCTCATAAGGGGGTTCTCGTAACTAGTTAAATCTATTCGACTTATGATTGGACACTACTGACAAGATAGAAACAAATCCCAAATTCCAAGCACCAAGGAGTAAATCTGGAGGTAGACCGAACAAGCTATTTTACTTCAATAGGTTAAGGGCGACTATGCGCTCCGATGTACTCTCATAATTGACCATTTTCTAACATTTTACTAACAACTCGGAGAAACTCGGGAGGAGCCTGTATATAGGGCTCCCCATCCTGGCTTCGCTCTAGCCCGAGCAAGGTCAAGCCGTCCGAGCCTCCAGCGACTCCCTTTTCTGGGAGAAGGTCCCCGGCTGGCGACTGAAGAACTCTAGCTCTCGAGTTGGAATCGAATACCCTTGTGCCTGTTTTTCCCTGCCTGGGCGGCGCTGCTGCGTCTTCTGGCTGCCACTCCCGCTCCCCTCACACGACCTCGCACCTCTCGCTCCCCATCGATTTCCCTACCCACTCATTTCAGCCCATTTTCGATTGATTAGCCCTTCTCCCAGGACACAATCTAAAAGGAATGTCCCGTTGATCCTCTTTCGCACCTGTCCTTTGCCACCATCCAACCCAGGCCGAAAACATCCTCGACCGGCGCTACCCACTGCTTTACAATGCCCATAGCGGGCCGCCTCTTGGCCCAGGTGGACAGAACGTGTCCAGAATGCGCCCAACGACCCGGAGAGCTTCTTGAGGAGTTCGTACAGATCTTGGACGGCTTCCTTGCCGACCACAACATCGTTAACTTTGAGTTTATAGCCTCCCGGATCTGGAAACGTCCTTTGACCACCACCCCCACAGATGACGGCCCCCCATTCCGCTTCGGTCAGTTTTCGACGGACGAATCGAAGTGCGTTCTTCAGCTCGCGATGTTCGTCCAGCTGCAACGGCTTGCGCTGATCCCCATTCTCTTCGGGGTCCTCGCGACGCAGCCGCCCGCCTTCTCCCAGCAGCGTCAGGAGAGCAGAGAATCGAAAGGGGAGCGGGTCGAACCCACGACCGACAACACCCCCGCTGCGACCGATCCTCAGGTGCAACCTGTGATCGAAGAGCCCTCCCTGGTTTCGCTCTTCGACTGGACCTTGCGGCTCAGTCTGGACCGATTCTTGATTCAGGATCTTCCTCTGCGAGGATTCCGGAGTTTCGACCAACTGGCACTGCTCGCAAACGGGGTCGTCCCTCCCCCGTTTTCTCCCGGTCAGGGGCCCGCTGTCGGCATTGGCGTCGGTCCAGCAGGGCAATTTTCGGTGAACGGCTTTCGAGGGCGCAGCAACAATTTCACGGTCGACGGATCGGACAACAACGACGAAGACATTGGGATGCGGCGCCAGGGCTTCGTCGCCCTGGCTCCGCAGACGATCGAAAGCGTCCAGGATTTTCAGATTCAAACGGCCGGGTTTCTGGGCGAATTCGGTCGCAATCAGGGATCGATGGTCAACGTCGTCTCCCAGTCCGGCACGCGCGAGCACCATGGAAGCGCCTATGGAGCCTTCAGCGACGATGCTCTGGGCGCCGGAGGCTTCTTCGATCGCAGTTTCTCCGACCTCAAGAATTCGGGGGCCCTGGATGGAGGACGCTACTCCGGCCGCGATTTCAGCCAACAGATCTACGGTGGAGTCCTGGGAGGGCCGATCCTGCCGAGGAAACTGTTCTATTTCGTCTCCGCCGAACACCAGCGATTCAGCGGCACCCAGCTGGGACACTTCGCGGTGCCCTCAGATGGAAGCGCCGGGGCGCCCAACGAACGCGGCCTCCGGATCAATTCCAGTGTCGACTCGCCCTCCGGCATTCCAGGGTTCATACCGATCCGGGAGCTGGAGACCTTTTTCCAAGACCGCTTCGTGCCGATTCCCTATAGTGATGCAGCCGGAGTAGGGGTCTTCGGGCTCTATCCGCTTCCTAATAACAACGATGGACCATTCGGGCCGCACACCTACTCCCAAGCGAAGCTGCACCAAGGCGACGGATCGATTCTCTCGAGCAGGCTGGACTGGCTTCTCTCCTCCATCCACAGCTTCAGCGGAAGGTACAACTTCACCCAGGACGAGACGCTGATTCCCTTTACCGGAGACGCCATCAACTCATCCGTCGCTACCGATACCCGAACCCAGAACATCTCGCTTTTTCTGAATTCCACCTGGACCGGATCCGCCAACTTCGTGCGTTTTTCCTTCGGGAGAACCCGTCTCCGGTTTCCCCCCGAAAAAGGGAGCCCGCTTCTGTTTGGATCTCCCTGCGCCGCTTGTTCCGATCCTGTGGTGATCGAGACATCCTACGGCACTTTCGGACCCTTCGGAGCGACTGGCCCGGTAGGTCAACTGACAATCTCCCCCTACAGCACCGTCGGCGTCGACGTTTACAACTTCCCCCAAGGTCGTGTCGACAATACGTTTCAGCTGGGCGAGAACTTCAGCTGGATTGGTTTGTCTCACAGCCTGCAGACCGGATTCGAAGTACGCTTCTCCCAGTTGAACAGTTTCGCGGACCGCAACAGTCGGCCCGCCTATCTCTTTGCAAACGGGAGGGTTGATTCGCTGGATTGCGGTGCCGAGCCTGGCTGTCTCTTTCGGACGGAGGACCTGCTGCTGCGGGGAACTGATCTAGCGGCCCTGGGCGCGCCCGCCGCCGTCCTCCAGACCCTCGCCACCGGACCCGTTCCGGACTCTACGCTGGGGCTCAGGATTTCTCAGTATGAGGCTTTTCTTCAGGATTCCTGGAGAATAGGCTCCAATCTGACCATCAATCTAGGGCTGCGGTACGAGTTTCAAACGGTTCCGGTGGACGAAAACGGAAGGATCGAAGAGATGTTCTCGGACGAGTTCTTGAATTCGATCATGGAGGAGGGCAATGACGCCTGGAACGCCACCGTCGGGGCCTTGCAGGGATTCTTGGACGGTCGGGACAAGATCTATGATTCCGATAGAGACAACCTGGCTCCCCGGATCGGTCTGGCCTGGGATCCCGTGGGAGACGGAAAGACAGCAGTGCGAGCCGGCTTGGGCTTTTTCTACGACGCCAACCTGGGGGCGGTCGCCAGCCAGTCACGCAACGTATTTCCCACCTTTGTCCCCATCAACCTGGAGCCGAACTTTCAGGCGGACGTCAGGGGAAGCTTTCTCATCAGTCCCATTTTCCTCGAGTTTGCCCCCACCGGGCAAAGGCTGGTTCGAGAAGGCACACTCAATTCCTATAATCTTGACGAGGTTTCCCTGGGCGCCGGACTGGGCTCACTCTTCGCTCAGAGCGCCTTCCCCGATGTGGATCCATTGCTTCGAACCAGCAACGGTCTGGCCTTCACTCTACCCGAGAAGGAGCTGAAAAGCAGCTATGGCCGCCACCTGGTTG